>CAZZWS010000064.1:0-18518 GCA_964657795.1 Beijerinckiaceae bacterium
GACCGCGCCTCCATCGACCGATTTCCAGCCCCGCGCTTCGACTTCGTCACGCAGCGTGGTGAACGGCTGATGGACGATCGCGAACCGGGCATCGTCGAACCGTGCGGCCGCTGCGACCGCCTCGGGATCGCGGTCGAAGGCGAGCAATCGCCCGCGTTCGGAGAGGCGTTCGAGGATGCGCGCGCTGTGTCCCCCGCGACCGAACGTGCCGTCGACATAGCGTCCGTCGCGACGCGGGCCGTCGATGGCGAGGCCGGCGACGGCTTCGTCGAGCAGGACGGTGCGATGCACGAAAGGAGTGGCCACGGGTTCAGGGGCGCGGAATGAGCATGGAGAACGTCGCACCGGGGCGAGGCGGCGGATACAGGAATGCGCGGGTCCATCGGATCAGAAGCTGAACGAAGCGAGTTCCGGCGGCAGCCCGGCAGCCAGCGTTTCGGCCTCGTTTTTTTCGTGCGCGGCCATTTCCCACACTTCGAAATGCGACCCGAGCCCGAGCAGCATGACCTTCGAGTCGGGTTTCAGTGCGGTGGCCGTGCGAAGTTCGGGTGAAATCAGCACCCGTCCCGCGTTGTCCATGTCGACGTCGACGGCGTTGCCGAGAAAGATGCGCTGCCAGGGACGGGCGGACATCGGCCAGACGGCGATCTCTTCGCGACGCGCTTCCCACACCGGGCGGGGGAACAGGAGTAGGCAGCCGTGCGGATGCCGTGTCCACGTGAGTCGGCCCTCACTTTGCAGATTGAGCGCGTCACGATGCCTTGTGGGGACGGTCATCCGGCCCTTTCCATCGAGATTGAGTTGTGAAGCGCCTTGATACACCGGGGATCGACCTTTGCGGGCGTGTCGTGGATCTGAATGGATTATCCCTGAATTCCCACTTTTCCACACGCCGACCCACTGTATGGTCGCCCTGGAGCAACGTCAAGATAAACTGGTGAAAAAGATTGTCAGAACAAGCACTTGCGCGACACGTCACGGAGCAAATATTGGCTTTTTCCCATTGAAAGAAAGGCTTACCAGCGCCAGTCAAAGTGGGTTGTGAACATTTTTATCCACAGGCGGTGCGCCTGCCGCGACGCCCGATCTTGCCGACCGCGTGGCCGGGCCACCGTTGTAGGAATCTTGAGGGCGCGTCAGGATCCGACGTCGCGAAATCACACCAGGAAACCGCCATGCCCGATCGAACAATTGAACCCACCGCCGCCTCGCCTGCGGCCGCCCCTTCGGACCGCGACGCCCATTTACCGTCCGATCGCGACGAGAAGGCGGGCGACGAAGCTGGAACGCAGGGCGGCAACCCCCAGCACGATCACACCGGAAGGCGATCCTGCAGGCGCACGAGGACGTGGAATCGGGCGTGCAGGACACGGAGCGGATCGGCACGCCGAACGACGTGCCGTCGTCGACCGACAATCGTTGAGCTGCGGGCGTCAGCGCTTCAGTCGGCTCACGAGATCGGCGACGTGGCAGAGCCCCGCGGCGGCGAGCAGCCCACCGATCACGAGCAGCGGTCCGTTCTCCGCGACGCTGCGGACCGCGAGGACGAGACACAGGCCGGCGCCGAGATTGGGTAGCAAAGCACCGAAACGTGGCCAACGCGGTGAACGTCGGGTGATCCACGCCAGGAAGAGCACTTCGATGACGAGGACCGCGAGCACCAGGTCGACGAGCGTGACGACGTTCATCGGCTGCGTCAGCGTCCGGGGAAAGGCGCGTTCAGTTCCACGATCGTCAGATTGAGGAACGATGCGAAGCTGACCCACGCCAGATAAGGCGATAGTAGGAGGCCGCCGAGCCGATCGACGCGTCCGACGAGGATCGCCAGCGCAAGGATCGACGACCACAGCACGCCGACGTCGAGCAGCGCCCAGTCCGGCCGCTGCATCCGGAAGAACAGCAGGCTCCACAACACGTTGACGAAGGCGTTGGCCGCGAACAGCGCGATCATCCATTCGCGCCGGGACGTCGAGGTCGCTCGTCGCCAAGTGCGCACAGCCGCGATCACGGCCAGCGTGTAGATCGTGGTCCAGACCGGCCCGAACAGCCAGTCGGGCGGCTGCCACGACGGCTTGACCAGGTGGCGATACCACGGGCCGATGTCGGTCGCCAGGCCGCCGAGCAGACCGACCGCGAGCGCGGCGCCGATCGCGATCGCGACCGGTTTCCAGCGCCCGGTCATCGGCTGCGGCCGCGTCGCAGCGCCGGGCGCGGGCTTTCGCTCAAACCCGGGCCATGCCGAGCAGGTGCGCCACGTCCTTGAAGAAGATCCGCACATGCGCCATCGGCTGCGACCGGACCAGTTCCTTGTTCATGTAGGCGTCGAACGTGAGCTGCTGCACGTCCTTGTCCTTGCAGATCGACACGAAGCGTTCGCGGCGCTTGTCGCTCGAGTACCAGAAGCGCTGCATGATGCCGAGCACGAAGAACACCTTGCCGTGCGCGCGCATGAAGCGCTTGCGGGCGAGCTTCAGCGAACGGACGTTGCCCGTCGCCAGCAGCGCCTCGACGCTCTCCGCTGCGAAGCGCCCGCCGACCATCGCGTAGTAGATGCCCTCGCCGGACGCCGGCGCCACGACACCCGCGGCGTCACCGGCCAGCACGGTCTCGCGGCCGTTGTCCCAGTGCGCCAGCGGCTTCATCGGGATCGGTGCGCCTTCGCGGCGGATGGTCTCGGCGTCGCCGAGGCCCGCCGCCTCGCGCAACGTGCCGACCGCGGTGCGCAACGAGAAGCCCTTGTCCGCGCTGCCGGTGCCGATGCTCAGCGTGTCGCCGTGCGGGAAGACCCAGCCGTAGAAATCGGGCGACAGGCTGCCGCGATAGACCACATCGCAGCGCGTGGCGTCGTAATCCGCCGGCTTGACGGCCGGCGCGCGGACGATCTCGTGATACGCGAAGACGTAGCGGGTCTTCTCGGCGTGCTTGACGCCCGCCGCACGCGCGACCTTCGAGCGCGCGCCGTCGGCGCCGATGATCGAGCGCGTGCGCACACGCGCCATGATTTCGTGTCCGGTCGCGGCATCCCGCGTCTTGTACGAGACGACGCTGCCGCCGTCCGCCTCCGCGACGATGTCGTCGAACGTGCCGGTGCGGCGCACGGCGCCACCGGTTTCGGCCCGCTCGCGCAGCCACTCGTCGAAGTGCTCGCGATCGACCATGCCGACGAAGCCCCCGTTGATGGGGATGTCGACCTTCTCGTCCTTCGGCGAGACCATCCGCGCCGACCGGGCACGCGCCACCAGCAGCGCGTCGGGAATCGCGAAGTCCTTGATCAGCCGTGGCGGGATGGCGCCGCCGCACGGCTTGATGCGACCGGCGCGATCGAGCAGGAGGACCGAGCGCCCCTTGCGGGCGAGGTCGTTGGCGGCGGTGGCGCCGGCCGGTCCGCCGCCGATCACGACGACGTCGAAACGTTCGAGAGTGTCCATGGGTTTCCTTGTACGTGAGGCTGTCAGGCCGTGGCGGTTCTTGAGGGGCCGAGCGACGGTGTCGAAGGCCGTGCGTGTGCTTCGGACGAAGCCTGCTTGCCGATGCCCGCGGCCAGCCACGCCGCCGCCAGGAACAACAAACCTTCGAACGCGAAGACGCACGCATACGAGAGTTCCGGTGCGCCGAGCAACCAGCGCGCGAGATCGCTGGCGCCGGTGCCGACCAGGCCGCCGAGACCGAAGGCGATCGCCTGCGCGCCGCCCCACAGGCCCATCCGCATGCCTTCGCGGGCATCACGGCCCTGCGTCGCGAGTCGCATCATCGAACCGATCGCCGCGATCGAGAAGAGGCCGTTGGCCGCGCCCAGCAAAAGGACCGTCGCCTTGAATGGCCAGCCCGGCCCGATCAGGCTCGCCGCGACGAGGCCGACCAGCGCGCAGGCGGACAGCGTGCAGCCGACGATGGTCCAGCGCTGCAGCGACCCCGTCGAACGGCCGCGCACGCGGCGGCCGGCCAGCGTCGCGAGCAGCATGCCGACCAGCACGCCGCCGTGCTGCGTGCCGGACAGCGACGTCGACTCGCCGGGCGTGAAGCCGAACACCGTGCCGGCGAACGGTTCGAGGATCAGGTCCTGCGCGCTGTAGGCCAGCATCGACACGAAGATGAAGATCGTGAAACGGCGTGCCTCGGCCTCGCGCCACACCTGCGACAACGCGTCGCGGAACGAGCCCTTCGGCGTCGCCGCGACCACGCCCGACGCCGCCGCGGGTCGGCCCTCGAGCCGGAACAGCGCGATCAGCGTGACGACGACGACCGTCGCCGAGACAGAGCCCGAGACCATCAGCAGCCGCGTCGGCGTATACGGATCGAGCATGCGGCCGGCGATGCCGGCGGTGACCGCGAAGCCGACGATCATCATCAGCCACACGATCGTCGCGGCGCTGGCGCGACGGGGGGCGTCGACCCGCTTGGCCAGCAACGCCAAAAGGGACGTGCCGCTCGCGCTCACCCCGACCCCGATCATCGCGAAGCCGACGAACGCGGCCGCGATGCCCGCGCTTCGTTCGGCCGCCATGATCGAGACGCCGTAAGCCGCGACGACCCCGCCGGTCGCGAGGACGCCCATGCCGCCCATGATCCACGGCGTGCGTCGCCCGCCGACGTCGGAACCGTGACCCATCCGCGGCCGCAGGACCTGCACGAGGTAATGCAGCGCGACCAGCAACCCCGGCAGCAACGCGGGCAGCGCGAGTTCGACGACCATGATGCGGTTGAGCGTCGCGGTCGTCAGGACGACCACCGAACCGATGCACGCCTGCACAAGCCCGAGACGGACGACGGACCACCAGCCGAACGATCGTTCCGCGGGATCAGCCACCGACGCCTCCCAGTCCGCGCAGCGCGAACGCGCTGATCAGCATCCCGCCGACGTAGAGCGGCACGCCGAACCCGCTGTACCACAGTGCCCGTTCAATGGGCTGCGCCAGGAAGCGCCGCATCATCTGGATCTGAAGCGCGAGGAGCACCACGATCGCGATCGCGTGAAACGGTCGGCCCCACGACAGCAGCAGCCCGATCACCAGCACCTGCGGCGCGGCCATGATCAGGCAGGCGACGAAAGCGGCGCGATCGATGCCGAGCCGGACCGGCAACGAACCGATGCCCATCTCACGATCGCCGCGTACCGACTTGAAATCGTTGAGGGTCATGATGCCGTGCGCGCCGGTGCTGTAGAGCAACGCCAGCGCGATGCTGCGCAGCTCCGGCATCGCACCCGCCGTCATCACGGCAGCGCCGGTGATCCACGCGAGCCCCTCGTAGCAGAGAGCGCAGGCCGAATTGCCCCACCAGCCGTTCTTCTTCAGGCGCGTCGGCGGCGCGCTGTACATCCACGCCAGCAGGAGGCCGAGCGCCGCGGCGAGGAAGCCCCACGGGCCGAGGACCACGGCGACCAGCAACGACACGACGGTCCACGCGATGGCGATGCCGATGCCCCAGCGGCCCGGCATGCGACCGGACGGGATGGGCCGCTGCGGTTCGTTGATCGCGTCGACGTCCCGGTCGAACCAGTCGTTGACGGCCTGGCTCGTCGCGCAGACCAGCGGGCCGGCGAGCAGCAGCCCGACCAGCGCGACCATCCAGCGGTCCGCGATGGGCAATCCCGAGGCGACGACGCCGCAGGCGAAGGCCCACATCGGAGGAAACCAGGTGACCGGTTTGAACAATTCGGTCACCGCTGAAAGTTGGGGACGGCTCATGAGTTGATTATATTTATTGACATTCCTGAGTGTCAATGTAAATTGACACATGAACAGCGCGTTATCGAATCGGTCGATAGCTCGGATTTCGCTAACCGGCCAAGAAAAAACTCGTGAATCCTCTCTCCTACCACCAGCAGGCCGGCCAAATGAACACGGACGTCCCGACTTCCAACCTGTCCGCGATCGTCTATCGCAGTCGTTCGGTCGAGGTCTTCTCGGACATCGACCTGTTCTACCTGCTCGCTCATGCGCGCGAGAACAACGCGAAACTGGGCATCTCCGGGATCGTGCTCTACGATCGCGGCTTCTTCTATCAATGGATCGAGGGTCGGGACGAGCAGTTGGGCCGCGTATGGAACGCCATCCGCGCCGATCCACGGCATACCGACGTGCAGGTCCTGGTCGATCAGCAGATCCCGACTCGGTTGTTCGCCGGCTGGAGCATGCAGTTCGCGCATCGCTCCCGGCAGCACGAGCCGGTCGTCGAAGGTTTCGTGGTGGCGGACCCGCTGCTGCTGGACGACCTGCATCTCAATGCGGACAAGGTTCCGAATATCCTCGCCGCCTTCGGCAAGCTCGCCGCACGCGACGCGGTGTGACGTCGAGATGTCAGGCCTGACGCCGGCCGATCACTCGCTGCCGGCGTCCGTATCGGCGTCACCGTCGAGCAGCTCGTAGCGACGCAACTTGACATAGAGGCTCTGACGCGAGATGCCGAGCAAATCGGCAGCGGCGGCGCGGTTGCCCCGCGTCAATTCGAGTGCGGCCTTGATGCACATCTGCTCGATCAGGCCGGCCGTGTTGTTGACGATGTCCTTCATGGGCACGCGTCCGACCAGTTCGGTCATCTGATCGACGGACTTCGCGATGTCGTTGCGTGGCCCGGTCGCCATCATCAACCGACGGCCCACATCGCGGATCGTGAAGCCGAGGCAGGCGTCGGCGCCGGCACCGACCGACACCGCTGAAATCTCGACGTCCGACGACGATCCGAACTCGGTGCGCAGGTGCGTGGCGAACAACTTGATCGATCCCCGTTGCCGCAGGTTGGTGATCAACACGCCGAGATCCACGCTGGTTCGCCCGAGCCAGCGCCCCAGCGACACGCCGTGCACCTGTTTTTCGGTGGCGACCTGGATCAGTTCCAGGAATGCGGCATTGGTCTCGACGATCAGACCCGTGCGATCGGTGAGCACGATCGCATCGGTCGCAGCCAGCGCGTAGTCCGCGAGCGGGGATGCCACCGGGGTCTCGCGAGCCGCATTGCGCAGGCGCTGCGAACTGTCGAGACGCAGCAGGAAGACGGGTTCGCCGTCCTGCCTGAACAGCGCGAGCGTCACCGTCGCACGCGAGCCATCCGCAAGGGGCAGCAGCACGGCTTCGGCACCGGACCCCGCCAACAACGCATCCAGTCGCGCCGCCAGACGCATGCCGCCGTCCGCGCCGAACAGCGTCACGATCGATGTACCGATCAACTGCTCCCGCCGTTGTTGCAGACGTTGGCAGGCAGCATCGTTGACCTCGTATACGCGGCGGTCCGCCGCGGAGACCATCATCACGCCATCGGTCGACGACTGCAGGAGATATTGAAAGCGCGTTTCGAGTTCGCGCAGCCGGATGTAGTCCCGATCCAGACTCGCCTGCGCCTCGATCAGCCGGTTCTGCGCATCCACCTCCATCTCCACGGCGACGCGCTCGGCGACCACCGTCTTCCTGGACTTTCGCGCCGCGTCGGGCGCGGAAGGAGGGCTTTTGGGGGCCATGCGGATGAGCTCGGGCGCGCCATGGGTTTCGACGTCGCCATCTTGCCACGCCCGCGGGCAAGTGTCATCCAAAATTGACAGACCTTGGTGTAACGGTCACTTGACACGTCAACCGTGTGTCGCAAGGTTCGATAAAAGAGCCTCGACTTGCTGTAACAGGCGGTTGTCGCGAGAAATTCCCAGCGCACAAGCGCGTGGCGTCAAGGAAATGACCCAGACCAAAGTGCGACTAAAAAACCGGGCTCGACCCGGTTGCGATCAACCCAGCGCGTCGCAGGGCGGCAATGGCGTGACGGCCGCTGGCGAATACCCGCCGATCAACTGGGGTATGACACTGTTCTCGAGGATGGCGAGCAGGCACTGGAGGCTCTGCGGGTCGAGGCTGCTACACCACTTTTCCCGCGGGGCGCGAACCAGCCCTCGCGGCAAAGTGTCCTTCTGTTTCGCAACCGTCGCGAGTGCGTGGCCGTTCTTCTTCTTCTCGATTAGCTCGACGATGTCGAGGGTATCCATTGTTGCTCTCATCGATGTCTCACCCCATGATGAGGAGCGGCCCACCTGGCTGCCGGGCTACCGCGCGCCAGAAGCTCCTGGCGCCGTCCGAAGGCAAAGCACGTCGTTCCCAAAAACTGCGGATCTCTACAGAGATTCTCTCCACGTTCGGCAAGGCCTGGAAATCGGCTGTCAGACAAACTCTGAGAGCCGCATCCGTCAAACAGTCTCGGATCGCGGTGAATGGATTAGAAACCGGTCCTGGCATTTTGTAAACGTCAATTTTTGTTTACGTCTAATTTAGTTGACACGCTTGGGGTCGAGGGATAGATTGGCTCCATGCCGAATGCCGTCGCGTCCCTGTCCGAAGCTGCAACATTGGTCAACAGCGGCCCATCCGCGTCTGCTGCCCGCGCGCCGTTCGCGCTCTACACCGCCGCCGAGCGTGCCCGTCGCGACGCGACGCCATGGACGCTCGTGCAAGGCGTGCTCGCCCCGATCCAGTTCCTGATCTTCGCGATCAGCCTGGTGCTCGTCGTGCGCTTCCTCGTCACCGGCCAGGGCCATAGCGCCGCCGCCGCCTCGGTGGTCGTCAAGACGCTCGCGCTCTACGCCATCATGATCACCGGCTGCATCTGGGAGAAGGTCGTCTTCGGTCGCTACCTGTTCGCGCCGATGTTCTTCTGGGAAGACGTGTTCAGCATGCTGGTGCTGACGCTGCACACGGCCTACCTGATCGCCCTCGGCTTCGGCCTGCTGGGCGATCGCGCGTTGATGCTGCTGGCGTTGACCGCCTACGCGACCTACGCCATCAACGCGGCCCAGTTCATCGTCAAGCTGCGCATGGCACGGCGCGGCGGCATTCGCCCGACCCCGCAGGAAGAGTCCGCGGCGGAATACGAAACGTGGGCGGAGTGGGCCGCATGAGCGCCGTGTCGTCGGTGACTTCGTCCCGCATTCCGCCGATCGTGGCGGCGCCTGCGTGCAACGACGTGCCGGTCCTGCGCGAGCGCGGCCAGCGCGAGGTGTTCTGCGGCCTGACCGGCATCATCTGGCTGCATCGCAAGATGCAGGACGCGTTCTTCCTCGTCGTGGGGTCACGCACCTGCGCACACCTGATCCAGTCAGCCGCCGGCGTGATGATCTTCGCGGAGCCGCGGTTCGCGACCGCGATCATCGACGAGCGCGATCTGGCCGGCCTCGCCGACGTCCACGAGGAACTCGATCGCGTCGTCAACCGGCTGCTCGAGCGCCGGCCCGACATCCGCACGCTGTTTCTCGTCGGCTCGTGCCCGTCGGAAGTCATCAAGCTCGACCTGTCGCGCGCGGCCGAACGGCTGTCGCAGGCCTACCTGCCCCGCGTCAAGATTCTCAACTATTCGGGCAGCGGCATCGAGACCACGTTCACGCAGGGCGAGGACGCGTGCCTCGCCGCGCTGGTGCCCGACCTGCCGAAGCAAACCGACCAGGCGAAGCCGTCGCTGATGATCGTCGGCACGCTCGCCGACGTCGTCGAAGACCAGTTCGCCCGTCTGTTCGGTGCGCTCGACATCCCGGTCTCCTTCTTCCCGCCGCGGCTGTCGCGCAGCCTGCCCGTCGTCGGACCGGCGACCCGCTTCCTGCTCGCGCAGCCGTTCCTCGCCGAGACCGGACGCCTCCTCGAAGCACGCGGCGCCGAGCGGCTCGCCGCGCCGTTTCCGCTCGGGGCCGAAGGCACGACGCTTTGGCTGCGTGCCGCGGCCGACGCGTTCGGCGTCGATGCCGAGACGTTCGATCGCGTCACGGCCGCGCCCCGCGCCCGCGCCGCGACCGCACTCGCGCGGCAACGCGCAACGCTCGCCGGCAAGAGCATCTTCTTCTTTCCCGATTCGCAGCTCGAGATCCCGCTGGCGCGTTTCCTGGCACGCGAGCTCGACATGCGGCTGGTCGAAGTCGGCACGCCCTACCTGCATCGCGAGCATCTGGCGAGCGAGCTCGCACTGCTGCCGGCCGGCACCCAACTCTCGGAAGGCCAGGACGTGGAACGCCAGCTCGATCGCTGCCGGTCCGCGGCGCCCGACCTGGTCGTCTGCGGCCTCGGTCTGGCCAACCCGCTCGAGGCCGAAGGCATGACCACGAAGTGGGCCATCGAACTCGTCTTCACGCCGATCCAGGGCTATGACCAGGCCGGCGACCTCGCCGCGCTGTTCACGCGGCCGCTCGATCGGCGCGATCGTCTGGCCGCACGTCCGCACACCGCCGCGCAAGCAGACCTGCGCCTCGTCGCCTGACCGACCGCGTCGACCGCGCTCACGAACCGATCATGCAACTCACGCTCTGGACCTACGAAGGACCGCCGCACGTCGGCGCGATGCGCGTCGCGACCGCGATGCGGGACGTGCACTACGTGCTGCACGCGCCGCAGGGCGACACCTACGCCGACCTGCTGTTCACGATGATCGAGCGGCTGCCGCGGCGTCCGCCGGTGACCTACACGACCTTCCAGGCGCGCGACCTCGGCGGCGACACGGCCGAACTCTTCAAGAACGCCGCGCGCGAGGCGTACACGCGGTTCAAGCCGCAGGCGATGCTGGTCGGCGCGTCCTGCACGGCCGAGCTGATCCAGGACGATCCGGGGGGTCTCGCGAAGGCTCTCGACCTGCCGATCCCGGTCGTGGCGCTCGAACTTCCGGCGTACCAGAAGAAGGAGAACTGGGGCGCCGCCGAAACGTTCTATCAACTGGTCCGCGCGATGGCGGGCCCTTCGGTGCCGGCGCCCGGAACGCCACGTGCCACGCGTACCGCCGATCGTCGTCCGCGCTGCAACGTCCTCGGCGCGACGGCGCTGGGCTTCCGTCATCGCGACGACGTGCGCGAGATCACCGGCCTGCTGATGCACATCGGTGTCGACATCTCGGTGGTCGCGCCGGCCAACGCGACGCCGGCCGACCTCGCGCGTCTCGGCGACGCGGACTTCAACGTCGTGCTCTACCCGGAGGTCGCCGGACTCGCCGCATCGTGGCTGCAGCGCAACTTCGGCCAGCCCGCGACGAAGATCATTCCGATCGGCAACATCGCCACGCGCGAGTTCATCGCCGAAGTCTGCGAACTCGCCGGCATCGACGTGCCGGTCGACGCGATCGACGAGGCGTCGCACTCCCCCTGGTACGCGCGTTCGGTCGACTCGACCTACCTCACCGGCAAGCGCGTCTTCGTGTTCGGCGATGCCACGCACGCTATCGCCGCCGCACGCGTCGCGACGGTCGAGTTCGGCTTCACCGTGGTCGGTCTCGGCACCTACAGCCGCGAGTTCGCGCGCGACGTCCGCGAGGCCGCGAAGCTCTACGGCATCGAAGCCCTCATCACCGACGACTACCTCGACGTCGAGGCCCGCGTCGCGGAACTGCAGCCGGAGCTGATGCTCGGCACACAGATGGAACGCCACATCGCCAAGCGCCTGGGCATCCCGTGCGCGGTCATCTCGGCGCCGATGCACGTGCAGGACTTCCCTGCCCGCTACGCGCCGCAGATGGGCTTCGAAGGCGCCAACGTGCTGTTCGACACGTGGGTCCATCCGCTGATGATGGGCCTCGAGGAACACCTGATCGGCATGTTCAAGGGCGACTTCGAGTTTCACGAGAATGCCGCGCCGTCGCATCTGGGTGGCGCCGCGAGCATCGCATCGCGGAGCGAGAGCGAGAACGAAGCGGAATCGGCAACGGAAATGGCGGTCATCGAAGAAACCGACGTCGCGCCGGACGCCGCGGCGACCTGCACCGACACCACCCCGACGCCGTGGGCGCCGGACGCCGAGCACGAGCTGCGGAAGATCCCGTTCTTCGTGCGCGGCAAGGCCCGTCGCAACACCGAGCGTTATGCGATCGAACATCGCGTGCCGCTGATCACCATCGAGACTCTCTACGATGCCAAAGCGCACTTCAGCCGCTGAACCGGCGCCGGAGACGACGATCGCGGCAGCCCAACCGGTCCGCGTCGTCATCGTCACGATGGACGGGCACCTGTCGAGCGCCGCCGAGCGCGCACGTCGGGCATTGGTGAAGACGATGCCCGGACTGTCGCTCAGCATCCACGCCGCGGCCGAATGGAGCGACGACCCCGTCGCGATCGAGCGCTGCCGCGACGACATCGCGCACGGCGACATCGTCATCGCGTCGATGCTGTTCATGGAAGAGCACTTCCTGCCGATCCTGCCGGCACTGCAGGCGCGCCGCGATCATTGCGACGCGATGGTCTGCGCGATGTCGGCGGCCGAAGTCACGAAGCTGACGCGCATGGGCAAGTTCGACATGGCGGCGCCGGCCACCGGTGCGATGGCCTTCCTGAAGCGGCTGCGCGGCAAGCCCGCGGCGGCCGGCGGCAAGGCGTCGTCGTCGGGCGCGCAGCAGATGAAGACGCTGCGCATGTTGCCGAAGATCCTGCGCTTCATTCCCGGCGCTGCGCAGGACGTGCGGGCCTACTTCCTCACGTTGCAGTACTGGCTCGCGGGGTCCGAAGCGAACCTCGCGAACATGGTCCACTTCCTCGTGGACCGCTACGCCGACGGCCCGCGCAAGACCCTGCGCGGTGTCACGAAGATCAGCGAGCCGGTCGAGTATCCGGAGGTCGGCCTCTACCACCCGAAGATGGACGGCGGCTCCACAGGTCGCATGACCGAACAGCTCGACGCGTTGCCGCTCGTCGCTACTACCGGCAAGCGCGGCACGGTCGGCCTGCTGTTGATGCGTTCGTACCTGCTGGCCGGCAACGCCGATCACTACAACGGCGTGATCACCGCGCTCGAGGCCCGCGGCCTGCGCGTGATCCCCGCGTTCGCGACCGGCCTCGACCAGCGTCCGGCCATCGAACGCTTCTTCTTCGCCGACGGACAGCCGACGATCGACGCGCTGGTCTCGCTGACCGGCTTCTCGCTGGTCGGCGGACCCGCCTACAACGATGCGTCGGCCGCCGAAGAGATGCTCGCACGCCTCGACGTGCCTTACGTCGCCGTCACGCCGGTCGAGTTCCAGACGCTCGACCAGTGGGGCGGCTCGTCGCGCGGTTTGTTGCCGGTCGAGTCGACGATGATGGTCGCGATTCCCGAACTCGACGGCGCCACCGGCTCGATGGTGTTCGGCGGTCGCGGCAACGCGAGCCGCATCGCGTGCACGGGCTGCGCGCATCGCTGCACGTTCGAGAACACGGTCGATACGCACGACATGCATACGTGCATCGAACGGGCCGATGCCCTGGCTGCGCGGGTCGGCAAGCTGATCGACCTGCGTCGTTCGGAGCGCGCGCAGCGCAAGGTCGCCGCCGTGATCTTCAACTTCCCGCCCAACGCCGGCGCCACCGGGACGGCCGCGTTCCTGTCGGTCTTCGAGTCGCTGTTCAACACGCTGGTCGCGTTGAAGAACGCCGGCTACACGGTCGACGTCCCCTCGTCGGTCGACGCGTTGCGCGACGCGCTCATCGTCGGCAATGCCGAGCGTCACGGCGCGATGGCCAACGTCCACGTGCGCATCCCGGCCGACGACCACGTGCGTCGCGAGAAGCACCTGAAGGAGATCGAGGCGCAGTGGGGCCCGGCGCCCGGCAAGCAGCAGAGTGACGGCCGCAGCATCTTCGTGCTCGGTGCGATCTTCGGCAACGTCTTCGTCGGCATCCAGCCCGCGTTCGGCTACGAAGGCGATCCGATGCGGCTGCTGTACGAGAAGGGCTTCGCACCGACCCACGCGTTCTCGGCGTTCTATCGCTGGCTGCGCGAGGACTTCGGCGCGCACGCGGTCCTGCACTTCGGCACGCACGGCGCGCTCGAATTCATGCCCGGCAAGCAGTCCGGCATGTCCAACGGCTGCTGGCCCGACCGGCTGATCGGCGACCTGCCGAACCTCTATCTCTACGCGGCCAACAACCCGTCCGAAGGCACGATCGCCAAGCGCCGCGCGGCCGCGACGCTGATCAGCTATCTGACGCCCCCGGTGGCGCAGGCCGGTCTCTACAAGGGACTCGTCGACCTCAAGGACGCGCTGCAGCGCTACCGCACGCTGGAGCCCGAGGCCGCAACGGAACGTACGGCGCTCGCCACGATGATCGAGACGCAGGCCATCGAGCTCGCCCTCGCCGACGCGGCCAAGCCGTGGTCCAACATCGACGCGGACATCGAAACCCGCATCGCGCGCCTGTCCGACGAACTGCTCGAAGTCGAATACACGTTGATCCCGTACGGCCTGCACGTCGTCGGCACCGCGCCCAGCGCGGACGAGCGCATCGATCTGCTGCTGTCGTGCGCCGATGCGGGCCACGGACTGAAGCCGACCCGAGCGGCGATCGAAGCACTGGTCGATGGCCGTGGCGTCGAAGCAGCGCTCGCGCTGAGCGGTCTGGAGCAGACCGAAGCGATGCGGAGCGTGATGCAATCGCTCGCGACCTCCGACGCATTGATGTCCCAGGATCATGAAATCGACGGGATTCTGCGGGCCCTCGACGGCCGCTTCCTGCGCCCGTCGCCGGGCGGCGACCTGCTGCGCACGCCGGGCATCCTGCCCACCGGCCGCAACCTGCACGGCTTCGACCCGTTCCGCATCCCGAGCGCCTATGCGGTCAAGGACGGCGTGCTGCAGGCCGATCGCCTGCTCGCCCGTCACGTCGAGGACGGCCATGCGTTCCCCGAGTCGATCGCGATGGTGCTGTGGGGCACCGACAACCTGAAGAGCGAAGGCGGTCCGATCGCGCAGGTCCTGTCGCTGATGGGCGCGCGCCCACGCTTCGACAGCTACGGCCGTCTCGCAGGCGCCGAACTGCTGCCCCTCGAAGAACTCACGCATCCGCGTGTCGACGTGGTCATCACGTTGTCGGGCATCTTCCGCGACCTGCTGCCGTTGCAGATCAAGCTGCTCGCCGACGCCGCGTTCCAGGCGGCGAGCGCCGACGAGCCGGACGACCGCAACTTCATCCGCAAGCACGCGCTGGCGTATCAGCGCGAGCACGGCGGCGACCTCGAGACCGCGTCGCTGCGCGTGTTCGGCAATGCCGAGGGCGCGTACGGCTCCAACGTCAACAGCCTGATCGACAACAGCCGCTGGGACGACGCCGACGAACTGGCCGAGACCTACAGCCGACGCAAGGGCTTCGCGTACGGCCGCTCGGGTCGCCCGGTGCAGCACGCGAAGCTGCTGCAGAGCGTGCTGGCCGGCGTCGACCTCGCGTACCAGAACCTCGACTCGGTCGAACTGGGCGTCACGACCATCGACACGTACTTCGACACGCTCGGCGGTGTCAGCCGCGCCATCAAGCGTGCGAAGGGCAAGGATGCCGAGACCGCGCCGGTCTACATCGGCGACCAGACCCGTGACGCGAACGGCGGCGGCACGGTCCGCACGCTCTCCGAACAGGTCGCGCTCGAGACGCGCACGCGGATGCTCAACCCGAAGTGGTACGAAGGGATGCTGAAGCACGGCTACGAAGGCGTGCGCCAGATCGAGGTCCACGTGACCAACACGATGGGCTGGTCGGCCACGACGGGCCAGGTCCAGCCGTGGGTCTATCAGCAGCTGAGCGAGACCTTCATGCTCGACCCCGAGATGCGCGAGCGGCTCGCGAAGCTCAACCCGACCGCGTCGGCGCGCGTGGCCAACCGGCTGCTCGAAGCGTCGGACCGTAATTTCTGGAAGCCGGACGCGCAGATGCTCGAAGCGCTGCGACGGGCCGGTGAAGAACTCGAAGACCGTCTCGAAGGCGTGTTCGCCGACGGGATCGCCACAGCGCAAACGAATACCGCTCAAGGAGCACCCGCATGACGATGGACCTCGAAGAATCGACGATCGCTTTCCCCGAACTGAAACGCAGCAAGCTGCGTGAAGCCGCCCGCGGCGCGGACGGCGAAGGCAGCGTGCAGGTGCAGCTCGATCCCAACCTCAAGATCGGCAACGCCAAGGTCTTCGCGATCTACGGCAAGGGCGGCATCGGCAAGAGCACCACGTCGTCCAATCTGTCGGTCGCGTTCAGCAAGCTCGGCAAGCGCGTGCTGCAGATCGGCTGCGATCCCAAGCACGACTCGACCTTCACGCTGACCAAGAAGTTGATGCCCACCGTCATCGACGTGCTGGAGTCGGTCGACTTCCACGCCGAGGAACTGCGCGTCGAGGACTTCGTGTTCCCCGGCTACAACGGCGTGATGTGCGTCGAAGCCGGCGGCCCGCCCGCGGGTACCGGCTGCGGCGGCTACGTCGTCGGCCAGACCGTCAAGCTGTTGAAGGAACACCACCTGCTCGAAGAGACCGACGTCGTCATCTTCGACGTGCTCGGCGACGTGGTGTGCGGTGGCTTCGCGGCGCCGCTGCAGCACGCGGACCGCGCGCTGATCGTCACGGCCAACGACTTCGATTCGATCTTCGCGATGAACCGCATCGTGCAGGCCATCGCCGCGAAGGCGAAGAACTACAACGTGCGGCTCGGCGGCGTGATCGCCAACCGCAGCGCCGGCACCGACCAGATCGACAAGTTCAACAAGCAGATCGGCCTGAAGACGATGGCGCACTTCCCCGACCTCGACGTGATCCGTCGCAGCCGGCTGAAGAAGTCGACGCTGTTCGAGATGGAGTACTCGCCGGAACTCGAAGCGGTGCAGAACGAATACCTGCGGCTCGCGGCGGCGTTGTGGCTCGGAACCGATCCGCTGGTGTGCAATCCGATGAAGGATCGGGACATCTTCGATCTGTTGGGGTTCGATTAGCCATGTCACCCCGGCGAAGGCCGGGGCCCGATCATCACCCTTCATCGGGTCCCGGCCTTCGCCGGGATGACAGCGAAAAGAAATCATGACCACCACCTACCTCGAACGCCGCTCCAAGATCGAGACCTACTTCGATCGCACCGCCGCCGACACCTGGGCGCGTCTCACGTCGACCGCGCCGGTCAGCGGCATCCGCGCGACGGTCCGCGCCGGACGCGATCGCATGCGCGCGACCCTGCTCGGATGCCTGCCCGACGACCTCACCGGCCGTCGCGTGCTCGACGCCGGCTGCGGCACCGGCGCGCTGGCGGTCGAGGCGGCACGCCGCGGCGCCGACGTGGTGGCCATCGACCTGTCGCCGACGCTGGTCGCGCTGGCTCGCGAGCGGTTGCCGCAGGACGTGCGCGCTCGAGTCGAATTCCGGTCCGGCGACATGCTCGACGCATCGCTCGGCGCGTTCGATCACGTGGTCTGCATGGACTCGCTGATCCACTACGACGCGACCGACATCGTCGACGCGCTGGCCAAGTTGGCCGACCGCACGTCGCAGTCCATCGTCTTCACGTTCGCGCCGAGCAACCCGCTGCTGGCGACGATGATCACCGTCGGCAAGCTCTTCCCGCGTCGCGACCGTGCCCCGTTCATCGAGCCGGTCGCCGAAGCCAGGCTGCGTTCGCGCATCGCCGCGTCGACTCCGTTGAACCAGTGGCACGTCGGCCGTACGACCCGCATCGCGAGCGGCTTCTATACCTCGCAAGCGATGGAGCTGGTGCGCGCATGAACACGTCGACGACGGCTGGCAACGCAACGAGCATCGGACGTCTGCCGAAGCTGTGGACCAAGCTCGGTCCCGGCTTCCTGCCGTTCGCCGACGCCGCGAGCGAGGCCCTGCCGTTGTCGCGCCTCCTGCGGCTGTCCCTGTTCCAGGTCACGGTCGGCATGGCCACCGTGCTGCTGATCGGCACGCTCAACCGCGTGATGATCGTCGAGCTCGGCATGTCGGCCTGGCTCGTGTCGCTGATGGTCGGCATCCCGCTCGTCTTCGCGCCGTTCCGCGCGCTGATCGGCTTTCGCTCCGACACCCATCGCTCGATCCTCGGCTGGAAGCGCGTGCCGTACATCTGGATGGGCACGATGATCCAGTTCGGCGGCCTGGCCATCATGCCGTTCGCGCTGATCCTGATGTCCGGCGACAACCGCGGCCCGGCCTGGCTCGGCGACGCGGCCGCCGCGTTCGCGTTCCTGCTGGTCGGCGCGGGTCTGCAGATCACGCAGACCGCCGGCCTCGCGCTCGCGACCGACCTCGCTCCCGCCGAGACGCGGCCGCGTGTCGTTGCCCTGATGTACGTCGCGCTGCTCGCGGGCATGGTGACCTGCGGCATCGTCTTCGGCCTGCTGCTGCGCGACTTCGCGGAACTCAAGCTGATCCAGGTCGTGCAGGGATCCGCGATGCTGACGATGGCGTTCAACATCTTCGCGTTGTGGAAGCAGGAGCCGCGCGCGCCGTCGAGCGTCACGAAGAGCGAACCGCGGCCGTCGTTCCGCGTCACGTGGCAGCGCTTCGCGGCGCACGGCAAAGCCCGTCGCTTCCTGGTCGCGGTGGGCATCGGCACCTTCGCGTTCAACATGCAGGACATCATCCTCGAACCGTACGGTGGCGAGATCCTGCACCTCGGCGTCGGCGAGACCACGACGTTGACGGCGATGATCGCCGTCGGTGGCCTCGCCGCCTTCGCGTTGTCGGCGCGCCTGCTGACCCGTGGCGCCGATGCCTGCCGCCTGTCGGCCTACGGCGTGCTGGCGGGGCTGGTGGCCTTCGCCGCCGTGATCTTCGCGGAGCCGCTCGCCTCACCGATGCTGTTC
>CAZZWS010000065.1:0-3687 GCA_964657795.1 Beijerinckiaceae bacterium
CTGGCTGAAGGAATGTTTCGCGAGCGCGCCCGCCGGGATCACGGACGAGCTGCGGGCCGCGAGCGAGTTCATCCATTTCGCGTGCACGTCGGAAGACATCAACAACACGTCGCACGGTCTGATGTTCAAGGCGGCGCGTGACGACGTGCTGCTGCCGACGCTGACCCGCATGCACGCGACGCTCGTCGAGCTGGCGCATGCGCATGCCGCGGTCGCGATGATGTCGCGCACGCACGGGCAGACCGCCAGCCCGACGACGATGGGCAAGGAGTTCGCCAACGTCGCGGCCCGGCTGGGCCGGGCGATCGATCGCATCGCCCGCGTCGACGTGCTGGCCAAGATGAACGGCGCGGTCGGCAACTTCAACGCGCATCGCATCGCGTACCCCGACTTCGACTGGCAGGCGTTCGCGAAGCAGGTCGTCGAACGCGATCTCGGCCTGGTCTTCAATCCGTACACGATCCAGATCGAGCCACACGACTGGATGGCCGAGCTATTCGACGCCATCGCGCGCGCCAACGCGATCCTGGTCGATCTGAATCGCGACGTGTGGGGCTACATCTCGCTCGGTTACTTCGGGCAGCGCGTCAAGGCCGGCGAGATCGGCTCGTCGACGATGCCGCACAAGGTCAACCCGATCGACTTCGAGAATTCGGAAGGCAACCTCGGGCTCGCCAACGCGGTGTTGCGCCACTTGTCCGAGAAGCTGCCCGTCTCGCGCTGGCAACGCGACCTGACCGACTCGACGGTGCTGCGCAACGTCGGCGTCGCGTTCGGCTATTGCCTCGTCGCGTACGACTCGTGCCTGAAGGGGCTCGGCAAGCTGCAATTGCAGCCGGCGCGCATCGCGGCGGATCTCGACGATGCCTGGGAAGTCCTCGCCGAGCCCGTGCAGACGGTCATGCGTCGGCACGGGGTCGAGAATCCCTACGAGCAGTTGAAGACGTTGACGCGTGGCATCGGCATCACGCGCGAGGGCCTGCACGCGTTCATCGCGACGCTCGCCATCCCGGCCGACGAGCGCGAGCGGCTGCTGAAGTTGACGCCGGCGACCTATATCGGCGACGCCGCGCGACTGGCCGCTGCGATCGATTGACCGGCGTCGCTCCGGCACGATCGACCAAAAAAAAACGCGAAGACCGAAGCCTTCGCGTCAAAAAGTGGCGGCCTGAGCCGCCCCTCCTCCTTCGGTGCCGATCTCGACCCGATCGCTCAGCCTGAGCGCCCAGCCTGATCGCGGCCTGTCGTGTCGTCGCCCGGCGTCGCCTCGTGTTGCTCGTGTCGCCGGCGTGCACACTGATCTCGATCGGTGCGCGCAAGCACAAGCAGAGCGCATCGCGAAATCTTAACGCTCCGAAGTTGGGGTCGTCCATGCATTCGGCATCGGTATATGCACCGATACGCATCGAGACCAGGTGTGTATCCACCTGGGCGACGGGCTGGTCGGAAATGACGCGCGCCCGTGCACCACCGCACAGACCGGCGTTGCGGCTTTTCCTATCGTCTGCGGCATCGAGCCCCCGCATTGCCCCGCAGAATCCCGCCATCATCAAGGAGTAGCCATGCAAGTCCTTCTCAACAGCGACAACCAGATCAAGGATCATCGTGCGATGACGTCGTACCTCGAGACCGTCCTCGCACAATCGTTGAGCCATTTCGGCCAGCGCGTCGTGCGGATCGACGCGCACCTGTCGGACGACAACAGCGCTGCCAAGGCCGATGTCGACGACATCCACTGCACGCTCGAAGCACAGGTGGCGGGATTCGCACCGGTCGTCGCGAAGGACCGCGCCGCGACGACGCACCAGGCGATTCAGGGGGCAGTGCACAAGCTCGAGCACGCGCTCGCGCACGCGATCGGCAAGCGCGAGTCGCCGCGCGTCAAGGCGCGGATCGACGATGAGCGCGACGAAGCGCGCGACGACAGGCCGCCCGTGTGACGGGCGATGCCTGCGCGCCTTCGCGCGCTTGACATGAATCTGTCATCCGGCATTCTGATGATCCCGCAGTCCGATGGAGGGTCCATCGTCAACGTGAGGTCTCATGTTCTCTGCCGTTTCGCCAGGCTCGACGCTGGCCCTGGTGTTGCTCGGTGCGTGCCTTCTGCTCGTGATCGCGTTCGAGATCTCCAACGGCTTCCACGACACGGCCAACGCGGTGGCCACCGTCATCTACACCAAGTCGCTGGAGCCGACGGTGGCGGTGGTGTGGTCGGGCCTGCTGAACTTTCTCGGTGTGCTGGTCGGCGGCATCGCGGTGGCGTACGCGCTGGTCGAGATCCTGCCGCCTGAAGTCCTCAGCCCACCCGACGGCAATCCCGCGGTCGCGATGCTCGCGGCGCTCCTCGTCACGGCCCTGGCCTGGAACATCGGCACCTGGGCGCTCGGCATCCCCAACTCCAGCAGCCATGCGTTGATCGGAGCCCTGGTCGGCATCTCGATCGCAGCCGTGCTCAAGCGCCATGGCTCGCTGCATGATGACGTCGACTGGGGTCAGATCGTCAAGGTTCTCGAGGCGTTGCTGGTCTCGCCGATCCTGGGCTTCGCAGGTGCTTGGGTGCTCTATCGCCTGATCCGTCTGCTCTTCAAGGACCAGCATCTCTACGAGCCGCCGCAAGGCGACCAGCAGCCGATCTGGTGGATGCGCGGCGTGCTCATCCTGACGTGCACCGGGATCTCGTTCGCGCACGGGACCAACGACGGGCAGAAGAGCATCGGACTGATCATGCTGACGATCATCGGGCTCGCGCCGCTGACGTTCGCGCTCAATCAGAACCTGGACCCGAGGAGGACGCCGCAGCTGATCAGCGAGTTCCAGCGGGCCGGCGCGTTGATCGATGTCGCCGGTAACGGCAACAGGAACGTGGGCGTCGCCGCCGCGGCGGACGCGGCGCGGCGTCTGCAAGGCAAGAGCGATCTCAAGTCCATTCCCGAGCGCGAGCGCGTGCCGCTGCGTTCCGCGACCAACCGCGTCCTGGCGTCGTTGAAGACCGTCGGCGAGGCGCATGGCGACCGGGCATCCCGGCCGCAGCGGGACGAAGCCAGGATGCTTCAGAAGCAGCTCACCGACGTCGTCAACTACGCGCCGTGGTGGGTCCGCATCCTCTCTGCGGCCTGCTTGGGCATCGGGACCATGGTCGGCTACAAGCGGATCGTCAGGACCCTCGGCGAGCGTCTCGGCAAGCAGCACCTCGTGCCCGCGCAGGGCGGGGCGGCCGAGCTCGTCGCCGCGGTCGTCATCGGCGTCTCGGGCTTTACCGGCGGACCCGTATCGACGACCCATGTCGTCACGTCCGGCATCGCGGGCACGATGGTCGGCTCGGGCGCCGGCGTCCAGAGCAGGACCGTCTGGCAGATCGCAGCGGCCTGGGTGCTCACGTTGCCGTGCACGGTGCTCCTGTCCGGCCTGCTGTTCACGTGGTTGTCGTGACGACGTCGCTGCTGCCGCTCGACCGATGCTGTCTTGCATGTCGTGGCGAATGAGCGCACCGCCGACCCGACGGGAGCTCGACCGGTGTAGCGTGCCTTCATCGAACACGGGGGGAAACAAGATGACGGACATGCAGCGGGCGGACCGGGGAACGTCGCCGAACGAAGGCTTGCCGCGTGGCTGGGCGGCGGCTCTGGCGTCGGCTTCGCGCAGTTCCGGCAGCTTTGGTCCGTCGGGCGTACCGTCAATCAGCACCGC
>CAZZWS010000065.1:3697-18505 GCA_964657795.1 Beijerinckiaceae bacterium
CGCCGACGCCGAATCACCCGAGGGTCTTCTTCTGGTATCGCACGTTGCGCGAGCCCGCGATCCAGCCGCCGGATGCGGCCTTTCCGATCAGCTGGATCGCGATCGAGTCGGGTCTCGCCTATTCCGCTTTCCGTCTGCTCAGGAAGGCCGCCTCCCCGGCTCGGACGCGGGCGTTGGCCTTGCTCGCGGTCAACGTGTTCGGCATCGGCGCCTGGAGCCGCCTGTTCTTCGGCCGACGCGACCTGCCGGCGAGCACCGTCGCCGCGGCGGCGCTCGCCGCGACCAGCGCGGCCTATGTCAACGAAGCCCGCAAGGTCGATCGGCCGGCGGCGGTCGCCGGCGTGCCGCTGGTGGCGTGGGTCTGTTTCGCGACGGTCCTCACGGCCGCGATCTGGCGCAAGAATCGTTGAGGTGCCCGCGGGTCATGCGATGACCGGCGCATGACCCGCTTCGTCCTCAGCGCACTGGGCAGCGCCGGCGACGTCCATCCGTTCATCGTCGTCGCGCAGGCGCTGCAGGCACGGGGCCACGACACGGTGCTGATCGCGTCGCCATACTTCGAGGCCCGCATCGTCGCGGCCGGGATCCCGTTCGCGGCTCTCGGCAAGCAGGAGGACTACGAAGCGGTCCTGCGGCGGCCCGAACTGTGGGAGGCCGACAAGGCCGCGCGCTTCATCCTCGACGAGTTGCTGCGGCGGCTGCCCGAAGCCTGCGCAGCCACCGACGCGCTCGCCGCGGCAGCCGATACGGTCCTCGTCGGCAGCACGCTGTCGTGGGGCATGAGGCTCGTGCAGGAACGGCGTCGGCTGCCCGGCGCGACGATCCACCTATCGCCCGTCTGCATGCCTTCGGCCATCGCGCCACCGGTCCTGCCGGGCATCGGCGATCTCTCCTGGATGCCGGCGCCGCTGTTGCGCCTGCTGCAATCGGCCGGCGAGCGTCTGGTGATCGATCGGCTGGTCGGGCCGCGGCTCGATGCCTTGCGTGCCGACCTCGGACTCGCGCCCGTGACGCGGATCTGGAGTCGCTGGATGCATTCCCCCGACCTCGTCGTCGGCGCGTGGCCCGCCTGGTTCGCGCCGGCGCAGAAGGACTGGCCGCGGGCCGCGGCGACCGCGGGCTTCCCGTTGTTCGTCGAGGCGGACGCCGTCATCGATCCATCGCTACAGGCATTCCTGCGTGCCGGCGCCGCACCCGTCGGCATCACGGCCGGGTCGGCGATGGCGCACGGCACCGCGTTCTATCGCGCTGCGCTCGAGGCCTGTCGCGCGCTCGATCGGCGCGCGGTGCTCATCACCGCCTATCCGGAGCAGCTGCCCGATCCGCTGCCTGCGTGGGCGCATCAGGTGCCCTATGCGCCGTTCGCCGCGTTGTTGCCGCGGTTGTCGGCGCTGATCCATCACGGTGGCATCGGCACGAGCGCGCAGGCGCTGGCGGCAGGCATCCCGCAGCTGGTCGCGCCATTCGCGCACGACCAGTTCGACAACGCCGCACGCCTGCGCAGGCTCGGCGTCGCGACCGTCGTGCATCAGTCCTCGCGGCAGCGCCACTGGAACGACGCATTGCGCCGCCTCGGCGAGGCTTCGATCGTCGAGAAGGTGAGCGCGGCGGCGGCCCGGATGGGCTCCGAGCCGTCGGCGGCCGGGACGGTCGCCGTGATGCTGGAGCGGCTGGCGCGCTGAACCGGCTCAGGTCGATCGTGCCGCTGTCGACCTGCCACGCAACGCCTGCCCGAAGACGATGCCGAGTACCGACCAGAACAGCAGCGCGTTGTCGCGAACCAGGATGTCGTCGGTCATGACCTTGATGAAGATCCCGAGCAGCATCGTCAACGCCCACGCGCCGAGCGGCCACAGCGACGGATCGTCGCTGCGATAGACGCGCCACGCGTTGAACGTCAATGCCAGCAGCAACCCCACGATCGCGAGGGCGCCGACGACGCCGGCCTCGAGCGCGTAGTCGACGACGAGGTTGTGGCCGTGCCACTTCAGCGGATTGTCGAAGTGCGCACGAAAGTCGGCGCGCAGGATGCCGCGGCCGTAGCCGTGACCGAACCAGGGACGTTCACGTATGCGTTCGGCGGCGTATCGCCAGATCTCGAGGCGCGGGTCGCGATCGAAGCGCGCCTGCTCCTCGGTCGAGGTTCCGGATACCACGGCCTTCTGCTGGACCACGAACGCCAGGGCCCCGGCGAACACGACCACGCCGAGGATCGTCGCGGTGAAATAACGTCTGCGCAACGTCCTGCGCACTGCGGGTGACTGACGGAACCACACCAGCGCCGCGAAGCAGACGGCCTCCATCGCGACTGCGAACCAGAGATTGCGGTTCTGCGTCAGCGAGCCCGACACCAGCGCCAGCGCGATGGCCGCGGCGAGACCGATGCGCCAGCCCCGCGCACGTCCCGCGGCCGTGAACCAGAGATAGAAAAGGAAGGGCACGATCAGCACGACATACGTGCTGTAGGCGTTGCGATCGCCCGTGAGGCCACTGCGACCCCAGTCGCCGCCGAACAGGTAGCTGGCGGTCGCGATCGTGGCCACGGCCAAGAACGACACGAGCAGCGCGGCGGACCAGCGGCGGGTCGCCGCGGCGTCGTCGGTCAGCAGCCAGAAGACGACGAACGCCGCCGCCGTGCTGAGGACCTCGTTACGGAACTCACCCCACGAATACGACGGCTCGATGCTGGTGAAGCAGGCCGTGAGGCAGACGCAGAACCAGAACGCGAAGGCGAGCGTGAGCGACGTCGTCGGTCGCCCGGCCGACGCCCGTCGACGGACTGCCAGTCCGGCCGTGATCGCCGACAGCACGAGGCACGCGATGCGCAGCGGCGTGGTGTGCGCGATCGGCAGGATGAACAGGAAAACCGCCGGCGCGATGTCGATCCAGCCGAATCGCAGCGGCCACATCGTCGGTGTCGGGTGCTGCGCGCTGCCCTCGTGGGCAACTACGACGTCAGGCCGGCTCAAGCTGTCGCGCCGGTGTCCGCCGTTGATCGGGTGCCTGTTCGAGCAAGGGAGCGAGCAGGGGGATGAGTGCTGCCATGACGCTGTCCGTGGTGATGTTCTCGATGCGTTCGTCGGGCGCCACGATCGCGCGATGTCGCAGTTGCGGGTTGGGCGATGGCACGCCCTGCTTGAGGATGCCTTGCCGCGGATCGGCCCACAACGACACCACGCCGATCGGCGCATCGGTGTCGAGATAGTAAGTCATCGTCAGCAGTCCGCTGTCGGGCGCGATCAGGATGGGGCAGCGGTGACGGATGACGGACATGACTTCGAGCAACGACGTCCGGCCGCGCAGGTCGATGCAATCGAAGTCGGCGAAGTGCGTGTCGGCCGTGTGTCCGAGCAGCACGAAGCGCACGGGGTGACGCGCCTGCAGCCGCGCGAACAACGCATGCCAGGCGTGGACCGGCCAGTCCTTGCGGTACTTGTAGAAGGCGCCGGTCTCCGAACTGACGTGTACGGCGATGGTGATCGGGGCTCGATCGCCGTCGCGCCCGTCGCGACCGTGCCTGCCGTCGAACAGCGGATCGAAGCGCGTCGCCAGCGCATCGCCCCGCGCCGGCCAGCGCAGCCGCGGCTGCATCTTCGGCACTTCGCGGAACCAGTGCGTGGGATCGGGCCGTCCGATGATCAGGTCGAAATCCGTGAGCGAGACGCCCAGTCGCAGCAGCAACGCGCGGACATCGCGTTCGTTGCGGCGCTGCAGCGACGGCTCGACGAGCACACGATCGACGGGCAACAACGTGAAGGCCTCGGCGAGCTCCTGGCGCGTGAGGATGGTGATGTGCGCATCGCGGACGCGGCGGCGCAGCTCGTCGACGACACCGGCGAGGCCCAGCGCGACATCGCCGAGTCCGCGATTCCAGAAGATCAGGAAGCGACGTGCGTCGCGTCGATGGATACGCCTGACCAGTTGATCCCATTCACTGCCGAACGACGACTCGAGCAGTCGTCGGAGAGTCTTCCGCGCCATCCCCGAACGGTAGCGAGCGGAGCCGCACGAGTCTGTCTGGCGTGACCGGTGATCCGTGTAAGGCGGGGCCTTACGGCCGCGCGCAGCGCTACGGTCGAGGGCGATCGAGCCGCTTGGAATCGTGCTCGGAAGCGCGCGCCCGGAAGCATGCTCAGAATCGTGCTCGGAAGCGCGCGCCCGGAAGCATGCTCAGAAGCGCTGTGCCTCGCGCCAGCGGATCGCAGTCAGCGACAGTTCGGCCCCGTCTTCGAGACCGATCTTTTCCTTGATGCGGGCGCAATAGGTCTGCACGGTCTTCTGGCTCAGGTGGAGATCGTCGGCGATGCGCCTCGTCGAGTGACCGTCGCCGAGGCGGCGGAAGACCTCGAGCTCGCGATCGCTCAGCAGCGCGGTCTTGTCGTCGTCGCCGGTCCACGACTTGCCGGTCAGCCGCTCGGCCAGGCGCGAGAAGACCTCGGGCGTCGCGAACACCTTGCCCTCGCGGACCCAGCGGATCGCCGGCACGATCTGGCTGCTCGACTCGCCCTTCATGACGTAGCCACGCGCGCCGGCACGCAACGCGCGCTCGACGTCGCCGATCTCCTCGTGCATCGACAGCACCAGCACCTTGACGTCGGGCAGCCGGTTGCGCAGCGTCTTGATCAGGTCGAGACCCGACCCGCGCTTGAGCGACAGGTCCACCACCGCCACGTCCGGCGCCGCGGCCTGCATGCGGGTCAACGCGTCCATCGGGTTGTCGGCCTCGCCGACGACGTCGAAGTCGGACTCCATCCGCAACAGGTTCTTGAGCCAGTCGCGCACCAGCGGGTGGTCGTCCACGACGAAGACGCGGGTCGGTGCGGGAATCACGCGGCGACCAGCGGCATGCGGCAGATCACGCGCGTGCCGTGTCGCGCCGCGGGCTGCAGCGACAGCGTGGCGCCGATGTACGCTGCGCGGTGCGCCATGATCTCGAGGCCCATGCCGGTCGTCCGCGCGCCGTCGTCCAGCCGCGCTTTGAGCCCATCCGCGCGCCCGCCTTCGAGCCCGTCGCCGTCGTCCTCGATCGTCAGGCACAGCGTGTCGATGTCGGCGATGAACGCGATGTCGATGTGCCGCGCCCCGGCGTGACGCAGCGCGTTGCGCGCGGCCTCCTGCGCGATGCGATAGAGCTGCGCGGCGACGGTGGCGTCCCCGAAACGGACCGGGCCGACATGCGTGAAGCGGCATGCGACGCCGCCCCGCGTGATCTCGTCGGCGAGGTCGGCGAGCCGCTCGGGGAGTTCGTCGGGCTCGATCGCGGACAGCAGCAGGCCGCGCGCGAGGCCGCGGGTCTTGGCGATGCCGTCCTCCACCATGGCGATGATCTGTTCGGCATCGTCGACCAGTTCGGGATCGCGTTGCGAGAGACGCTGCGTCAGCACCTTGGCGGCGAGCGTCGTGCCGACGAGATGCTGGCAGATGTCGTCGTGCAGCTCCTGGCCCATCGCGTTGCGCTCACGCGAGGCGATCATCAGGAGGTCGTGTTCGAGCTGGCGTCTGCGTTCCGCTGCGATCGCCAGCGCGGCCGTGCGCTCGACCACGCGTTGCTCGAGACGCCGGAACAGTTTCAACAGGGTGCTGCTGACCCACACGATGAACAGGAACATCAGCAGCGCGCTGAACGAGTTCCACAAGCTCCACAGCGGCAGGGACCCTTCGTCGATGGACACGTAGTCGCCGAGGATGCGGAGGAACACGCTCACGAACGAGACGACCGTGCCGGCCTTCCAGCCGAACCATGCCGTGGCCAGCAGCACGGGCACGAGGTAGAAGACGGTCAGCGACACGCGGATGCCCGACGCGTAGTCGGCAGCGCCGATCGCGATCGTCAACATCGCGACGAAGACGGCAGCCGTCGTCCGGGACTCGTCCTTCCGGCGGGTCATGAGCCCGAGCGCCCGTTCGGATCCGTCGATCCACCACGGGTTCGCCGGCGGCCCGGCGTCGCTCGATCGAGCGTCGATGAAGGATGACATGGTCATCCGTCAACCGGCATTTGCAGGCGTGCGACGACGCCGTCAAGTGACGACGTCAAGCGGCGCCGGCCTTGCCGCAGGCCGCGAGTACGCCGCGCAGGTCGCGGATGGCCGGGAAGACCTCGTTGTTCCAGTCGGTGCCCTGTGCGTCGTAGGCCCGCTGCTCGAACTCGACGATCTCCTTGTCCTCCGCGAAGATGCGCTCGGTGAACCAGGTCACGAACGGCCACACGGCGTGGATCAGTCCGGGGATCGGCGGCTTCTTGACCGACAGGTAGCCGAACGTGCGGTTGGTCTTCTGCGCCGCGTCGAGCGGCGTGTAGTTGAGCCACACGTCGAGGACCGGATCCTGCGTGTCCTTGATGTCGCGACCGACCCAGACCCGCAGGCTCTGCGTCGGATAGTCGGTGCGGATGCGCATGTGGTCCGAGAAGTCCTGCTTCGGTCCCTTGCGTGGACGCACGAGATCGACGATGACCTTCTCGCCCATCGACGGCTTGCCCTGCGTGCGGCTGAACGTGTACTCGACCTGCGCCCAGCCTTCGCCGTGATCGCGACCGATGCAGCGCGCGCGGATCGAACCCATGTTCTTGCGATGCATGAACTGATGATTCATGTCGAACAGGTTCTCGTGCATGAACGTGTAGTGGCAGGCCACCTCGCGGTTGAGGCGGCGCGTCTTGTAGTCCGCGCGTTGCGACAGGCCGAGGGTCGCGGGCACGCGGCTGTCGGCCAGCGCGGGATCGCCGGGAAACACGAAGATCAGGCCATCGATCTCGCGGGCCGGATAGGCGCGGACGCCGTTCGGCAGCTTCTCCTTGCCGAGATAGGGGATCTCGATGCACTTGCCGCTGCAGTCGTAGGTCCAGCCGTGGTAGTGGCACTTGAGCTCGTCGCCGGACACGACGCCCAGGTGCAGCGGCACCTGGCGATGCGCGCAACGGTCCTCGAGCGCGAACACGCGGCCGCTGTCGCCGCGATAGAGCACGATCGGTTGGCCCGCGAAATGGCGGCCGATGGCCTTGCCCCTGCCGAGCTCGTCGCACCACGCCAGCGCGTACCAGTGGTCGGGATGGGCGTCGACGCGTCGCAGGTCGAACGCGTTCGGCGAGTTGGCCGCACGGGAGGCGCTCGCACTCGAGATCGGAATCGTTTTCGACGTTTGTTCCACCGGGGCATCCTGTCAGCGAGTCAGGTCGCAAGCTTACCGGTTCGGGCCGCCGCCCGGCTCACGACGATAGATGCGCCAGCGGTCCGGTCGCTCGTCGACGAGGCGATACCGGCGGCCATCGCGAAACGGGTCGTCGTTCCACGCGCCGTCCTGCGGCGTCAGGACGACCACGGCGCAGTCGTAGACATCGGCGAGCGCCGCCACGTCGTCCGCGTTGCCGCGCCCGGCGAACACGTCGACGAACAGCGTGTCGATCGTGCGCAGGCGGTCGTGGGGAATCGACGAGAACACCTGCGTCAGTTCCCAGGTCGCGTAGCACGAGCGTCGGTCGGACAACATGCTCCATGACAGGTTGATCGGCCACGGCGTCAGGCTGCGCAGGGCCAGCGGATTGTTGGCGATGCGCTCATCGACGCCGCTCGACGCCCGCACGCGTTCCCACAGCGCCGGCGCGTCCGCGAACGCGCGACTGTCGGGCCGCTCCGAACCGAAGACATCGCGCTGGATCTGTTTCACGGTCTCGGGCAGGCCGAGCAGCAGCGGCAACGCGGCGAGCGCCAAGAAGGGCCAGCGGCGACGCTGCACCCACGACGACAGCGCGACGCCGCCGAAGACGATCAGCAGCGTCGATGCGAGCAGCATCGCGCGCCACGCGAGGTCGTTGTTGACGGCGAGCGTGCTGGCCAGCAGCCAGGCGCAGGCGAGCGCGCCGGCGAGCGCGGCAGACAATGCCGTCCGCGCCGTCGCCGGGCACGCAACCTCGCGCCGCGCCACGACGACGCCGGCCATCCCCACGAGATAGATGGCGGCCGATTCGATCGGCAACATCAGCAGCCAGAAGGCGGCGGGATCGAGCCAGCGTCGCCAGCCGGCCGGCAGCGCGCCGCCGAGCACCTGCTGCGCCTGCACGGCGATCGGAAAGCGAGCGCCGCGCGCGGCCGACGCCCGGACCTGATCGATGAGGAACGGCCACGCGAACAGCAACGCGATGACGGCGGCCGCGGCGAGCGACGCCATCAGCCACGACCGCCGCGCCACCGCCGTCCGGGCCACGAGGAACGGCACGACCAGCGACGCGCAGACCGCGAAGACGAGACCGCCGACCCACGTCGACGTCTCGAAACCGGCGGCCACGACCAGCCCGAGGACCACGGCCGGGATCACGGCCGGGCGTTCGGCGAGCCTGACCATCAGCATCAGCGACAGCAGCACGCAGGTGGTCCCGGCGAGATGCTGCGGCACCCAGGACGTCTGGAAGAACCAGGTCTGGAAGCCACCGGCCGGCATGATCCAGCGATCGACGTCGTGCGATCCCCAGATGTCGATCAGCACGCCGCGCATCGAGTCGGACAGCGCGAGCACGACGACCCACAGCGATGCGCCGGCGCGGCCCGCGAGCCGTACGGCGAGGGCCATCATCGCCGCGAGCGACGTGAAGGCCGCGAAGAAGGTCATCGCGACGTCGGCTTCCCAACCGGTGATGCCGAAGACCCGGACGATTTCCGCGGCGCTGAAGTGCAGCAGGTAGTAATAGACGAGGTGTCCCGACGCGCCGTCGTGCTGGATGTACGGATTGACCGGCGGCAGGCCGGAGCGCGCCATCTCGTCGATCATCGATACCTTCGAGTGATCGAAGATCGCGTTGGCCAGGAAGATGCTGTCGCCGACCGGCTTTGGCAGGATGGCCACGGCGCACAGCGCCGCGACGATCAACGCGCCGATCCATGCCGCTCTCGGAATCGCGATCTGCGCCGAGGGCCGCACGGCTTCCCCGTTCGACGATTCGAAGCGCGCGAGCGCCCATGCCGCGACCAAGGCCGCGACGCCCGTCGCCACGATTTCCGTACGTGCGAACGGGATCGCGAAGAAGACCGGCAACGCGACGACGCTGTGCATCGCCCAGCCGGCGATCGGCGCGAGCGGCAGCGCGGTCGCATGCGGGAGGCAGCGGCGAAGCACGGGATAACCGACCGCCGTCCAGAACACGAGTGCGGCCAGGGCGGCGCAGACCGCGTGCAGCGTCGAGGGCATACGTGTTAAGAATCTTTACGGAAGACGGTCAGCGCTTGCCGATCCCGATGAGGATCGTCTCGTCGTCGCCGAGCGGGTGGTCGCTGCCCTCGATCCAGGTCGGCGCGGCCGCGTAGGCCTTCGGCTGCATGTCGACCGACGCGGTGTTGCGGCCGATGCTGACGACGACCTCGATCGGCACGGCGACAGGGCGGGGAAGCCAGCCGAACCATCGCCAGAACGAACGACGATGCGGCACGATCAGCAGGATCTTGCCCGCTGGCGTGCGGACCACCTGCCGCACGTGACCGAGGATCACGTCGTCGTCGTCGACTACGGGCCGCCCGACCAGGTCGCCGACACGGATCGGCTGCGGCCAGCGTCGCGCCATGCGCGCCTCGGGCGTGTCTTTCAGCATGGGCGGCATTGGCCAATTATCGCTGCCCGAATGACTGTTCGTCTGCATCAGATGCCACTGAACCAGTTGTTGCCCATCGCCGAGAAGAAGCTCGGGCGGAACGTGTTGGTGACCTCGATGCCGGTGATCCACTTGGGGTTCTTGAAGCCCAGCTTGGTCGAGGTGCGCAACCGCAACGGAAAGCCGTACGGTTGAGGCAGCGGCTCACCGGCGTACCTGGTGGCCAGCATGGTCTGCGGATGCAGCGCCGTCGGCATGTCGCAGCTCTCGGTGTAGCCGTCCTCGCAATCGAAGTTGATGTATTTCGCCGTCAGGTCGGCGCCGATCGTCTGCAGGAACGCGCGCAGGTTGACGCCCGACCACTCGCCGATGTAGTCCCAGCCTTCGACGCAGATGTGCTTGATGACCATCGTCTGCTCGGGCAGCGCGTAGATGCTCCCGGCGGTCCACGCGCCCTTGTCGCGGACGAGGCCGGACACGTGCAGCCGCCACGTCTCGACGTCCACCGGCTTCACGTACTCGACGTCGTAGTGTGCGTTGTAGCGCGGCGGCTTCAGGACCAGTGAAGGGTCGTAGGTCGGCGCGAGATGGTCGGGCCGGAAGAGCGCTTCCTGCACACGGTCGTTCATCCGCGACACCGCGAGCAGCGCCTTGCGGACCGCGCTGTCGTCGGACACGTCGCAGCCCGACAGCAGCGACAGTGCGCCGAGGGTGAACGCACCCTTGAGCAACTGCCGTCGTTCGATCTGCTCGATCAGGTCGCGATGTCCGTGAAGGATGTCCTGGTCGATCCCGGACGGCGGACGAAACAACGATCGCGAGGGAGGGCGGATGGGCATGTCAGGCGTTCGCCTCCGACGGCCCGCGGTGCAGATCGCCGCGGACGACCGGGCCACCCGACACCATCGCGACGAGCGTCTTCGGCGTCAGCAGCGCCAGCACGACGTGCACGACGATGAAGCCGACGATGCCGCTCATGCACAGGAAGTGCACGAGTCGCGCGTTCTGGAAATCGCCGAACAGCGACAGCAGCCCCGAGAACTGGATCGGCTTCCAGATCGACAGACCCGAGACCACCGACCCGATGCCGAGCGCGATCACGCCCATGTACAGGAGCTTCTGGACCGCGTTGTACTTCGTCACGTCGTCGTGCCCGAGCTCGAAGTGCAGCGAGTCGACGATGGTCGCCTTCAGTTCCGGCCAGCGCACCGGCAGCAGCATGCGCACGAAGCGGCCGGTCACGAGCGTGTAGGTCAGGTAGCAGAGGCCGTTGATCACGAAGACCCACATGCCGGCGAAGTGCCACAGCAGCCCGTGTTGCGCCCACTGGCCGAGCGTCAGCCAGTCGGGGAAGTGCAGCCAGCCGAAGATCACCTCGTCGTCGTAGATCTTCCAGCCGCTGCCGATCATGACGAAGATCGTGATCGCGTTGATCCAGTGCATCACCCGCAACGGGAGCGGGTGGAGCTTTCGGCGCTTGGAAGTCTTCATGCCGTGCCTCGCGTGACGCGGTCGAATTCGTGAAGGACTCGCCGGCCCGGTCATCGCGCCGCGTCGATCATTAGAGCACTTCGCCGTCCTCAGCCGTTGAAGGAGGCCGCGAGCTCGCGCATGCCGTCGTCGAAATCGATGCCAACGTTCCAGCCGAGCATGTCCCGCAGTCGCGACGAGTCGGCGGTGATGTGACGCACGTCGCCGAGCCGATAGCCGCCGGTGACGATCGGCTCCGGCCCCCGCGATGCGCGCGCGAGTGCGGCCGCCATGTCGCCCACCGTTCGCGGCGTGCCCGATCCGACGTTGAACGCGCGCACGCCGGTGTCGTGGAGTTCGGCCGCGGTGACGGTCGCGGCGGCGATGTCGCGGACGTGGATGAAGTCGCGTCGCTGACCGCCGTCCTCGAATACGCGCGGCGCGTCGCCACGACGCAACGCCGACAGGAAGATCGCCGCGACGCCCGCGTACGGCGTGTCGCGCGGCATGCCGGGGCCGTAGACGTTGTGATAGCGCATGGCGGCCACCGAGCCGCCGGTCACGCGCGCCCAGTTGCCGGCGAGCATCTCCTGCGCGAGCTTGGTCGTCGCGTACACGTTGCGCGGATCGACGGCGGCGTCCTCGTCGACGAGCGCCGACGCCAGCGTGCGGCCGCAGACCGGGCAGGGCGGCTCGAACTGCCCTGCGGCGAGTTCTCTCTCGAGCCGTGGGCCGGGGCGCACCGCGCCGTGCTCGTCGCAGTGACCGAGTCCCTCGCCGTAGACCACCATCGAACTCGCCAGCGTCAGGCGGCCGATCCTCGCGCGGGCCATGGCGGCGAGGACCTCGGCGGTGCCGTAGTCGTTCGACGAGACGTAGTCGGGCGTGTCGCCGATGTCGACGCCCAGCCCGACCTTGGCCGCGAGATGGATCACCGCGTCGATGCCGGCCAATGCGCTGTCGAGCGCCGCGGCATCGCGGACATCGGCCTGCACGAACTCGACGCCGTCGGGCGCGGACCAGCGGCCGCTCGCGTGTACGTCGGTCCGCAACGAGTCCAGCACGCGGACGTCGTGATGCCGTGACTGCAGCACGTGCAGCACGTGCTGGCCGATGAAGCCGGCACCGCCGGTCAGGAGGATCTTCATGAACGAGTCGATTTCGTGAAAGGAGTGGAACGCTTCAACGATGCCGCGAGGCGCAGGAACGTGCGTGTGATGATCCACGCCGCCTTCACGCCCTGGACGAGGTCGCCGGATACTTTCGACACGCCGCCGCGACGGCAGCGATGATCGACCGGCACCTCGAGCACGCGCCAGCCGGCCGCCGCGGCCTTCATCTGCATCTCGAGGTTCCAGCCGAAGCTCATCTCCTGCATCTTCAGCGCGCGCAGGTCGGCGAGCGTGGCGGCGCGGAACGGCGACATGTCGGTGTAGCGCACGCCGTAGAACGCGCGGATCAACTGACCGGCGACACGCCCGGCCACGAGTTGCTGCGGCGTCATGCTGCCGGGCTCGCGGTTGCCGCGCAGGCGCGAGCCCATCACGAAGTCCGCCTCGTCGCGCGCGATCGGTCCGACGACGGCGGGCATGAAGGCCGGCACGTCGCTGCCGTCGCCGTCGAGGAAGCAGACGATCTGGTCGGCCGCTCGTTCGGCCACCGCCGCGAGTCCCTTCGCGCACGCGCGTCCGTAGCCGCGCTCGGACTGCGAGACGACTCGCGCGCCGGCCTCGGTCGCTCGCGCGGCCGTGTCGTCGGTCGAGCCGTTGTCGACGACGATGACCTCGTCGACGCCCGCGGCCAAGACCTCGCGCACGACATCGCCGATGGCTTCACCCTCGTCGAGGCAAGGAATGACGACGGATACGAATCTCGAACCGCGGGTGAAATCCATGGGCCGCGTCAGCGCGCGGACACGGTGTTGCGTGCCCTGAGGAAATCGCGGGTCATCGGTGCGTCGGCGCCCGCGAGTCGCGCGAACGACGGCGGCTTGCCCGCGAACTCGTCTTCGAGGATGCGCAGCGACGCGTGATCGTCGACGTCGTACCAGCCCGGCACGTCGACCACCGGCACGCCGATGCCGGCAGCGCGTTCGACGGTCAGGCGATGGACCGCCGATGTGCTCCACGGCATGTCCTCGAACAGGCGCGCATGCAGCTTCGACAGGCCGATCAGCGTGTAGCCGCCGTCGTCCGCCGGGCTCAGCACGACCCGGTCGCCGGCCTTCACGGCGTCCACGGCGGCTCGCAGGATCGCGAGCGGCAACGTCGGGCTGTCGGAATTGACGAGGATCGCGCCGGCATGTTCCTGCAGCAGGTCTTCCATGCCGTACAGCAGGCGCTCGCCGAAGCCGTCGCCTCGTTGCGGAAAGATCCTGAAGCCCTTCGGCAACAGCTTCGTCAGCGCGGCCTCGGAACCGATCGGTGTGTACAGCGCGCAGCCGGTGACGTCGTCGGCCTCCGCGAGCTGGCCGATCGTGTGCGCGAGGTCGGTGATGAAGCAGGTGGAGATCGCGGCGCACTCCTCGGGTTCGAGGGGCGGCGACAGACGGGTCTTGGACTTGCCCGCTTCGGGCGTCTTGCAGACGATGGCGACGGCGATGGTTCGCAAGGCGGTTCTTTCGATGGGGAGGGTCGCGGTGTTCAGTCGAACGCCTGGACGAGGTCGGCCATGAGGTCGTCGGGGTCCTCGAGTCCGGCCGACAACCGTAGCAGGTCCGGCGGACACGGCGTCCCCTCGCCCTCGATCGACGCGCGGTGCTCGATCAGGCTCTCGACGCCGCCGAGCGATGTCGCGCGCAGCCACAACTGCACCCGCGACGCGACCTTGACGGCCGCTGTCTCGCCACCTTTCATCCGGATCGACAGCATGCCGCCGAACAGGCCGTCCATCTGACGCGCCGCGATGTCGTGACCCGGGTGCGTCGGCAGGCCCGGATACAGCACGCTGGCGACGGCGGGATGCGACGACAACTGGACGGCGAGCCAGGCCGCGGTCTTCGACTGTTCGCGGACGCGCAGGTCGAGTGTCCGCAGCCCGCGCATCAACAGCCACGCCTCGAACGGACCGGCGATGGCGCCGAGCTGGCCGCGCACCTTCTGCATGTTGAACCACAGCGGCGTCTCCGCCGCGACCGCCACGGCGCCCGCGATGACGTCCGAGTGGCCGTTGAGATACTTGGTCGCCGAGTGGACCACGACGTCGGCGCCGAACGCGATGGGTCGCGTGATGATCGGCGTCGAGACGGTGGAGTCGACGCACAGCAACGCGCCGGCCGCATGCGCGATCCCGGCGATCCCCGCGATGTCGGTCAGCGTCCACAACGGGTTGCTCGGCGTCTCGATCCAGAAGATGCCGGTCTCGCCGGGCCGCACCGCGGCCGCGACCGCCGCGAGGTCGGACGTGTCGACGAACGTGATCGAATGACCGTAACGGCCGATGTCGACCAGCCATTCGCGAAAGCCCCAGTACTGCACGTGCGACGCGACGATGTGCGTCGGCCGGTCCAGCGCCAGGAACACCGAGGTGGCGGCGGCCATCCCCGATCCGAACAGCAACGCGTCGCTCGCGCCTTCGAGGGCGGCGAGGATGGCTTCCACCTGCATCACCGTGGCGTTGTCGGTCCGGCCATAGACGAACCCGGACTCGTAGCCGTTGTCCGCGTCCCGATGGAACGTGGCGCTCATGTGGACCGGAGGCACCAGCGCACGCGTCGTCGCGTCGCCGGCGCCGAGCGCCTGCGCGAGGATCGTTCTCGCCTT
>CAZZWS010000066.1:0-18435 GCA_964657795.1 Beijerinckiaceae bacterium
TGGCGGAACACGGCGATCTCGCCGCCCGGATTGCCACGCAGGTCGATGACCATCGCGCGACTCGCGACGCGCGCGTGTTCGATGTCGCTGTCGAGGCGGCTCAGCATCGCGTGATCGAAACGCGACAGACGCAGCACCGCGACGCCCGACGGCAGGATGCTCAGGCCTTCGTCGGTGGGCAGATCGCCGGCGCGTGCGCGCACCTCGACCTGCAGCGTGGTGTCGTCGGCGCGGCGCATCGTCAGCAGATGCATGCGCGGCGGATCGTCGTCCGCGCCGTCGTTCCCCCGCAGCAGCGCCCGCACCGCGCGGCGCTGACGATTGCGGCGCTCCAGGGCGGCCGGCTCGGGGTCGCGCGGGTTCGCGGCATCCATGTCGGCAGCCGGGGTCGCGTCGTCTGCGACGCGGGCGAGCCACGCGGCATCGATCGACCGGCCGTCGATCGCGTCGATCACCATGCCCCGCCGCACACCCCGCTCGTCCGCCGGGAAGCCCGGCACGACGTCGGTCACCACCAGCGATCCTTCGACGACATCGAAGACGATGCCGATCTGCATGGCCCGCTGGGTGCGCTCGTCCTCGGCCTGGCGCGGCGTCAGGACCTGCGTATGCGAGTCGTGCATCCCGGCGACAGTGCGCTTGAGCACGCGATAGAAGTCGGCGTCGCTGTGCACCGTCGCGGCTTCGGTGAACGACCTCGCTTCGAGCGCCGGCAGATCGATGCCCGTGAAGGTCGGGTCGTAGTAATAGCTGTCGATCGATCGCCAGATGCGCTCGACGGTCCGCGCCCGCTGTTCGGCGGTCGCGTTGCCGGGTGCGAAGCCGGTCGTCGAGGGGCGTGCGATGTCGTGGCGCTCGGCGACGCGCGCGTCGGCACGGGACATCAGAAGCGGTCGCGTCGGCAGCGGCGCGCAAGCCGCGAGCAGCAACGCACCGAACAGCGATCCGCTCGCAACCGCCCTGCGTGCATGGGCACTCATCGTGGGTCGCCACCGGTTCGCTCGACCGCGAGCGACGCGTGTTCGGCCACCTGAAGCACGACGTCGGCACCGGCCCTGAGCTGTGCCCACGTCGGCGTCGCCGGCACCGTGGGCAGCGTCGGGGCGTTCTCCATGCGACGACCGTGCGGACTCGTGAAGCCGAGTTCGGCCACCTGCAGCACGCCCGCGTCAGGCAGTTCGAACTCGCGCAGAAGCCCGACCACGCGACCGGACGTCGGCACGCCCACCACGATGGCGTCGCACAGCTCCGCGAGCGCATGAGCGGTCATCCCGGCCGCACTGCCGGTTACGCGGTCGATGAGCATGGCGATCGGCTCGAGGTACGGCCTGTCGACAGCCTCGCCATCGATCGGGAACGCGACCGGGAGCTTCCAGAGACGAAACGCCGCGCGTCCCGAAGCGGCGGGACGGTCGATGAAGTGGTCGACCAAGTCGATGAACGCATCCATGGCTTCGCCCGGGTCGTGGCGCAGATCGATCACGAGTGCCCGACCCTCCTCCGCGGCGCGAGCGAGGTCGCCGGAGAGGCGAGGCAGGACCGCCGGATCGAAGCGCGACCACCGAAGGACACCGACTCCCGATGGCAGCGGGTCGAAACGTTCGACGGTCGGCACGTCAACGGCGCGGGCAAGCAGGTCCACCTGCATTCTCGACTCGTCGGCGCGCAGCAGCGCGACACGATGGACGCCCGGCGTCGCGTCGTTGCCGCCGAGCCGCGACCACACCGCGACCAAGGAGCGATTTTCGGGTGCCGACTCGTCGCGCGTCTCCGGCGAGTCCTCATCGCGCCGCAAGGCGGCCGCCGCGAGAAAAGCATCGTCGATCGGCTGGTCGTCGATCTGTTCGATGAGCATCCCGCGCCGGACACCCTGCTCCGCCGCGGGAAAGCCGGGCGTGACGCTTGTCACGACGACGCGTCCGTCGACGATGTCGTACTCGATCCCGATCGCGGTCGACCGCTGCGTGCGCCATTGCTCGGCTTCGAGCGGCGTGATGACGAGGGTATGCGAATCCTCGATCGCTCCCCCGCTCCGCTGCAACACACGATAGAAGTCCGCGTCGCCGCCGACGGTCTCGAGGTCGCTCGTGGACCGCGGGACGAGGGCGGGAAGTGCCTTGCGGGCGACGTCCGCGTCGCGATACTTCGCGTCGACGGTCCGCCAGATCCGGTCGAGGGTGTCGCGACGCTTCGCGGGAGTCGCATTGGGCGCAGCGCGGCTGGTCGCCGACAGCGGCGCGACGTCGTGGCGCTCGACGGCGAGCGCATCGTCGTGCGATGACGACAGCGTGCGCCACGGCAGCGGCGCGCAGGCCGAAAGCGACGTGGCCATGACCAGGGCCGCGACCGCCGTCGAAGGACCGTTTCTCCTCATGCCGCTGCTCGCGTGGCTCGTTGCCTGCAGGCCCCTGCCGAACGATCAGGCCGCCGGTTGGCGCGTGCGAGCCAGCAGCTCCCCGACCTTCACGATCTTCAGCGTGTTGGTCCCGCCGGCCTGCCCCATCGGCTCGCCGGTCGTGATCACGACCAGGTCGCCTTCGCTCACCACGCCCTTGCGCAGCAGCAGCTGCACGGCTTCGGTCATCGCCGTGTCGCGGTCGGATTCCTCGGCGAGCTCGAAGGCCTGCACGTTGCGGAACATGGCCAGCTTGCGCTGCGTCGGCACGAGCGGCGTCAGCGCGTAGATCGGGATGTCGATGTCGTGGCGGCTCATCCACAACGCGGTCGAGCCGGACGCGGTCAGCGCGACGATCGCCTTGCAGCGCAAGTGATAGGCCGTGAACAGCGCGCCGTACGCGATCGACTGGTCGACGCGCGTGAAGGTCTGGTTGAGGAAGTCGTTGTCGAGCTTGCTGTGCTCGGACGCGTCTGCCGCCTCGACGATGCTGACCATGGCCTGCACGGTCACCACCGGATAGCGGCCCGATGCGGTCTCCGCCGACAACATCACGGCGTCGGTGCCGTCGAGGACCGCGTTGGCCACGTCGCTGACCTCGGCGCGCGTCGGTATCGCGTTGACGATCATCGACTCCATCATCTGCGTGGCGGTGATGGCGAGCTTGTTGGACGCCCGCGCCATCTTGATCATGCGCTTCTGCAGCGCCGGCACGGCCGGGTTGCCGACCTCGACCGCGAGGTCGCCGCGCGCGACCATGATGCCGTCGGACGCGTCGAGGATCTGCTGCAGCGCCGGGATCGCCTCGGCGCGTTCGATCTTGGCGATCATGTACGGATGCGGCACCTTCGCCTCGTCGGCGGCCGCGTTGGCCAGCAGGCGCGCCATCGACATATCGGTCGCATTCTTGGGGAACGAGACGGCCACGTAGTCGGCGCCGAGCTTCATCGCCGTCTTGATGTCGTCCATGTCCTTCATCGTCAGAGCCGGCGCCGTGAGACCGCCGCCCTGCCGGTTGATGCCCTTGTTGTTCGACAGCTCGCCGCCCACCTGCACGGTGGTCAGGACCCTGGTGCCCTCGACCCGATCGACGATCAGCACGATCAGGCCGTCGTTGAGCAGCAGCACGTCGTCGGGCCGGACGTCGCGTGGCAGTTCCTTGTAGTCGAGGCCGACGTGGTCGAGGTCGCCGAGTCCCTCGAAGGCGGCGTCGAGGACGAACCTGGCGCCGTCGTCGAGCGCGACCTTGCCGTCGACGAACTTGCCGATGCGGATCTTGGGACCCTGCAGGTCGGCCATGATGGCGACCTCGCGACCGGCGTTGCGGGCCGCGGTCCGCACGCGATCGGCGCGCAGCAGGTGATCGTCGGCGGTGCCGTGCGAGAAGTTGAAGCGGAAGATATCGACGCCGGCGGCGACGAGCTTGGCGAGGATGGCGGGCTCGGTGGAAGCGGGGCCGAGGGTGGCGACGATCTTGGTGGCGCGGGGCATGCGGGCATTCTATGCGCCCGGGACGCGCCGGACCCGCTGCCGCCGGTTATCGAACCATCCAGAATCGATTCGTCGGTTTCCGCACGCAAGTCCTAATCCGCACCGGCAGCCGAGGGCCCGCGGACGCACCAGACGGGGCCGGGCAGCTGATCGCCGACCGGACCCGTCGTGGGTTGCTTGACACTGTGCGACAGGAACACATAGAGGTGAGAAGGTTCGGTGTCTCCGACCCACGGAGTCGACGTCCAATAGAAACCTGAACCGAGCACCTGCACGAAAGGGGCTCCGTCGGGAAGCGCGGGGCTCGTCGTCGCATCCGCGTCGAGAAGGCTGCTCAGTTCGGATCGTGTCGGCAAGCGCCAGCCGTAGCGCTTCCCCGTAGATTCCCTGCCGCAGATGAGTTGCGCTTGAGGGTAAGTGACCTGCACGTTGTTCGAGTTATTGCTGTGCGGAAGCCGCTGCCAGACGAGCCCGGTCTCGCGATCGAGCACCGCCTCGAAATTGAAGTTCGACAGCACCGCGAAGCGGCTCGCGGCAGGCAGCGTCTGGTCCCACGAAGGCGTCGCGTAGTACGGGCCGGTGGCGATGGTCTGCGCGTGGGCGATCATCGCGATGGACGACGATGCGATGGCGATCCCGATGGACGCAGTGAACGTCGTCTTCTTCATCTCGATTCCTCAGTAGCCCGCGAAGCCGGACGACGGGCTTCGGACGCACCAGACGGCATATTGGCTCGTTTTCGCGACGTCTCCGGCACTCGCACCGGCTCCTCCGCCAACGTTCCACGTGATGGCATTACTGCTGCTGCCGACGAACACGTTCGCCGTCCAGAAAGTGCCTGTCGTATTCGCGCCGAATGGATGGCCCGCAGGAAGAGGCGTAAACAACCCTGTCGTGAGCGTCTGAAGCTCGTCGAGTCTTGGAAGCCGCCAACCGCCACGGCCACCGGTGGTGGCCCCCGGGCAACCCGACGCAAAATTCTGGGCGAACACCCAGTTGAGGGTGGTCGAGGAAGGGTTCTGCTGCCATACCAGGCCAGTCTCACGATCCAATACGGCCTCGTTATTGAAGTTGGACAACACGACGAAGCGCGTGCTCGCCGGCATCGTCTGGTCCCATGAAGGGGTGGCGTAGTACGGCCCGTTCGCCGTCGTCTGCGCAGTGGCGCAAGCAGTGGCCATCGCCAGGCCGATACCGAACAACCCCACAAGCGTTCTACCGTGCTTCATGATCCTGCTCCATTTCAAAATAGTTGATTAGTCAACGATCGGTTCGGGGTGCAGTTCGGTGTTCTTCGAGACGACGATCGAAAAGTTCCTGCGCGCGTGCCCGCACCGACTCGTCCGGGTCGACCATGGCCGAGCTCAGCAGGTCGAGCGGGGCCGTGGCCGGCGCCGCGCGAGCCCACGCGTCGATCAACTGCAGGCGCGGCTTGGGGTTGATGTCGTCGCGTAGCGCGGCGTAGGCGGTCGTCGCGGCTTCGTCGGTTGGCGGTGGATCGGCCACCGCCGGGTGTCGCTCGCCCTCGATCGTTCGCGACGAAGGTAGCGGAGCGATCGAAACGTTCGGCGCGCTCACGGGCTCGCGGTCCTCGGCGATGAGGATCACGGCCAACATCGTCGGCAGCGCCACGCACGCGACGGCCAGGTGATAACGAAGGTCAATCACGGCAGGACCGGACCTGGGCTGTCGAAGCCTCGGCGTCGCAACGTCATCGCGACGAGCCCGCCGACCACGAGCGCGAGCGAGGCGGGCTCGGGGACCGTGCCGTCGGGCGACGGCGGAACCGATGATCCGTCGACCGTGATCGGGGAGGTCGGGTCGCCGCCGTCCACCGCGAAGAACTCGATGAACGCCAGGACGCCGTCGCCCGACGGCGCCGGACCGGAATCGCTCCACGCGCCGTAGACGCCGCTCAGATGGCCGGTCTGCGCGCCGTTGGCGTCGAGATAGACGAAGCCGGGCAGGAACAGCGGCGGATTGCTCGCGACACTCGAATAGAACGTCCCGAGCGTGACCGGCCCGGTCGAGAAATCGCAGTAGCCATCGCTGAACGGATCACAGGCCGTGTTGATCCGGTACGCGCTCGGGTCGTAGGTCAGGTCGAAGGTGAAGCTGGCGAGGTTGACGGCGTCGCTCACCAGGATGGGCACGATGAACGGCGTCGTCGACGGCGTGTACGGACCGGCGGAGATCGTCGCGGCGTACAGCGACGGGGCCATCACCGACAGGCAGAAGCCGGCCAGGCAAGACAGGAGATGCTTCATCGTGAGTCGCTCATCGGTGACGGGATTGCGACGCGCTGATGCGGCATCGACGCGACCGATCTTCCCCGTCGACCGTCAGCCGACGCCGTTTGCGCGTCATCGAGGCGTCATTCACGCGTCAGAAGGGCGTCAGAAATGCGAGGAACGCCCTCCGTTGGCTCTTCAAAATCGCTGCGACTGCCGAAAACCCGCGCGGGGCCGCGCTTTACAATGCCGCAGCGCTTACCTCAGTGCTCGTCCCGTCCGGAGTCGTCTTTCGTCATGGCTTCGCCTTTTCCAGGAGATTCCGGCAGCGGGCCTTCTCAGCCTCTCGCAAACCATTCGTCCCCTGCGGAAGCTCGCCTGTTCGGGACGTTTCGCGTCGTCGGCGCCGATGGTGCCGTACTCACACCGATCGGCCGCAAGGCGCGCGCGCTGCTCGCCTGCTTGCTGCTCGCCGACGGCGACGCGGTCACGCGCGACCGTCTCACGACATTGCTGTGGAGCAGGCGCGGCGAGGATCAGGCCCGCGCGAGTCTGCGGCAGACCCTCTACGAGATGCGTGCCCCCGGCGTCGCCGGCTTGTCGTTTTTGATGCTCGATCGCGTCCAGGCGCGCATCGCGCCCGCCGACGTCGTGACCGACCTGGACCGCCTGCGATCGTTTCCGGTCGACGGCAGCGGTTCGGCGCTCGCGACCCTGATCGGCGACGAGCCTGCGGACCTGTTGAGCGACCTCGACGGCATCGATCCGGCGTTCGACGAGTGGCTCGTGGTCGAACGGGCGCGACGGCACGATGAACGAAGGCGCATCGTCCTCGACGTCTGCGCACGCGTCCTGGACGCCGGCGACGTGGACGGCGCACGACGACTCGCCGCCTGTCTGCTCGCCGCCGAACCGGCCGACGAAGCCGCGGCCCGCCTGGCCATGCAGGCCAGCCATCAGCGCGGCGACCGGGACGGCGTGCGGCTGGCCTTCGCGCGCGTCGAGGAGGCGCTGCGGTCCGGGCTGGGCGTCGCGGTATCGGAGGACACGGCGGAACTGCATCGCCGGCTGATGGCGAGCCCGATCGCACCGCGCACCACGCAGCCCACCGCACCGGCAGGTGCGGCGAACGACGATGCCGACGCGGCCGTGACTGCCGACCCCGCTTGGGTGGAACCGGTCACGGCGCCGTCCGCCGCGTCCGCGGAGCATCTGCCCGACTTCGTTGCACGCCCTTCACGTCGTCCGTCGCGCGGAGTCGTCGCCGGGTCGTTCGTCGTGCTCGCCACCACCCTGGCGACGTGGCTGTGGCTAGCACCGCCGGTCGGCGCCGAACCAAGGAAGCTGCTGGTCGAAGGTCTGCAGGTCGCGCCCGGCGATGCCCGCGCCGCCGCACTGGGCGCGGGACTGTCGACCGAACTCGCCCGGATGGTGCTCGGCCACGCCACGATGCTCAGCGTCGCCGATGCGAGCGGCGCCGGCTCGCATGGGTCGTCGAACGCCGACTTCATCGTCACCGGCGCCGCGCGCAGCGATGCCGGCATGGTCTTCGCCAACGTCAAGCTTCTGCGCGAACGCGACAGGACCATCCTCTGGTCGAGCGCGTTCTCGCGCCCGATCACCGAGCTCGATGCGTTGCGCGAGCAGATGGCCTCGCGCGTCGCGGACGTTTCGCTCTGCGCGCTGGGCAACGACAATCCCAAGGCCGCCGCGTTCGACGACGAGACCTTGCGGCTTCTGCTCGGCGCCTGCGAGCAGAAGCATGGCGACTGGAACGAGTCGGCACGCCTGCTGCAACAGGTCGTACAACGCGAGCCCGACTTCGCGCACGGCTGGGCGATGCTCGCCGCCGCGACGGCGGTCAGCGCGCTGATGGTCGAAAGCGACCGCGCCGCGCTCGCCGCGAAGGCCGACGACTACGCCCGGCGTGCGCTCGCATTGAACGCGCACGAGGGCGACGCGTATTTCGGGCGGGGGCTCGCCCTGCCAGGTCTCGCGCGCTGGCCGGAGCGCATGGCGATCGTCGAAGCCGGCCATGCGGCCGATCCGACGAACGGACAGATCGACTCCCAGCTCGCGGACGAGCTCGCGAACGTCGGCCGCTGGCGCGAGGCGACGGTCTACGCGCAGCGGGCCATCGACGTCGACCCGTTCGGCATGGCGAAGGCGGCTCAGCGCGCGCGACTGCTCGGTCTCGGTGGCGACGTGCCTGCGGCCAACGTCGCGTTGCGGGCGGCCGAGCGCCGCTTCGGCGGCCAGCGCATGCTGGTGGCCACCGACTTCCGCATCCAGGCGGTCGTGGGCGATCCGACCCGCGCACAGGCGATCCTCGCGCTCGGCGACTTCGGGTTCTCGCTGCCACCGGATCGCGCCACGACGCTCAAGGCGTTTCTGCGCGCGCGTGCCGAGCCCTCGGCCCCGAACGACGAGGCGGCGTATCGGGCATTCACGAACGACCTGCACGCGCGCCCGAAGGTGACGCTGCGCGACGTGGAACTGCTGGTTCAGCTTCGCCGGACCGACGAGGCTTTCATGCTCGCCGATCGGCTTGCTTCGAGCGCCCATGACAGCGACGACACCAGCGCGCTGTTCGTGGCGGCGATGCAGCCGCTGCGCGCCGATCCGCGCTTCATGACGCTGGCCGCAAGGCTCGGGCTCATCCCCATCTGGACACGGACGGACCGTTGGCCGGATTTCTGCGAAGAGTCGCCGCCCTACGACTGCCGCGTGGAAGCGAAGCGTGCGCTGTCCCCGGCAGTGCGACCACTGGTGGCCGTGCGCTGAGGCTGCGCAGACGTCGGAAAACCGTCTTCACTTCCCGCATCCGCTGCCGATAGGTTCGAGAGAAGCCGCCAATCCCTGGCGGCGGCCCGGAGCGATCGGTGGCGAGCAACACGAACATCGGTCTTCCCCACGCGGTCCGCGTCAGGCTGCTGCTGGCCGCCGCGGGCGTCAGCCTCGCCGTGCTCTTCGGTTCCGCGCATGGCCGCTTCAACGCCGGACTCGACGCGCCGCCCGGACTCGACGCCGTGTTCGAAGTCGCCCGATCCACCTTGTCGATCATCGCGCCGGACGACAGTATCGATCTCCACGATGGGCGCTCGCGCGTGCCGGCCCGCTGGCACGCCGCCTTCGAGCGCTTCGCGGCGAGCGACCGCGCCAGCCCTCCCGTTGCGGACGGCGTCGTCTTCGTCGGCAGCTCGTCGATCGACCTCTGGAATGACCTACAGGCCCAGTTCCCTAGGCAACACGTCGTGCAACGCGGTCTCGGCGGCGCGACGATCGCCGATTGCACCCGCAACCTCGACCGGCTGATCCTGCCGTACCGGCCGCGCACCGTCGTCTTCTACGCCGGCGACAACGACCTAGCGGCCGGCGTCACGCCGGAGCGCGTCGTCGCCGATTTCGAAGCGCTGGTCGGCGAAGTACGTCGCGAACTGCCGGCGACGAGGTTCGTCTTCGTGTCGATCAAGCCCAGCCCGCTGCGCGCCGGACTGATGCCGCTGATCAGGAAGACCAACGGGTTGATCTCGGCCTACGCGCGCACCGATGAGCGTCTGGATTTCGTCGACATCTTCGACGCGATGCTCGACCGTGACGCCCGCCCGCGCCGCGAACTGTTCCGGGCGGACGGCCTGCACATGACGCCGGCGGGCTACGCGATCTGGCACGACGCCCTGCTCGAACACCTGCACTGAACGAAATACGACATCGCGCTAGGTAAATCGCCTAGACGCGCCGAGCTTCCGGCACACTTCGCTGTGGAACGGGGTCGGTCGCGGCCCGCCAGGCAGCGGAGCAGCGGGTGATGGATGGTTCGACGAGCGGCGAAAGCGGTCCGGCGCGGCGGCGTCAGCCGCGGGCGGGCGACGGCCCGGGACGGCGATGAGCGCGCTTCCCGCGCTGTGGGCGAGCGCGCCCCGTCCGGTGGTCGCCACGACGGTCAGGCCGCGTCCGCGCAACAACTTCGACGCGCTGCGTCTGCTCGCCGCGCTGCTGATCGTCTACAGCCATCAGATGGTCGATCAGACCGGCACCGCAGGTCTTCGCCTCGTGATGTTCTTCTCGATCAGCGGCTTTCTCGTCGCCGGCAGTTGGAGCGGCGACCCGCACGTCGGACGCTTCCTAGCGCGCCGCTTCCTGCGCATCTGGCCCGCGTACGCCGTGCTGATCATCACCTGCGCCACGGCCTCCTGGCTCTTTCCGGCGCCCGACATGCCCGAGGTGTCGCGGATGGCGTCGCGCTTCTATCTGGGCAATCTGTGGCAGCCGGGCTTCGACTGGGGATTCTTCCCGGCTCACGACCCGATGATGAACCAGTCGCTCTGGATGTTGCCGTACGAGATCGACCTGTACCTCGCGTTCGCGCTCGTGGCCTGCCTGGGTCGGGTCGCACGGATCGTCGCGGCCAGCGCGTTGCTGCTGCTCGCCTCCGGCGCGCCGCAGCCGACGTTCGCCGAAGGCGGGCTCTTCGAATGCTGGTCGTTCTACTTCGGCGGTTTCTTCGCGTTCGGCGTCCTGTTGCGCGAGCTGCCACGGCTGCGCGAGGGAGCGATCGTCGCTCTTTGCGTCGGCTTCGGCGTTGCCTGCCTGCTGTTCGGCGATCGGACGACCGGACTGCTGCTGGTGATCCCTCCGGGCGCCGTCTGGATCGGTCAGCGGTCGTGGCCGGTCACGCGATCGGTCGCCCGCTTCGGCGACCTGTCGTTCGGCGTCTTCCTGTGGTCGTTCCCGGTCCAGCAGGTCACGCGCTTGTGGCTGGACCCCAAGCTGCCGGCGATGCTGCAACTCGGCGTCGTGTTGCTGCAGGTGATCCCGATCGCGTGGCTTTCCTGCCGGCTGGTCGAAACGCCGGCGCTGCGATGCAAGCCCCGGCGGCCGGTTCCCGGCTCAGCCGAGCCGACACGCCGTCATAGGTACTTCGTCCCCTTGCAGCCGGTGCGCGAGATGATGGATCGCTGGATGCCACGACGGACTGGCCTGCGATAGCGACGGACGGGGCCGTCGTCGCAACGCGGTTCAACGCGAAAGCGTCATTCGAGGCGGACCGCGGCGCGGTTCGGACTCGAATCCTGCTGGCCGTCGCGCCATCGGGAAGGCGTGCGCGGGCACGCGTTCCGCGGGCTGGCGCTACGAGGCTGCGACTGGACGCAGCACCATCGCGAAAGGCCGTACCGCAACGATGCCGCGCCGACGGCGGACAACCACCAACATGAACACGGCACCGGCGATGATCAGCGCCAAGCTGCCCGGCTCGGGCACGGCCGACACGCTCAGGTCCCGGTAGGTAAGATCGTCCAGCACGAAGTCCCCCAACGAAAATTTCTGGGGTTCGACGATGACGATGCTCGTGATCGCACCGGAGTAACCGCTCGGCACGAACGCCGAGGCGACCGTCAGGGCGACCGGCGTCGACGCGAATACCAGCGTAGCGCCGTCGTACAGGTCGAAGCCCAGGGTCTCGTAGCCCGAGAACCAGGCGCCGTCGAAGATGAAGGGCGTGCCTCGGGAGATCGGCATCGTGGTCGTGCCGGTGAAGAAATTTCCGCGCATCAACTCGTTCGAGCCGATGAAATTCGATCCGGAGTGTGCGAAATACAAGCCGTACTGATTCGCATCGTTCGAGTAGAACCAGGGATTGGTGGCACCGTCGTTGTTGCCGAATCGGAAGCCGTGATAATCGGCGATGGAAATAGCCGTCGGTGGATACGCTGGCGTCGGGCAGGTCGTCGAAGTCCAGGACAGCCGCGCCTGCGGTCGACAGGAGCGCGGTCAAGACGACGGCGGCGTGGATTTGCCGGAAGAGATTCATGTTCGTTTGCTTTCGGGAAATGGATCGGGTGACGGCAGCGGCGGAGCGCAACGACGCGCTCCGCATGACCCTCCAGGTTCATCTTGGTCGGTGACCGTCAGCGTCCCCTGGTCCAAACGTCAGAAAATCGTCATTTCCACATCAGATCGCGTTGCGCGTCGATGGAAACTCCGGTCCAGGATCATTCCGACTCGTCCGTCACCACTCGATTTCCTGGACGACATCGAGAAACTCGCGGTACAGGGACGCATGGACGAGGCTCATGCGAATGCCGATCGGCGATACCCGCGAGGACTCGAGCGCGACCGGGACACCGAACCACCGTTCTGGACGGCGACCGCGGCGCGCGGACCCACGCTCCATGACGCTCGCCGCGCGGCTCGGACTCGTTGCTGTGTCAATCCAGATCGACCGCTAGCGCGACTTGCGCGGTGCGAAGTCGCTGATCCAAGATGGCCCCGCGCAGGCGCGACGACGACGGACGCCCGCCGCTCGTCGTCTCGCGCTAATCGCGCGGATCCCGGCCGGCGGCGCGCTCTTCCAGGATGGCCACCGCCGGCAACGTCTTGCCTTCGAGAAACTCGAGGAACGCGCCGCCGCCGGTCGAGATGTAGTCGACGTCCTTCTCGATGCCGAACTTGGCGATCGCCGCGAGCGTGTCGCCGCCACCGGCGATCGAGAAGCCCGGACCCGACGCGATGGCCTTCGCGAGACGCTCGGTGCCGCTGGCGAACGCATCGAACTCGAACACGCCGAGCGGGCCGTTCCACACGATCGTACCGGCCTTGCCGACGATCGCTCCGATCAGTTCGCTGGTCTGCGGACCGACGTCGAAGATCATGTCGTCGTCCAGCACGTCGTCGACGCCGATGGTGCGCGCTTCCGTGTCTGCCGAGAACCTCTTGCCGACGACGACATCGATCGGCAATGGCACGTCGGCGCCGCGAGCCTTCATCTTGTCGATGATCTTCTTCGCGTCCGCGACCAGGTCGGGCTCGGACAGCGACTTGCCGATCGGCTTGCCCATCGCCGCGAGAAACGTGTTGGCGATGCCGCCGCCGACGATCAGCTGGTCGACCCGGTCCGACAACGTCTCGAGGATGGTCAGCTTGGTGGAGACCTTCGAGCCGGCCACGATCGCGACGAGCGGCCGCTTCGGATCGTGCAGCGCCTTGCTCAACGCATCGAGCTCGGAAGCCAGCAACGGGCCCGCGCACGCGATCGGCGCGTACTTCGCGATGCCGTGGGTCGTGGCCTCGGCGCGATGCGCGGTGCCGAACGCGTCGTTGACGTAGACGTCGCACAGCGCCGCCATCTTCCGCGCGAGCGCGTCGTCGTCCTGCTTCTCGCCGACGTTGACGCGGCAGTTTTCCAGCAGCACCACCTCGTCGGGATCGAGGCTGTCCTGCCACGACGCGTCGTCGATCCAGTTGGAGATCAGGCGTACGTCGCGCTTCAGCAATTCCGCCAGACGGACCGCGACCGGCTGCAACGAGTCGGCGGGCTTGAACTGCCCTTCGACGGGACGGCCCAGATGCGACGTGACCATCACCGCCGCCCCCGCCTTCAGCGCCGCCTCGATCGCCGGCACCGACGCGCGGATGCGGGTGTCGTCGGTGATGCCGCCGACGTCGTCCTGCGGCACGTTGAGGTCGGCACGGATGAAGACCCGCTGGTCGGCGAGGTCGAGGTCGGTCATGCGCAGGAAATTCATGGGCTTCTTGTCGTTAGGAATCACATGCGCGGCACGCGCAGCTCACGGCGTGCGCGCGACGCAGCGGAACTGGATCGTCGCCGTCGCATACGCCGGCGGGTCCGGGTCGATCGTCCTGGAATCGAGGATGGTCAGCGCCCTGCCCTGCTTCGCGCAGAACGCGAGCGCCTGCTCCTCGACCTGCGCCTTGAGCTTGTCCGAGCGATCGGACAGCAATTGGGTGCGCTTGATCATCTGATAGGCGCCCGAGCCGATGTCGGTCACCTCGGTCGGCGGCGTCGCGCAGGCCGCGAACACCACGGCGATCGCTGCGAGCCCGACGAGTCGGGTCGGCACGGTCACTCCGCCGTCATCAGGTCGACGGTCGCATCCAGCATGCGATTGCTGAAGCCCCACTCGTTGTCGTACCAGCTCGTGACCTTCACGAGGCGACCCGACACCTTCGTCAGCGTGGCGTCGAATGTCGACGACGCCGGGTTGTGGTTGAAGTCGACCGAGACCAGCGGTTCGACGTTGTAGTCGAGCACGCCCTTCAACTCGCCTTCGGACGCGGCCTTCATCACGGCGTTGACCTCGTCGACCGTCGTATCGCGCGACGCGATGAACGACAGGTCGACGATCGACACGTTGATGGTCGGCACGCGGATCGCGAAACCGTCGAGCTTGCCCTTCATTTCGGGCATCACGAGGCCGATGGCCGCGGCGGCGCCGGTCTTGGTCGGGATCATCGACATCGTGGCGCTGCGCGCGCGACGCAGGTCCTCGTGATAGACGTCGGTGAGGACCTGGTCGTTGGTGTACGAATGCACCGTCGTCATCAGGCCGCTCTCGATGCCGATCTTGTCGTTGAGCGGCTTGACCAGCGGGGCCAGGCAGTTGGTCGTGCAGCTGCCGTTGGAGATGACCGTGTCGCCGGCCTTCAGCACCCGATGGTTGACGCCGTGGACGATGGTCGCGTCGACGTCCGCGCCGCCCGGTGCGGAGATGATGACCTTCTTCGCGCCACCCGCGATGTGCGCACCCGCCTTCGCCTTGGTCGTGAAGAAGCCGGTGCATTCCAGCACGACGTCGACGTTCATCGAGCCCCACGGCAGCTTGGCCGGGTCGCGCTCGGCGAAGACCTTGATGCGATCTCCATTGACCACGATCGCGTCACCGTCGGCGACGACGGTGCCCGGAAACTTGCCGTGGGCGGTGTCGTACTGCGTCAGGTGGGCATTGGTCTTGGAGTCGCCGAGGTCGTTGATGGCGACGATCTCGAGGTCGTGTTTCTTGCCACCCTCGTAGTGGGCGCGAAGGATGTTGCGGCCGATGCGGCCGTAGCCGTTGATGGCGACTTTGATGGTCATGATGTTTGAGTTGATGAAGTAAAGAAATTCAGCCGAGCGCGAGGTTCAGTGGATGGCGTAGCTGTATGGCTGCTCGAAGGTGATCGGTCGTTTCGGCTCAACGCCGGGACGGAAGACGAGTTGCCAGCTAGCCATCGCCTGGAGACTTTTCATATCGAGCACGGCGTCACCGCTGCTCGTCACGAGCAGCAGTCGGCTCGGTCTGCCCTCGTCGGTGAACGTGGCCTTGACACGATTCGCGCCGACCCGGCCCGCATGGAGGTCGTCACGCGTGTAAGCGGGGATGAACATCTGAACGAACATGCGCGTGTCGCCGGACTCGTGCGATGCGAAAACGGGACGGAAGCGCAGCACGGCGGTCCAGCGCGTGGCAGGCGAATAGGCCGCTGGTGCGCAGAATCGATATCCCGCGAACGCGGTGCCGAGCGCAGAGACGATCGCGTCGGCATCGTCCCGTTCATGCGTCAACGTGACGTCGATCGAGTTCGGACCACCACGCTCGTCGACGCGAAACGCGATTCTGGATTCCCAGCCCTGGGCCCGCTCGAACACTTCGGCCGGTAAGGCTGCCGGACTCGTCTCGACGACCTGCGGTGTGACTGCGTCCGCGCTGCAGGCCGCCCCCGGTGCGACTTCGGTGCCGGCTGCGAGCGGTGGCACACCCGGACCCGCACAGCCGAACGCGACCGTCGTCAAGCCTGCCAAAGCACACACGTAGCCAGCTCGGCCCAGGCGATGCATGGCCGGAGACGAGCCATCGATCATGAAGCGGCGCCCGCGATGACCTTCTTCGCCGTCGCCACCACGTTGTCGACCGTCAGGTGGAAGAAGCCGTACACGTCCTTCGCCGGTGCCGACTCGCCGAAGCTGTCGACGCCGATCACGGCGCCCTCGGCCCGCACGTACTTCCACCAGTAATCGGTGACGCCGGCCTCGATGGCCACGCGCGGGATGCCGGCGGGGAGGACCGATGCCTTGTAGTCGACGGCCTGGCGATCGAAAACCGACGTCGACGGCATCGAGACCACGCGCGCGGCGATGCCCTGGTCCGCGAGCACCTTCGCGGCATCGACCGCGAGCTGCACTTCGGAGCCGGTCGCGATCAGCACTACCTTGGCGTCCCGCGCGTCGACGAGCACATAGGCCCCGCGCGCGATGCACTTCGTCTGCTGCTCGGTCTTCTCGAGATAGCGGCAGTTCTGGCGGCTGAGCAGAAAGGCGCTCGGGCCGCGCTTGTCTTGGTGATTGCGGTTGATGGCCGTGGCCCACGCCACCGCGGTCTCGGTCGTATCCGCCGGACGCCAGACGTCGAGATGCGGGATCAGCCGCAGCGACGACGTGTGCTCGACCGCCTGGTGCGTGGGGCCGTCCTCGCCGAGGCCGATCGAGTCGTGCGTGAACACGAACAGCGTCTGCAGCTTCATGATCGCCGCCATGCGGATGGCGTTGCGCATGTAGTCCGAGAACGTCAGGAACGTACCGCCGAACGCCAGGAAGCCGCCGTGCGTGTTGATGCCGTTCATGATCGCGGCCATGCCGAACTCGCGAACGCCGTAGTGCACGTAGCGTCCGCCATCGGCCGCGACCTTCACCGACTGCATGCCCTTCCAGTCGGTGTTGTTGCTCGGCGTGAGGTCGGCCGATCCGCCGAACATCTCGGGCAGTTCGTGGACGAAGGCCGCGATGGCCGCGGCCGACGCCTTCCGCGTGCCGAACGTCTCCTTCTTCGCGGCGCAGTCGGCCAACAGCCTGTCGACGGTGGCGGGCCAGGTCGGCGGACGGTCGCCCGCGAGCCGGCGCAGCAACTCGGCCGCGTCGTCGGGGTACGCCTTGCGATAGGCGGCGAAGCGGTCGTTCCAGTCCTTCTCGAGCTTCGCGCCGGCGGGCTTCGCGTCCCACGCGGCGTAGACCTCCTTCGGGATCACGAACGGCGGCGAGGTCCAGCCGAGTTCGGCGCGCGTCGCTGCGACCTCGTCGGGTCCGAGCGCCTCGCCGTGCGCCTTGGCCGTGCCGGCCCGATGCGGCGAGCCGCGACCGATGATGGTCCGGCACACGATCAGCGTCGGCTTCGCTTCGCCCTTGTCTTGCGCCAGCGCCTCGTTGATGGCTGCGCTGATCGCTTCGACGTCGTGACCGTCGATGCCGTCGGCGCCGCCGATCACGTTCCAGCCGTAAGCCTCGAAGCGCTCGGCCGTGTCGTCCTTGAACCAGCCGCGCACGTCACCGTCGATCGAGATGCCGTTGTGATCGTAGAACGCGACCAGCTTGCCGAGCTGCCACACGCCGGCCAGCGACGCGGCCTCGTGCGAGATGCCTTCCATCATGCAGCCGTCGCCCATGAACACGTAGGTGTCGTGGTCGACGATCGTATGGCCGGGCTTGTTGAATTCCTTGGCCATCAGCTGCTCGGCGAGCGCCATGCCGACGGCGTTGGCGAAGCCCTGGCCGAGCGGACCGGTGGTGGTCTCGACACCCGGCGTGAGCCCGAGCTCCGGATGTCCCGGCGTCTTCGAGTGGAGCTGGCGGAAGTTCTCCAGCTCCTTCATCGGCAGGTCGTAGCCGGTCAGGTGCAGCAACGCGTACTGCAGCATCGAGCCATGACCGTTCGACAGGATGAAGCGGTCCCGGTCGGGCCACAGCGGATTGACCGGGTTGTGCTTCAGGTGATGCTTCCACAGGGCCACCGCGATGTCGGCCATGCCCATCGGCATGCCGGGGTGGCCGGAGTCGGCCTTCTGCACGGCGTCCATGGCGAGCGCGCGGATCGCGTTGGCCATGACGACCGGCGTGACAACCATCGCGGTGGGAGCTGAGCCTGAAGCGGTGCCTGAAGCGGTCATTGAAGAATCGGCCTTGATCGGCTCGCCTGGTCGGTGCTGAGTGGGACAATCGTTGGCACGTCACTCACAGGGCGCTGCGACCTGTCCCGCGACGAGCCCATGATTTTACCAGCCATCCCATGACCCTGCCGCGCTTCCACGTCGACGTCCCGCTGCACGTCGGGCAGCCCACCACCCTGCCGCGCGCCCAGACCCGCCATGCGCTGCGTGCCCTGCGGCTGCGTCAGGGTGACATGCTGACGGTCTTCAATGGCCAGGGTGGCGAGTACGTGGCGCAGCTGATCGAGGCGCGCGAGCCCGAGGCGGAGATCCAGATCGTCCGCTTCGACCCGCGCGAATGCGAGTCGCCGTGGGCCTTCACCATCGCGCAGGGCCTGTCGTCGGGCGACAAGATGGACTGGACCGTCGAGAAGACGATCGAGCTCGGCGCTGTGAGCGTCGCCCCGCTCGGCATGGCGCGCAGCGTGCTGCGGCTGTCCGGCGATCGGGCGGAGTCGCGACGCGCGCACTGGCAGGCGCTGGCCGTCGCGGCCAGCGAGCAGTGCGGTCGCAACCGCGTGGCCGGCATCGAGCCGGTGCGCGCGCTCGACGAGTGGCTCGCGT
>CAZZWS010000067.1:0-18224 GCA_964657795.1 Beijerinckiaceae bacterium
GCGACGCCCGCTTGCTGCGTGAGCGGCAACGCCACCGCGATGACCGATCGATCGAGTTTCATGGATTGTTTCCTGTCTGCTCACGACGCGGCTCGGGCAAGCGCGCTCGCGCAGTCTGCGGACGGAACCCGTCTCCCGCCTCGTCGAAAGCGACGATTCGACGTGACGTTCGATGAGCGGTCGCTCGCGCAGCCCCGTATCGTCACGGATTGACACCGGTCGGCGGCCCAAGGAAGCTGCTCGCCCGACCGCCGCTTCGCCCGCACCCGCCTCCGATGCCTTCTTCGCACGTCCGTTCCCTGTCGCCCGGTCGCCCGACCCGACGGCCGACGACGCCGGCCGCCGATCCGTTCACGCGGCGGTTGGCGGCCAAGCTGCATCCGCCCGCGACCACGCAGTCGCAGGTTCCCCGGCTGGCGTTGTGCGACGACGTCTGTCGCCTGTCGACGGCCAGGCTCGTCCTGGTCCGCGCGCCCGCGGGCTTCGGCAAGACGACCGCCATGTCGCAGTGCCGTGCGCGTTTCGAGGACCAGGGGGTCGACACGGCCTGGCTGACGCTCGACGCCGCCGACAACGATCCGTCCCGCTTCGTCACCTGCCTCGCGGCAGCGCTGACCGCCATCGTCCGCGGCAGGACACGCCACATCGCGTCGGGCGCGTCCCGGCCGCAGACCGAGCTGGCCGGCGTCGAAGCGATCGACCATCTGGCCTCCCGGGAACGCGACATCGTCGTGTTCCTCGACGACGTCGAGGTGATCCACGACGCGGCCGTCCTGAGCCTGCTGGCGGAGATGATCGAACGGCTGCCGCAGAAAGGCCGGTTGGTGCTGGGTTCGCGTGGCCTGCCGGAGCTCGGGCTGGGCCGTCTGCGTGCGCGCGGCGAGCTGCTGGAGCTCGACACCGATCGCCTGCGCTTCACGTTCGAGGAGACCAGCGAGTTCCTGCAACGCCGTCGTCAGTTGCCGTTGCTCGCGCCCGACCTGCTGAGCCTGCACGAGAAGGCGGACGGATGGGTGACCGCGCTGCTGCTGGCTTCGTTGTCGCTCGAACGTCGCGACGCGCGCAGCGAGTTCATTCGCCAGTTCTCGGGCTCGAACAAGGCGGTCACCGAATACCTGGTCGACGACGTGCTGTCCCGTCAGACGCCGCGCGTCCGGCAGTTCCTGCTGCGCACCAGCATCCTGCGGCAGTTGCACGCGCCACTCTGCGATGCGCTGGTCACGGAAGGGGGCAGCGCCGAGACGCTACAGATGCTGGTCGCCGCCAATCTCTTCGTGACACCCATCGACGGCGACGATGACGACAGCAAGGGTTATCGCTACCACGCGCTGTTCGCGAGCTTCCTGAAGGCGCAGCTCGAGCGCGAGCAGCCGCACGCCGCCGGCGCGCTGCACTTGCGCGCGTCCCGCTGGTACGAGGCGCAGGGCCGACCGGTGCCGGCGATCGATCATGCGATCGAGGCCGGATCGGTCGATCACGCGCTGACGCTGATGTCGCTGCACGCCGAGGACCTGCTCGCCGAGGGCAGGCTGCGGCTGCTGACCCGCTGGTTCGCCGCCATTCCGGAGGCTGCCCTGGCCGATCGATCCGACCTGCAGGTCGTGCGCGCATGGGCGCTGTGCTTCACGCAGGGGCCATGGGACGCGCTGGCCCTGCTCGAACGGCTCAACAGCGCGTGCGCCGATCGCGAGACCACGATCAAGCTGCTGGCGCTGCGCCCCGCCCTGTTCGCGATGATGGACCGCTACGAAGAGGCCTGGGTCGCAGGGACGGAGGGCCTGAAGCATCTGCCGCAGGCCGATTCCTTTCCGTACGCGGTGCTCTGCAACGCGATGGCGCACATCCACTTCGTCCACGGTCGATATCCGGAGGCGCGTCGCCAGCTCGACCTGGCGCGGCAGGCACAGGGCCGGCACGCGAGTCGCTTCAACGTCATGTACTCGGAGTCCGTGGAGGGCCTGATCGATCTTCAGGAAGGGCGCATGCGGCAGGCCGCCGCGCGCTTCCGCATGGCCGTGCACGCGACGCCGCACGCCAACACGTCCGGCGTCGGCGGCAACGCCTGGGCGGGCGTGCTGCATGCGCTGGCCGTCTACGAAAGCGACGATCTCGCGCAGGCCGAGCGGCTGCTGCACGTCTACGTCCCGCTCGCGCGCGACGTCGGCCTGCCGGATCACATGATCCTCGGTTACGCCATGCTCGCGCGCATGGCGTTCAGCCGTGGCGACATCGATCGGACGTTCCAGTGGTTGATCGAGCTGGAGTATCTCGGTCACCAGCGTCAACTGCCTCGCGTCGCGGCGAGCGCCCGGCTCGAACGCGCGCGCATCTTCCTGATCCAGGGCCATGCGGCAGCCGCCGCCGAAGAGCTGCGCCGCGCGCACGCGAGCGGCATCTGGGAGCGGCTGACCCCGTTCCGCTTGCCGACCGACAGCGAGGACTATCGCGTCGGCGCGTTGCGCTGGCAGGCGCTCGCCGGCGACGCGCGGCAGGCGGTCGACGCCCTGCAGGCCGAGATCGCACGCTCGCGCGCGGCCAGCAGTCATCGTCGCGCCCTCAAGCTGCGTCTCATTCTCGCCATCGCCCGGCATCGCGACGACAGCGATCCGGCGCTGGCGGGACTGCGCGAAGCGCTCGAGGAAGCGTTCGACGAGGGATTGCGACGGCTCGTCGTCGACGAGGGACCGCTGCTGGGCGCTCTGGTGCGCAGGCTCGCCGATCAGGAGACGCAGCGCACGGCGCGGTGCGGCCCGCTGTTCGCCGACTACCTGCTGCGGCTCTGCGAAGGCTTCGGCATCGACGCGTCCCTGCCCCCGGTCGCGACCGATCGCCGGTTGCCGCTCGAACCGTTGACGCCCGGCGAACTGCGGGTGCTCGGCCTGCTCGCGGAAGGCGACTCGAACGCCGTGATGGCCGACAGGCTGTGCGTCACCGACAGCACGGTCCGCACCCATCTGCGCAACATCAACGGCAAGCTCAACGTCACCAGCCGCACGCAGGCGATCGCCGTGGCCCGCAAGCTCGGTCTGATGGGCTGAGCGAGCCGCAGGTCGGTCTCGCGGCGTCAAAATCGTCGCTTCCGACGATGGGCGCGACGCCGGCTTCCACGACCATGCGGACAGCGCCGGGCAGCGGGAAGATGCGCAGGCCCCGCCGACGCATTTCGACTTCGAGGATCCGGGCAACATCGATGAACGACCCCCGCATACCCGCGCGCGACGACTGCGTCCTGCCTCATGTGCTGGACCGCTACTGTCGCGAATCGCCCGAGCAGGTCTTCGTCGTCTTCGACAACGAGGAGAGCTGGTCGTACGCCGCCACCCGCGAACAGGCGACGCGAGCGGCGCACGGCTTGATGGCGCACGGGCTCGTGGCCGGCGGCAAGCTCGTCACCTGGCTGCCGTGCGGTCCGCTCGGTCTGCGCTGTTTCATCGCGGCCGGCTACTGCGGCGCGGTCTACGTCGGGATCAACACCGCCTACAAGGGAGCGCTGCTCGAACACGTGCTCGACCTGTCGGAGGCCGAAGTGATGGTCGCGCATCCGGACCTCGTCGATCGACTGCTCGAGATCGAGCGCCGGGGTCGGATCAGGACCGTGTTCACGTCGGCCGACAAGGTGGCCGCGGATCAAGCCCGCTTCGCCGCGGCCGGCATCGAACTGCGGTCGACGACTCTTCTCGATCACCCGGGAGCGGCGATCACCCCGCCGGACCTGCAGCCTTGGGACGCGCAGTCGATCTGCTTCACGTCCGGGACGACCGGCCCGTCGAAGGCCGTGGTGTCGTCCTATCTCCACCTCTACACGATGGGCGTCGAGTGCCTCGAAGGCATCGGACCGGACGATCGACACGTCGTCAACCTGCCGCTTTTCCATGCCGGTGGCACGCTCACCGTGTACGGCGCCCTCGCCCGCGGCGCCTCGATCGCGCTGCTCGAAGGCTTCCAGACCGACACCTTCCTCGACTTCTGCCGTCGCAACGGCGACGATCCTGCTCGGCGCGATGACCGGCTTCCTGCTGAAGCGGCCGCCGTCTCCGGCGGACCGCGACCATCGGCTGCGCCAGGTGCTGGTGCTGCCGCTCGGCGACGACGGGCCCACGTTGAAGGCGCGCTTCGGCGTCGACGTGCTGACCACCTTCAACATGAGCGAGGTGTCCGCGCCGATCCGCTCGGAGCGCAACCCCGTGCTCGCCAAGACCTGCGGACGCGTCCGGCCCGGCATGCAGGTGCGCATCGTCGACGCCAACGACTGCGAAGTGCCGGTCGGATCGGTCGGTGAACTGGTGGTCCGCAGCGATAGCCCGTGGACGCTGTTCACCGAGTACTACCGCATGCCGGAAGCGACCGCCAGGGCGTGGCGCAACGGCTGGTTCCACACCGGCGACGCGTTCCGCCGCGACGCCGGCGGCGATTACTTCTTCGTGGACCGGGTCAAGGACTCGATCCGCCGACGCGGCGAGAACATCTCGTCGTTCGAGCTCGAATGCGAGGCGCTGCGTTACGCCGGTCTGGCCGAAGCGGCAGCGGTCGGTGTGCCGAGCGCGGACAGCGAGGAGGAAGTGCTGCTGGTGGTCGTCCCGAGGCCCGGCGAAGCGCTCGACCGGATCGCGCTGATCGACCACCTGCAGGCGCGCGTCCCGCACTTCATGGTCCCGCGCTACCTGCGCACCGTCGACGCGCTCCCCAAGACGCCCACGTCCAAGGTCGAGAAGCACGTGCTGCGCAAGCAGGGACTCACCGAAGACACGTGGGATCGCGAAGCCGCCGGCATCCGCATCCGCAAGGAGAAGCTGCAGTGAGCTTTGCGATCGGCACGACGGCGGTCGGCACCGTCGTCGATCGGAAAGTGTTCGACGTCACCTTCCGCATGACGTCGGCCTATGCCGCGGCGATCGGCGCCACCGACGACCGCTATCTCGACGACGGCGTCGCGGGCGGCCCGGTCGCACCGCCCGCCTTCCTCGTGGTGCTGGAGTGGCCGATGCTGCTGCGCCAGCCTTACATCGGCGCCATCGGCGCACCCGAGGAGCGCTACTTCGAGAGACTGCTGCATGCCTTCCAGGACACGACCGTGCAACGGCTCGTCCGGCCGGGCGATCGACTGGAGCTGACGGTCGCGGTGGCCGGCATCCGACCCACCACGGCGGGCGCACTGGTGGTCTGCAAGGTCGAGACGCGTTCGGCCCGCACGAACCAGCCGGTCGCGACGAGCTGGATCGGCTCGCTGTTCCGGGACTGCCCGGTCGTGGACGACGCTACCCTCGGGGAATTCGGCCCCGACCTCGGTCCGTCGACCTGGGACGACCCGTCTCGCGAGTCATGTCCGATCGAGATCTCGCGCGCGCTGCCCTTCCTCTACACGGAATGCAGCGGCCACTGGAACCCGATCCACACGGAGCGCGCGTTCGCACGGGCCGCGGGCTACCCCGATCTCGTCGTGCACGGAACATCGACCTGGGCGATCGCCTGCCAGCGCCTGATCCACCTCCATGCGTCCGACGACCCGGCACGGTTGCGACGCTTCGGCGCGCGCTTCTCGAATCTGCTGACGCCCGACCAGGTGATTCGACTGCAGCACGCGCCGCTCGCGTCGCGTGGAACGGGACACGTCGCCTTCGCCGTCGAGGACGCACGAGGGCGCGCCGTGCTCAGCCGCGGCATCGCCGAATTCGCACCGATCCGACCACAAGAAGACAGACAGGAGACCTCATGAATCAACGAGCGGGAATGCTCGCGACGATCGTCGCGTTGGCGATGTGTGTACAGCCGGCGACGGCGCAGCAGCCCGCCTTCAGCGACGACAAGGTGGTGATCGGCGTGTTGACCGACCTCTCCGGCACGTACTCGGACCTGTCGGGCCAGGGTTCCGCGGTCGCGGCGCGGATGGCGGTCGAGGACTTCGGCGGCAAGGTGCTCGGACGACCCATCACCGTGCTGGTCGCCGACATGCAGAACAAGGCGGACATCGCGGGCAGCAAGGCGCGCGACTGGTACGACAACAGCGGCGTCGACTACCTCATCGACCTGCCCGGATCATCGGCCGCGCTCGCGGCCGTGCAGGTCGCGAAGTCGAAAGGCAAGCTGATCAACATCACCGCGGCCGTGAGCACGCGCATCACCAACGAGGATTGCGGCCCGACGGTCTTCCACTGGTCGCCCGACAGCTATGCGCTGGCCGCTTCCACGGCACGGGCCGTCCTCAAGGAAGGCGGCGACAGCTGGTACTTCATCGTGGCCGACTATGCGGGCGGCATCGCGCTCGCGAAGGACGCCGGCGACGTCGTCCGCGGCAACGGCGGCACGGTCGTGGGCGAAATCCGCCATCCGTTTCCGGGGACGGACTTCTCGTCCTATCTGTTGACCGCGTCGGCCAGCAGCGCGAAGGTCATCGGCCTGGCCAACGCGGGCAACGACATGATCAACACGATCAAGACGGCCAGGGAGTTCGGGCTCACGCAGAAGAAGCGCTTCGCAGCGACCATCATGTTCGATACCGATATCCACTCGATGGGGCTGGAGTCGGCCCAGGGCATCTACATGACGACCGGTTTCTACTGGGACCGCAACGAGGAGTCGCGGAAATTCGGGCGCCGCTTCTTCGACATCCAGAAGCGGATGCCGACGGTCGTCCAGGCCGCGGCCTACTCGAGCGTGACCCACTACCTGCGCGCCGTGAAGGCGGCCGGCACCGACGATGCGCTGAAGGTGGCCGAGCAGATGAAGAAGCTGCCGGTCAACGACTTCTACGCCAACGGAGGCAAGGTGCGGGACGATGGACGGATGGTGTTCGACCTCTACCTCACGCAGGTCAAGGCGCCGAAGGACTCGAAGTACCCATGGGACTACCTCACCATCAAGCAGACCATCAAGGGCGACGACGCGTTCAGGCCCCTGTCGCAGTCGATCTGCGCCAGCCTCAGGAAGTCGTGAACCATCGACCCGGTCAGACCGGGCAGCACAGTGCGTCGCGCACGTCCGTGTCGCCGTGCCCGGCATCCGGGTCGACCCCAGCCTCCCGGGCCCGCAGCCAGGCGCGCAGCGCCGCGTCCTCCAGCGGCTTACTGAAGAGGTAGCCCTGCCCCTTGTCGCAGCCGAGGGCGCGGACCACGGTCGCCTGCGCTTCCGTCTCGATCCCTTCTGCGACGGTCCGCATGCCGAGGCTCATGGCGACGCGCACGGTCGCCTCGATCAGCACGCGATGATGATGGCTGGTCGCGGCCTGGCTGACGAACGAACGATCGATCTTGACCGTGTCGACCGGTAGCTGGTGCAGGCTGGCCAGCGACGAATAGCCCGTGCCGAAGTCGTCGAGCGCCAGCGTCAGTCCGAGCGACTTGAGTTCGGCGAGCCGCGCCTGCACCGTCTCGTCCTGGGCGGCCAGGCTCTCGGTGACCTCGAGCTGCAACTGCTCGCCCCGCATGCCGCTGGCCGCGAGAATGGCGCGCACCGATCCGACGAAGCCGTCGCCAGCGAGCTGCGCCCGCGACAGATTGACCGCGAGAAGACGCGGCGCGCGCGAGCCGAGCGTCGCCTGCCAGCCGCTGAACTCTCTACACGCCGTGGCGAGCACGAAGCTGCCGAGCTCGCCGATCAGACCGCATTCCTCGGCGAGTCCGATGAACTCGAGCGGAGGCACGACACCGCGCGTCGGATGGCGCCAGCGCACCAGCGCCTCGACGCCCGCGGCATGGTCGATTCCGCCATCGGCCTGCAACAGCACGACCGGTTGATACATCACGAACAGCTCGTCCTGCGCGAGCGCGCGTCGCAGTTCCGCTTCGGCATTGCCGCGTCGCTCGGCGCGCTGGCGCATGGCCGGCTCGAACACCACGTGCTGTCCGCCCCCGAGCCGCTTGGCTTCGCTCATCGCGATGCTGGCGTCCTGCAGGACCTGGTCGGGGTCGTCTCCGGCCTGCGCGCCCAGCACGATGCCGATGCTCACGCTGCAGCGGATCTGGTGACTCTCGACGCCGTAAGGCTGAGCGAGCCCGTCGATCAGCCGGCGCGCGATGGCGTGGACGTCGTCGGGCCGCGCCAGGTCGTGAAGCACGACGACGAACTCGTCGCCCCCGATGCGCGCGGCCATCGGCTCGACGGTGGCTTCGCGTCCCAGCGCGTCGGTGCCGCGCAGCAGGGAGCGCAACCGGTCGGCGATCATGCACAGGGTCGCATCGCCGGACGTGTGGCCGAACGTGTCGTTGATCTGCTTGAAGCGGTCGCAGTTGAGGAAGATCACGGCCAATCCGCGCTGGATCAGCGCCGACGATCCTGCACGCAGATCCTGCAGGAATTCGTGGATGGCGAGTCGGTTGGGCAGCTGCGTGAGGCTGTCGGTGCGGGCGGCGTCCTGCAGGCGCCGGATCAGGCCCTGCTGTTCACGCTGCGCTTCGAAGGTGACGTCGTTGAGGACCGCCATCAGCTTGTCCGGGCTGATCTTGAGCAGGCTGAGAGACATCACCTGCGGCGTCTCGCGTCGCCCGGGAGCCGGCTCGATGCGAAAGCGAATCGCGTTGCAGACGACCCCGGTCGGCGCGACGAACGCATCGACCAGCATCGACAACCGGGGTGCGACGTCGGCGAGCGCGACGAACAGGTTGTCCAGGTTGCCGTTGCTGGACAGAGGCATCAGCAGCTGCGCGGACATCGGGTTGATCATCTCGACGACGCCGGTCGTCGTGATCTGCGCGAGACCGATCGGCGCCAGATAGAGAAACTGGGTCAGCGCGTCGTACGCGTCGTCGCAGGTCTGAGGCATGTGCGTGTCGAGCGTTCGTGAGTTTCGCAGATCAGGGCGTCGCGCCGCCTTCGGGTTCGGTCGGCGCACCGGCGATACGGTTGCGACCCGCCCGTTTGGCCTGGTACAACGCGGTGTCGGCCAGCTTCATCAGCGCATCGAGTCCGCTCAGGTTCGCCGCCATCGACGCGACGCCTCCGCTGACCGTGTAGGCGATTTCGGTCTCGTCCACGCTCACGCGGCGGTTCTCCACCATGGCGCGCACGCGCTCCGCGGCGGCCAGCGCCTGGGCCGGTACCGTCGACGGCATCAGCACCGCGAATTCCTCGCCGCCGATGCGAGCGACGAGATCGATCGGCCTGAACGTCGTCGTCAGAACCTGCGCGAAGTCGCGCAATACCGCGTCGCCCGCCGCGTGGCCGTGGCCATCGTTGACGGCCTTGAAGTGGTCGGCGTCGAACACGATGATGGCGAGCGGCCGCGGGGCCCGTTGCCAGCGGCCGATCTCGAGGTCGGCCGCTTCGAAGAACGCGCGACGGTTGGCGATCCCGGTGAGGAAATCGCAGGATGTCTCCCGTCGCTGTCGCTCGGTGGCTTCGAGCTTGTCGCTGATGTCGCGGATGATCAGGCAATAGTCCGCTTCGCCCGGCGCCGGGTGGTTCGATGCGGCGGGTGCGCTCGTCGCGTCGTCGCGGCTCGACATGATCGTCACGAGGCCGCTGCCCCAGAAGCGGCTGCCGTCGGCGCGCAGCCGCCACCCGTCGTCGAGGCTCCAGCCGTCCTCGTCGGCTTCGCGCAGGCGATCGATGACCCGCTCCGCGGTGATGGTGTCCGGTGGATAGAAGACGGAGAACGGCTGACCGACCACCGCAGCCGCGTCGAATCCCGTGACCCGGCCGATGCTCGCGTTCCATTCGAGCACGCGACCGGAACCGTCCAGCCTCACCAGCGCGTAGTCGGAGATGTCGGTGAGGATGGCGCTGAGCCAGACGTCGTTCTGGCGCATCAGTCGTTCACGCCTGACCTGCTGCGAGATATCGCTCAGGACCACCATCAGGCGCGATTCGTCGAGCTTGAGCAGCGTCAGCGAGAGAATCTGCGGATCGGGGCCGCCGCGCGCGCCGGCACTGACCTGGATGCGCAGTCCGTCGCACACCATGCCATGGGGTCTGCTGAAAGCCGCGACCGTATGACGCAGGTCGGGCAACACGGGCTCGAGCAGGACGAACAGGTTCGCGAGCGTCGCATCGCGCGCCAGCGGCATCAGCAACTGCGCGGAGATCGGGTTGATCATGAGGATCTCCCCGTCGCTGGCGATCTGCAAGAGACCGACGGGCGCCAGATACAGGAACTGGATCAGCGCCTCGTACTCGCTCGCAAGGTCGGGCGCGTTCACGATCATCAGACGTTCCGATGGACCAGCAGATAACGCAGCGCCATGCCGGGTACCGAGAGCATGCGCAGCCGGACCTTGGTCGGTCGCATGCGCAGCGTCAGCACGTAGTCGATCGTCGCGTCGAGCGTTTGCCTGGCCGCCAGCGCGGTCTCGAAGCGCTGCGCGACCATGTAGTTGTTCATGCACTGCGCGACGTGCGTGAACATCGGCTGGTCGATGATGATCGACCGCGCGAGGCCCGCGTGACGCGACTCCCATGCGTTGTAGACCCTGACATGGGTTCCCGCATCGAACCCGATCACCCCGAACTCCAGCGCATCGAGCTGATCGACGTCGGCGGTGTCGAGGTACGACACGACCTCCGCATCATCGAACGTCGGTGCTGTCTTCACATCCATTGGTTTCTCCGGAACATCTCGGAACGTCGCAAGCATCAACCTGTTTCGGATGATCCTCGACAAACATGAGGACCGCGGACCGGGCGGCCGTCGACGACGTTCGTTGGTCGGATCCACGCTCGGCGCGCCGCCGAACGGATTGCCCGTTTTGCCGAGGGCGGAAGAGAATGGGAGTCGAACCCACCCGGGACCGCGTGGCAGCCCCTGTCCGGATTTGAAGTCCGGCCGCCCCACCGGGAGCGTGTCTCTTCCTCAGATCAGCATCAGCATGACACGCGACGCGTCGTGGCCATGGTTCCGCATCGAGCCTCGCCCGCCCCCCGCGATCCGGATCGCTTGCCCAGCTCCGCGATGCGCTCCCGATTCGGCGTGAACAGAGGCCGGGCGCCGCCGTCGGCATGAGCATGCCATCGGTCGGCTCGATCAGCCCGTCTCGACGGATCGAACGACAGGTCGGGCGATCGGTTCATCGATCTTCCCCGATCGTCATGACCCGTCGAACAACGACGGCTGGATCACGCGATGATCGTCCCCGACCCTGCGCGTGAAGCCGACGCGATCGAAGAATTCCAGGATCTGGATGGCGACCTTGCGACCCACGCCGGTCCGGTTCCGAAAGGACGCGGCCTTCGCCACGCCGTCGGTCGCCGCCACCGCCCCGACATCGTCGGCCAGCTCGCGGACCGCGTCGGGAAGATAGTAGTGATCGTGCGCAATACGGTAGAGCTGGCCCAGCGACGCCAGACGGACGAAGAGGCTGCGGATCAGCGCCTCGTCTTCGCCGAGGATGCGGGCGACGTCCCGCACGCGCGGCGGGTTCTTCGCGGTCGCGGGATCGGCGAGCAGCGGACGGACGCGCTCGCAGCGCGCGCGATCCTCGATCGACAGCTCGACGCGATGCGCGGGCAGGTGCAGCCATGCGCCGGTCTGCGCGATGCGGCCGCCCTCCTTCAACCCGTCGATCAACGCGGTCCACGTGCTCGCGCTGGCCGACGGCGCCGCCATCCTGCGCAACCGGTCGCGGCCCGGACCCACCGCGTCGGGCGCGCGCGCGTGCTCCGCGGCCAGGACGTCGACGACGCGGGTCCGCAACTCGTCCCAGCGCCCGCGCGAGAACAGCGTGATGCCGACTGTCTCGTTGCCGACGGCTTCCGCATCGATGTCGGCCGCGTCGAAGGTGGTTCCGTGGGTGGCGTTCCAGCGTCCGAGAGCGATGCCTTTCGCGCTGTCGGCGATCGCCTGCGCGAGCGTCGCCCGCGCGTCGCCGGATGCGGCGACCGTCAGCAGCCGCAGTCTTTCGACGCCGCGTCGACCGCGGGTCGGCACGTCGATGTCGAGCACGACGCCGCCGGCCACGCTGCCCGACGTGTCGTCGGCGCCGTTCGCGTCGCGCAGCACGAAGCGATCGCCCGCGAGGACGTGGACCGGGTGCTCGAGGACGACCTGCGCCAGCGATGGATCGTCGTCGCTGAGCCGCACCACGCGTGCGTTGCACGACGTCGCGCCGCAATGGAAGCGGACACCGCGCCAGGCCCGCGTGTCGAACGGCGAGGCAGCGGCGTTCGACAGCGCCACGTCGATGCGGTCCGCCTGGATCGCGATGGCCGGCGCGACGATCCACATGCCCCGCGTGACCGCACTCTTCTCGACGCCGCGACCCACGACGTTGAGAGCCACGCGTTGCCCGGCTTGCGCCCGCTCGACCGGCAGGTCCTGCGCATGGATGCCGCGGACGCGGGCGGTGAGGCCGCCCGGCAGCAGCGTCAGCACGTCGTCGATCGCCACGGACCCGGCGAAGCAGGTGCCCGTGACGACGAGACCGATGCCGCGCAGGTTGAACGCCCGATCGATCGCGAGACGAAAGTGCGACGCGTCGTCGCGCTCCGCCCGCGCATGTCGATGGGTCAGCAATGCGTGCCTGAGCCGGTCGAGTCCCGTGGTCGTGGCCACCGAGACGGGCACGATCGGGGCGTCCGCCCAGGCCGTGGATGCGAGCAATGCCGCGATCTCGGTGGTCGCCGCTGCGACACGCGCCGCATCGACGAGGTCGACCTTCGTCAGCGCCACGACCAGGTCGGGGACGCCGAGCCAGCGCAGGATGGCGACGTGCTCGACGGTCTGCGGCATCGGGCCATCGTCGGCGGCGACCACCAGCAGGCCGAGGTCGACGCCCGCGGCGCCGGCGATCATCGTCTGCACGAACCTGCGGTGACCGGGAACGTCGATGAAGCCGACGGGTTCGGCCGCATCGTCATCGGTCGCGTCGCCGAACCGCGCGTACGCGAATCCGAGCTCGATGGAGATGCCGCGAGCCTTCTCTTCAGCGAGGCGGTCGGTGTCGACGCCGGTGAGCGCCCGGACCAGCGACGTCTTGCCGTGATCGACGTGCCCGGCCGTGCCGATGATCATCGAATCGCTGCACCACGGCTCATGCCGGCCCGCTCGCTTTCGGCATCGCGAAGCACGACCAGCTCGCGAGCAGCTCCTCCGCATCCTCGACCGTCCGGCAGTCGAGCCGCAGGGCGCCCTTGGAGATGCGACCGATGATCGGGATCGGCAACGCGCGCAGACCGGCCTCGATCGCGAGCAGCACGCGGCCGCCGCGGACCACGGGAGGACGGATGACGAGCGCGGCGCTCGGCAGCAGGTCGACCGGCTGTGCGCCGCTGCCGATCTGGCTCAGGCAGTCCTCGACGGTCACGACGGCGTGCCCCGCGAGCGTTGCCGCGAAGGCCGGCAGCAACTGCGTCGCGATCGCCGTGATCGCTTCGCGTGGACGCGTCAGCCAGCGCAGCGTCGTGAGCCTGGCGACGAGATGCTCGGGCTCGCGATACAGCAGCAGGGTGGCTTCGAGCGCAGCCAGCGTCGCCTTGTCGCAACGCAGGCAACGCTTCAACGGGTTCTTCTTCATCTTCGCGATCAGGTCGCGTCGTCCCGCGACGATGCCGGCCTGCGGACCGCCGAGCAGCTTGTCGGCGGAGAACGTGACGACGTCGGCGCCGGCGGCGATGGTCTCGGCCACCGTCGGCTCGTGCGGCAGGCCGTACGCCGCGAGGTCGATCAGCGCGCCGGCGCCGAGGTCCACGAGGAACGGCACCGATGCCGCATGCGCGACGTCGGCGATCGCGCGCTCGTCCGGCTGCGCCACGAAGCCCTCGATGCGGTAGTTGCTCGCATGGGCCTTCATCAGCAACGCGGTCTTCGGCGTGATGGCCTGCACGTAGTCGGCGACGTGCGTGCGATTGGTGGCGCCCACCTCGACCAGCCGACAACCCGCGCGCCGCATGATGTCGGGAACGCGGAACGACCCGCCGATCTCGATCAGCTCGCCGCGCGAGACGATGACTTCCTTCTGGGCGCTGCGCGAAGACAGACCCGTACCGCCGAGCGAATCCAGGGCGAGCAGCACCGCCGCCGCATTGTTGTTGACGATGGTGGCCGCTTCGGCGCCGGTGAGTTCGCGGATCAGCGACTCGACCAGATCGTCGCGATCGCCGCGCCCGCCGGAAGCGAGGTCGTATTCGAGCGTGAGCGGATGACGCATCGCCCGGACCGCAGCGTCGATCGCGCTGTCGGCCAGCGGCGCGCGACCGAGGTTGGTGTGCAGCGTCGTGCCGGTGCAGTTGAAGACGCGGCGTGCGTTGCATGCGCGACGCGCGTGCAGACGGGCGACGGCCGCTTCGATCAATTTCACCGGATCGCTGTCCTCGCCGCGACGCCAGGCATCGCGGGCTTCGTCGATCACCGCGCGCAACGCCGTCGTCGCGCTGGTAGCGCCGTGCTCGGCGACCGCGTCCTGCATCCCCGCATCGCGGAGCAGCGCATCGATCGCCGGCGGCCGGCGCACGATCACCGCATCGTGCGTATCAGGCATCGCTCGACGATGGCGTGGGCGCGGGCGCCTTCAGGTCGATCCACATGTAGATCTTCGACACGTAGCCGTCGTCGAGCATCAGCGCGAACGGCTCGACGCCGTAGGCCACGAAACCGCATTTGGCATACAGCGACTCGGCCTCGCGGTTGCCTTCGGTGACGCTGAGCTGGACGATGCGCACGCCTTCCCGCTTGCGCGCCTCGTCGAGGATGGTGGTCACGAGCCGCTGTCCGATGCCGCGCTTGGTGAAGCTGGCCGGCACGTACATGCCGTAGAGGTTGGCCTTGTGGCGCGTCTTCGAGCGTTGCAGGAAGCGCAGGCCCGAGACGCCGATCAGACGACCTTCGTCGAACGCGCCGACGACGATCTCCTCGGCGTCGTCGCCGTCCTTCACGCGACCTTCCCACCACGTCATCGGGAACGGCTCGCGCTCGGCGACGCTGGAGGTGAAGGCTTCGGGATGCAGCTCGTAGCCTTCGAGCATGAGCACGCGATAGGCGGCCGAGTCGGCGGCGATCAGGCGACGGATCTCCATCGTCATGATTCCGGAGCGCCGGGGTGGATGAACAGAATGGGTCCGACGCGCAGATAGCCGCGCGCGTCGGTGAGCAGGTCGAGCGCCAGCGTCGCGAGGTCGTCGGCGACCGGGTCGGCACCGACATCGGCTTCCTTGCTGACGATCTTGAGATAGCTGGAGCACTCGTCGCAGACCTCGGCCTTGACGACCTCGCGCGTGGCTGCGGCCTTGCCGGCCTCGCTGTCCGGATCGGACGACAGCGTCAGATAACCGATGCCCTTCGTCGACTCGCAATGGCTGCACTTGACGCGGACCAGATGCCATTGCGTCGCGCACAGCGAGCACACCAGATAACGCAGGCCCTGCTGCTGCCCCCCGATGAGACGCACGCTCGCGACCGGCAGCGCGCCGCAGCACGGACAGACGCCGTAACTGTCCAGCTCGCGCACGCGCGCCCGTCCGAGACGGGCGATGGCAACGACCCAGTACACCTGCAACCCAGCCGTCAGCCACGCGACCTCGTCGGTGGCGAGCGCTTCGTACTGATAGGTCAGCAAGGCGCCGGCCAGCGAGTCGAGGCTCTCGTCGTCCGCGGCGGCGAGGCGTGTGCGTGCGGCCGAGGCGGCTTCGGGCAGCGCATCGCCGCTCGCCGCGCTGAGCGCCAGCACGCTGCGCAAAGCCGCGATCCACCGCGGGTCGCGCTCGGCGAGTCCGGCCGGGAGGATCGGCATCTGCATCGAGTAGCGCAGGTCCAGCGCGTCCGCGCTCGGGCCCGCGCCAGGATCGAAGGCCGCTGCAGCCGCGTGCTGCATGCGCGACAGATGCGCCATGAACGCGAAAAACGTCCGCTGCCCGTCGTCGCGCGCCGCGAGTTGCACGAAGCGTTGCGCACGCTCGGCGAACACTGTGGACGGATCGGCCAGCAGGATCGGATCGGCCGCGGACGCATGCAGCGGGATCACGCCGGGCTGGATCAGGGGATCGTTCGGATCGGTGAACATGAATGTCTTGCGAGAGAGGTTCGATGATAGCGCGCAAAAAAAACGCCGGCAGCGCCGGCGTTTTCGAGGCCCCTGCGATCAGACGCGTGGTTCGCTATCCACGGGTCCTGTCGATGGACCCTGGCCCGTCATCTCGCGATACCACAGCGGATGATGGTGGAACGCCCAGGCGCGCGACACCGTACCCCGGACCATCGCCCCGATCGACCCCTTGACCCAGATCGCCGAGTAGATGTGGACGAAGATGCTGGCGATCAGCACGAAGCCACTGAACGCGTGCAGCAGCACGGCCACGCGATGGACCGGCACCGGGAAGTACACGCCGAAGATCGACCGCCAGATGACGATGCCGGTCAGCAGCAACACGACCATCGCGCCGATCAGGACGAAGAACAGCATCTTCTGACCCGGGTTGTACTTGCCGATCGGCGGCATCTTCTCGTCGTGGTTCATGACGACATCGCCGATCTGCCTGATCCACTGCGTGTCGTTGGTCGCCCACAGATTGCGGGCCCACATGCTGACCGCCAGGATCGTGAAGCTGACGAACATGAACACGCCGATCCACGGGTGCAGGATGCGCGCCCACTGCGGACTGCCCAGCAGATAGGTGAGCGGAAAGAACGCCGGGTGGAAGAAGCCGAGGCCGCTCAGCGCGAGCAGCACGAACGCGATGGCGGTCAGCCAGTGGTTGGCGCGCTGGCTCGCCTTGTAGCGGACGATGCCCGGCCGCGTGGCCGCGGGTACGTGGATGGCACTCATGGTCCCCTCCTGACTTCGCGGATGTCGGTGTGGCCCTCACGATGCGGATGATGCAGCTTCTCCGGATCCTCTTCGCTCGGGTCCATGTCGTCGTCATCGACGGGCTCGTCCTTCGGACCGACCGTGATGTAGTGCAGGAAGCCCCCCAGCGCGATGGCCCCGAGCGCGAACGACGCCAGCGGTTTCGTGATTCCCTTCCACATCGACACCAGCGGCGAGATGGTCGGGTCGACCGGCAGGTGCACGTTCTGCGGATTCTTCGCGTCCTTGAGAACGTACATCACGTGCGTGCCGCCGACGCCGGCCGGGTTGTAGAGCCCCGCACTCTTGAAGCCGCGCTCGTTGAGATCGATGATCCGCTCGTCGGCCTGGTCGATCATCGCTTCCTTGGTGCCGAACATGATCGCGCCGGTCGGACAGGTCTTGACGCAAGCCGGCTCGAGACCCACGCCGACGCGGTCCGAACACAGCGTGCACTTGTAGGCCTTGTGATCGGTCTTCGAGATGCGCGGCACGTTGAACGGGCAGCCGGTCACGCAGTAGCCGCAGCCGATGCAGTTGTCGGAGTTGAAGTCGACGATGCCGTTGGCGTACTTGATGATCGCGCCCGGCGACGGACACGCCTTCAGGCAGCCCGGGTCCTGGCAGTGCATGCAGCCGTCCTTGCGGATGGTCCAGTCGAGGTCGCCATCCGGCTTCTCGGTCTCGAAGTAGCGCATCACCGTCCAGGCGTTGGCCTCGAGGTCGTGCGGGTTGTCGTAGACGCCGGTGTTGGTGCCGACCGAGTACTCGAGATCGTTCCACTCGCTGCACGCGGTCTGGCAGGCCTTGCAGCCGATGCACTTCGAGACGTCGATCAGCTTCGCGACGGGGATCGCATGATTGCGGGCCTGCGGCGACGGGGTCGTCGTCGCGGAGCGGGCAAGAATGTCTTGATTGGACATCAGGCTTTCTCCACGTTGACGAGGAACGCCTTGTATTCCGGCGTCTGGGTATTGGCGTCACCGACGAAAGGTGTCAGCGTGTTGACGACGTAGCCCGGCCTGGTCACCCCGTTGAAGCCCCAGTGGTTGGGCAATCCGACGGTGTGCACGGTCTGGCCGTTGCAGGTCAACGTGCTGATCCGCTTGGACACCACCGCAACCGCCTTCAGGAAGCCGCGCTTCGAGCTGACCTTGACCATGTCGCCCGCGACGATGCCCTTCTCCTTCGCCAGGACTTCGCTGATCTCGACGAACTGCTGGGGTTGCAGCATCGCCGAGGTCTTCGTGTTCTTGGTCCAGTAGTGGAAGTGCTCGGTCAGCCGGTAGGTCGTGGCCGCGTACGGAAACTCGGAGGCCTTGCCGATGAATTCGAGGTCGTTCTTGAACACGCGCGCGGCCGGGTTGTATACGGTCTTCGCGTTGTCGGGGCTGAACAGATTCACCGACAACGGCGACTCGATCGGCTCGTAATGTTCGGGGAAGGGACCTTCGTTCAACGCACCCACCGAGAAGAAGCGGGCGACACCCTCGGGCAGGAGAATGAACGGACCGGCCGTAT
>CAZZWS010000068.1:0-3119 GCA_964657795.1 Beijerinckiaceae bacterium
CAAGGGTCGATGAAGACAAGGCGCGGCTGTTCAGGAGGGACTCGGCGGTGAGCGACGGGAGCGGACGACGAACGTCCCCATCCTTCGGGAAGAGCGCAAGGTACCGGTCGGCGCGAGGATCAGGCGGGGATATCGGGGACGAGCTGGATCTGCAGTTGCAGGATCTGATCCTTGATCTGCAGCTTTTTCTTCTTCAGCCGACGGAGTTGCAGCTCGTCGTGCCCGGGAAGATCGGTCAGCCGCCCGATCACGTCGTCGAGGTCCCGATGCTCGACCTGCAGTTCGATGATGCGGTGGTGGATCGCCTGATCTTCCATGCCAAGGGTTCGATAGGGTGCGTGCCATAATGCGGCGGAGGTCCATTGTAAATCCGTAGCCGTGATTCCAGATCGCCCATCCGAAGGAGCACGACCCGTCGGCGCCACGACCCAGGCGCCGCTACGGATCACGGCCTGCACCGGTCAGCACCTCGGCGACCGGGCCGAACAGCAGGACCGCGTCGGCATCTTCACGTCCCGTCGCCTGCCCGACTCCGCGCTCTTCGTCCTCGCCGACGGCATGGGCGGCAAGACCGGCGGGGCCATGGCCGCACAGCAGGTCATGAGCACCGCCAGGAATCTCTTCGAGGAATACTCGGTCGGCGAGTCGATCCGCTCGCTGCTCAGCGAAACGGTCAACGAGGCGCATCTCGTCATCCGCCTTTCTGCGCTGTCGACCGAGAAGGAGCCGCACAGCACACTCGCGGCCATCGTGGTCCAGCCGCATCGCGCCGACTGGGCCCACGTCGGCGACAGCCGCATCTATCGTTTCAACCATGGCAGGCTCGTCGATCGCACGATCGATCACTCGTACGTCGAGCAACTGGTCAGCGAAGGCAAGCTCGATCGACGCGGCGCCAGTTCGCATCGCCTGTCCAACCTGTTGACGCACGCGCTCGGCACCAACAAGCAGCCGTCGATCGATTTCGGCAGCGCCGAGGCGCTGTCGCCGGGGGACACGTTCCTGATCTGCAGCGACGGGTTGTGGCACTACTTCACCGACAACGAACTCGCGGTCATCCTGACCACCTATCCGCCGCGCAAGGCATCGGAACGGCTGATCCAGATCGCCCGCGAGCGAGCGGATGGCGGCGGAGACAACTGCACGCTGGCCATCGTGCGGATGGAGCCGGCCGAGGAAATCCGCAGCAAGCGACCGGAAGACCCGGGCCTCGAGCTGGAACGCGTCCCACGGCTGTAGCGTCCTGTCGCCGAGGCGGATTCAGGCGACGACGGGCGTTGCGGGACGTGTCCAACTGCGACCACGGCGGTCAGGGCTTCGGACCGGCGATGCCGGGCAATGCCGCAGGGGCGGGCACCGCCGGTACAGGTGCCGATACAGGGGCGGCGCGTGCGGTGGCCGCCGCGTCTTTCGCGGCTTTCGCGTCGGCACGGCGCTTGCGATCGGCGGCCTTCGACACCAGGTGGCGCTGGATCGCGTCCTCGTGCTCCTTGACCTCCTTGACCTTGCTCGCGTAATCGGTCGCGTTCTTCGCACGTTGCGCGGCGGCGACTTCGGGCGCGCTCGGCGGCTGCGGCTTCGCGGTCGGCTTCCGCGGTGGCGACTTCGCGCGCTTCTCGTCCGACGTCTTGCGATCGGCGATGTCGTGCGCAGCCTGGGTCTGCTTGCCCTCGAACGACTTCCGATTCTTCTCGCGCTGCTCCGCGTCCGCGGGCGCCTTGGCCCGGCGCTCGGCCTCGCGCTGCGCGCGGTCGGCGTCGAGCCTGTCGGCGTGATCCCGACGCTTGAAGCGATTGGCGTCGAGCTCCACCGCGGCGATGTCCGCGAGCCGCTTCTGCTGCAGCAGACGGGCCCGTTCCAGACAGTCGTTGACGAGGATCGTCTTCATGCAGTCGCGCGCCGTCGTCAGATAGTCCTTTTCCACGCGGGCCTTCGCCCCGGCGGTCGCACCCAGCGCGGCATCGGCCCGCGGCACCGAGGTGATGGAGCCGACCGGAAACTGCTCGCGCAGCAGGTCGACCTCGGATACGGTCGACGCGGCGCCAGCGGGAGTCGTGATCGCGGCGCCCGCGATCGACGCTGCCACGAGAAGGAAACGAGTCGTCGAAAGCCTGGATCGATGGGTCATGACACGATTATGGAAGAGAGGACGCGGCGATCAGATGTCGACCCGCGCCTCGCGCCGCTCGAGCCGGAGATAGTCGACCGATTGCATCTCGTGGATGCGGCTGACCGTGCGCACGAACTCGTTGGCGAGCGCGCCCGCGGTGTACAGCTCTTCGGCCGCGACCGCTGCGGACATGATCAGCTTGACGCGACGGTCGTAGCAGACGTCGACCAGCCACGTGAACCGTCGCGCCTCGGACGATAGCGCCGCGCTCATCTGCGGCACCTCCGACAGGATGAGCGTGTGGAAGCGGTTGGCGAGCTCCAGATAATCGTTCTGAGAACGCGGCCCGCCGCAAAGCGTCGCGAAGTCGAACCACACCACGCCGCCGGCACGCCGCAACGCCTTGATGACGCGCGTCTCGATGGTCAGTCGGGGTTCCTCGTCGCCCGCCTCCGCGATCGCCTCGAAGCTGTCGCGCAACGTCTGGTCGGTCGCGGCGCCGAGCGGCGTCAGATAGGTCCGTGTCTGTTCCAGCGTGCGCGTCCGGTAGTCGACGCCGCCGTCGACGTTGAGCACGTCGAGCTTCTCCTCGAGCAGCGCGATCGCCGGGAGGATGCGGTCGCGATGCAGACCTTCCGGATACAGCGTGTTCGGCCGGTAGTTGGACGTCATCACGAGGACCACCCCGAGTTCGAACAGCGCCGACAACAGTCGATGGAGAATCATCGCGTCGGCGATGTCGCTGACATGGAACTCGTCGAAGCACAGGAGGCGGTAGCGCTTCGCGATGCGACGCGCGACCTCGTCGAGCGGATCGGCGATGCCCTTGAGCGCATCGAGCTCGAGATGCACGCCACGCATGAATTCGTGGAAGTGGATGCGCGTCTTGCGCTGCACACCCACCACCGAATAGAAGCTGTCCATCAGGAAGCTCTTGCCGCGACCGACGCCACCCCACAGGTAGACGCCGCGCGGCGGCGTCGTACGGTTCAGCGCGCGCACCAACCGG
>CAZZWS010000068.1:3129-6588 GCA_964657795.1 Beijerinckiaceae bacterium
CGTCGCTTCTTGAAGGCCATGAGCTCGTCGTAGAGCCGCTGCAGGCGATCGACCGCGGCGCGCTGCGCGGCATCGGCCTGAAAGCCGCGACGCGTTAGCGCCTCGTCGTAGAACTCGCGGACGTTCATGCCGCGCGGTGGCGACGCCGTGTTCGCATGCGGTGTCGTTGCAGCGCGCCGCTGGCTTCAGAAGTTGAGCGTGCGCTTGTCGACCGCGAGCGCGGCTTCCTTGGTCGCCTCCGACAACGACGGATGCGCATGGCAGATGCGCGCGATGTCCTCGGCGGCCGCCTTGAACTCCATCGCGACCACGGCTTCGGCGATCAGCTCGGACACGCCGGGTCCGACCATGTGCACGCCCAGGATCTCGTCGGTCTTCGCATCGGCGATGACCTTGACCATGCCGGTCGTGTCTCCCAGCGCGCGGGCGCGACCGTTGGCCATGAACGGAAACGTCCCCGCCTTGTATTCGCGGCCCACCGACTTCAGCGACTGTTCGGTCTGACCGACCCACGCGATCTCGGGATGCGTATAGATCACCCAGGGCACGGTGTTGAAGTCGATGTGCGGCTTCTGGCCGACGATCCGTTCGGCGACGGCGACGCCCTCTTCCTCGGCCTTGTGCGCCAGCATCGGCCCGCGCACGACGTCGCCGATACCCCACACGTTCTCGACGTTGGTCCGGCAGTCGCCGTCGACCACGACGAAGCCGCGCTCGTCGACTTTGAGGCCGATGGCGTCGACGTCGAGTCCATCGGTGTTGGGCAGGCGTCCGATGGAGACGATCAGGCGGTCGAAGGTCATCGACTGCTCCGCGCCCTTCGCATCGGTCCAGTCGACGGTGACTTCGTTTTCGCCGGTCGTGATCTTCGTGATCTTGACGCCGAGCGTGATCGACAGACCCTGCTTGTCGAAGGCTTTCTTCGCCTCCTTCGCGATCTGCGAGTCGACTGCCGCGAGGAAGTCGGGCAACGCCTCGAGCACCGTGACTTCGGCGCCGAGCCGTCGCCACACGCTGCCCATCTCGAGGCCAATGACGCCGGCGCCGATCAGGCACAGCTTCTTCGGCACGGCGCCGATCGCGAGCGCGCCGGCGTTGGACAGCACGATTTTCTCGTCGAACGGCACGCCGGGAAACGGCCGCGGGTTCGAGCCGGTCGCGACGATGACCTGCTTGCCGACGATGCTTTCATCCAGAGCACCGTCCCGTGTCACCTTGATCTCGAATCCGCCAGCGACCTTGCCGACGAACGCACCACGACCGAGGAACGACGTGACCTTGTTCTTCTTGAAGAGATAGGTGATGCCGTCGTTGTTCTGCTGGACGACCTTGTCCTTGCGCTTCTGCATCTGTCCGAGGTCGAGCCCGAGGCTGCCGACAACGACGCCGTGCTCCGCGAACTCGTGCCCGGCCTGCTCGAAGTGTTCGGACGACTGGAGCAGCGCCTTCGACGGAATGCAGCCGACGTTGGTGCAGGTGCCCCCCAGCGCCGAGCCGCCCTTCGCGTTCTGCCACGCGTCGATGCACGCGACCGACTGGCCGAGCTGGGCCGCGCGGATCGCCGCGATATAACCGCCGGGGCCGCCACCGATGACGACGACGTCGAAGTTCTTGCTCATGGTTCAATGTCCTGACGGAGGCGCGCGAGTCGCACGCCATCCTTTACTTGTGAACGAATGCGCCGCTTGCAAGCGGCGCCGAAGAAACGGATCAGCGGATCGCGGGCGTGACGCCGCCGGGGCCCGCTGCTGTCAATCGGGATCAGCGACCTTCCAGCGGCACAAAGATCCACAGCAACACGTACGGCAGCAAGCCGAAGCCGCCGAACAGCAACGCGATGACGAAGATCAGGCGGACGATCCAGCTCTCGACGCGAATCATCCGCGCGATGCCGCCGCAGACGCCACCGATCCAGCGATCGGACAGCGAACGTCGCAGCCGTTCCACCTGGGCCTGGGAATCCGAGGCCAGCGCCTGCCATCCCCGCGGCGTCGATTCGAAACCTGGCGGCTCCGCGAAGAGCCGCGCCTTCGCGCTCTCGAACTCGGCGTCGTTCAGGCGGCCCGCCGCGTGCTGCGCGGCCAGGCGATCGATCTCGTCGGCGATGGACATCGATGGCCGCCGGTGATCAGAGGTCGAGCAGGATGCGCGCCGGATCCTCGAGCGCTTCCTTGATGGCGACCAGGGCCAGTACGGCCTCGCGGCCGTCGATGATGCGATGGTCGTAAGACATCGCGAAGTAATTGACCGGGCGGATCACGACCTGGCCGTTCTCGACCCACGGCCGATCCTTCGTCGCGTGGACGCCGAGGATGGCGGACTGCGGCGGGTTGATGATCGGCGTCGAGAGCATCGAGCCGAACGTGCCGCCGTTGGAGATGGAGAAGGTACCGCCGGTGAGGTCCTCGATGGCCAGCTTGCCATCCTTGGCCTTGCCGGCGAACTCGGCGATCTTCTTCTCGATGTCGGCGAAGCTCATCTGGTCGACGTCGCGCAGGATCGGCACCACCAGGCCGCGGGGGGAGCTGACCGCGATGCCGATGTCGAAGTAGCCGTGATAGACGATGTCGGTGCCGTCGACCGACGCGTTGACGATCGGGTACTTCTTCAACGCGTACAGCACGGCCTTGACGAAGAACGACATGAAGCCGAGCTTGACGCCGTGCTCCTTCTCGAACTTGTCCTTGAAGCGCGTGCGCATCTCCATCACCGGGGCCATGTTGACCTCGTTGAAGGTCGTGAGGATGGCCGCCTGCGCCTGCGAATGCAGCAGGCGTTCGGCCACGCGCTGACGCAGCCGCGACATCGGAACCCGCTGTTCGGTGCGACCGTCGAGCGGCGTGGTGCCGGGTGGCGTCGGGGCCTTGGTCGACGTGAGGTTGGACGCGGCCGGCTTTGCGGCGCCGGACGCCACAGCGCCGAGCGCATCACCCTTCGTGATGCGGCCATCGCGACCCGAGCCGGTCACCTGATCGGCGGCCACGTCGTTCTCGGCCATGATCTTCGCAGCGGACGGCATCGCGACCGGTGCGCTGGTGGACACGGCCCGCGGCGCGGAAGACGCGGGCTGCGATGGTGCGGCGGGCGCGGGCGCGGCCGGAGCCGGAGCGGCAGCCGCCGGCGCTGGTGCGGCACCACCCTTCGCATCGGTGTCGATCATCGCGATGACCTGATCCGACGTGACCGTGCTGCCGTCCGGCATCACGATCTCGCCCATCACACCGGCCGAAGCCGACGGCACCTCGAGCACCACCTTGTCGGTCTCGATCTCGACGAGCACCTCGTCGCGCGCCACGGCGTCCCCGGTCTTCTTCTTCCATTGCAGCAGCGTCGCTTCCGCGACCGATTCGGACAGCTGTGGAACCTTGACTTCGACGAGGGCCATGCGGAACTCCGTTGTTATTGTCGGGTGCGGTCGATCGTGTCGACCTTGTTGATTCGTTGGTGTGTTCGTTGTCA
>CAZZWS010000068.1:6610-18216 GCA_964657795.1 Beijerinckiaceae bacterium
CTTCGCCGGGGTGACAGCGGTAAGGATCGGCGGAGCAGAGGCCTACTTGCCCAGCACCAGCCCTCGCGACCGCCCGAAGGCCGCCTGGAGCAGCGCCTTCTGCTGCTCGTTGTGCTTGGCGTAGTAGCCCACTGCAGGCGATGCCGAAGCGGGACGGCCCGCGTACGAAAGCTTCTGGTCGTCGGCGAGGTTCTCGAGCAGGTTGTGCTGGATCTGGAACCACGCGCCCTGGTTCTGCGGCTCGTCCTGGCACCACACGATCTCGGTCGCGTGCGGATACTTCCGGAGCTCGGCCGCGAACGCCTTGTGCGGGAACGGATAGAGCTGCTCCAGCCGCAGGATGGCCGTGTCCTCGCGGTCGCCGCGCGCGGTGCGCAGGTCGTAGTAGACCTTGCCCGAGCAGACGATGACGCGCTTGATCTTCTTCGCGTCCAGGTCGGCCGTCTCCGGGATCACGGTCTGGAAGCCACCCTTGGCGAGGTCGTGCAGGTCCGAGACCGCTTCCTTGTGACGCAGCAGCGACTTGGGCGTCATGATGACGAGCGGCTTCCGGAACAGCCGGATCATCTGACGACGCAGCAGGTGGAAGATCTGCGCCGGCGTCGTGGGCTGGCAGACCTGCATGTTGTTGTCGGCGCAGAGTTGCAGGAAGCGCTCTGGACGGGCCGATGAATGCTCCGGACCCTGGCCTTCGTAGCCGTGCGGCAGCAGCATCGTGAGACCCGACACGCGGCCCCACTTGACCTCGCCCGACGAGATGAACTGGTCGATCACGACCTGCGCGCCGTTGACGAAGTCGCCGAACTGCGCCTCCCACACCACCAGCGTGTTGGGCTCCGCCGACGAATAGCCGTACTCGAACGCGAGCACCGCTTCCTCGGACAGGACGGAGTCGATGATGTTGAACGGCGCCTGTCCTTCGGACACGTTCTGCAGCGGGATGTACGAGCCTGCGTCCCAGCGCTCCCGGTCCTGGGCGTGCAGCACGGCGTGGCGGTGCGTGAACGTGCCGCGGCCGGAGTCCTGACCGGTGATGCGGACCGCGAAGCCCGACGCCACCAGCGACGCGAACGCGAGGTGCTCGCCCATGCCCCAGTCGAGCGACTGCTCGCCCAGCGCCATGCGCTTGCGGTCGGCGATGACCTTCTCGACCAGCGGATGCGGCTTGAAGTCGGTTGGCAGCGTCGTGAGGCGCGCGCCGATGCGCTTCAGCTCCGCGATCGGCACGGCCGTGTCGGCCACGTCCGTCCACTTGCGGTTGAGGAACGGCAGCCAGTCGACGGCGTACTTGCTCTTGAAGTTCGAGAGCACCGGATCGACCGTCAGCTTGCCGGCGTCCATCGCCGCACGGAAGTCGGTGACGTACTGCTCGGTCTCGGCCTCCGTCATCACGCCCTGCGCGACGAGACGTTCCGCGTAGACCTTGCGCGTGCCGGCATGCTGACCGATCTTCTTGTACATCAGCGGCTGCGTGAGGGCCGGCGTGTCCTGCTCGTTGTGGCCGAGCTTGCGGAAGCAGACGATGTCGATGACGACGTCGCGCTTGAACTTCATCCGGTAGTCGACCGCGAGCTGCGTGGCCAGGATGACCGCGTCGGGGTCGTCGCCGTTGACGTGAAACACCGGCGCTTCGATCATCTTGACCACGTCGGTGCAATACAGCGTCGACCGCGAATCGCGCGGGTCCGACGTCGTGAAGCCGATCTGGTTGTTGATGACGATGTGGATCGTGCCGTGCGTACCGTAGCCGCGCGTCTGCGCGAGGTTGAGCGTCTCCATGACCACGCCCTGGCCGGCGAAGGCCGCGTCGCCGTGGACCAGGATCGGCACGACCTGGTTGCCGTCGACGTCGCCGCGACGATCCATCCGCGCCTTGCACGAACCCTCGACGACCGGGTTGACGATCTCGAGGTGCGACGGGTTGAACGCGAGCGACAGGTGCACCGGGCCGCCGGGCGTCGACACGTCGCTGGAGAAGCCCTTGTGATACTTGACATCGCCCGACGGCAGGTCGTCGACGTGCTTGCCCTCGAACTCGGCGAAGAGGTCGGACGGCATCTTGCCGAGGACGTTGACGAGCAGGTTGAGGCGGCCGCGGTGGGCCATGCCGATGACGATTTCCTGCACGCCCTGCGCGCCGCAGCGCTGCACGCATTCGTCGATGGAGCAGATGAAGCTCTCGCCGCCTTCGAGCGAAAAGCGCTTCTGGCCGACGTAACGTGTCGCGAGATAGCGCTCCAGGCCTTCGGCGGCGGTCAGGCGGTCGAGGATGTGCTTGCGTTCGGCCGCCGGGAAGTGCGCGTTGGCGCGGATCGATTCCAGACGCTCCTGGATCCAGCGCTTCTCCTTCGGATCGCTGACGTACATGAACTCCGCGCCGATCGACCCGCAATAGGTCTCGCGCAGCGCCTTGACGATCTCGCGCAGCGACGCTTCCTCGAAGCCGAAGTACGTGTTGGGCGCCGGGTAGATCGTCGCCATGTCCGCTTCGGAGAAGTCGTAGAACGCCGGCTCCAGTTCCGGGATGCTCGGCCGTTCCTGACGCTTCAGCGGGTCGAGATTGGCCCAGCGCGCGCCGAGGAAGCGATACGCGGCGATCAGCTGCTGGACATAGACCTGCTTGGTCGCGAGGCCGTCGTTGGCCGCGTTGGGCGGCGTCAGCCGACGGTCGCGCGAGCGCTGGGCGAACGACGTGACGATGGGCGCGTGCGGCACATCGATGGTGTTGCTGCCATCGGGCGCGGGCACGTGCTGCAACTGGTCGAAGTACTCGCGCCAGTGCTCCGGCACGGCGCCCGGATTGTCGAGGTAGGTCTCGTAGAGCTCTTCGACATAGGGGGCGTTGCCGCCGAAGAGATACGAATCGAGACGCGATTCCTGCATCATGACGCTTCACCTTTCCCCGGGTATCCCGGGTGACGAGTGGGTGACTTCGGGCTGAAATCAACCTCCGCTTGGCGACCAGGCCGCTCCGCGAATGATGGGCGGCTCGTGGAACGATGCTACCCAAGCCTTCGAGGATAGCACCGTGCCGCCTCGTTCGCCACCGGGCGGCCGGCCGAGAGCGTCGGCAACGCGTCGTGCACATGCGCGCCACCACCGGCGGCCCCGCGTCTACACCGGCGACGACACGAAGACGGCGCATCAGGGGATGAGCCCCGACGCGGCAACAGCTCGACGCATCGTCGGCAGCCCTGCGAGCCGCGCTGGCGGCGCCGGTGTCGGCGAGCGCGAAATTGAGGTACCGCTGAGGATCAGGGCGCCGATGAAGGAAGAGATCCTGTCGCCATGATCGCGGTGGAATCAAGACGTATGAGTGGCCTGATGCAAGGAGACACACATGGCCACTGATCTTTCACTCGATCCCGAGCTCGTCGACAGGGCATTGGCTGTCAGCGGCGCCCCCAAGAAAGCCGCCGTGACGCACGGCGCTGGAATCATTCGTCGCACGGCGTCGACAGAAGGGGCTGATCGACCTGATGGGCAAGCTGGAATGGGAAGCTTCGTACGACTCCGAGGCGGAACGTTCGCGTAGTGACGCTCCTCGTCGATACGAGCGTCTGGTCGCTGGCGTTTAGGCGGGACGAACTTCAACGGCGGCCGAGGTATCGGAACTGCGCCAGGCACTCGAAGACGGCGAGACGGTCGTGACCATGGGCGTCATTCTCCCGGAGTTATTACAGGGCTTCTCGGGACCACGAGTGCACAAGAGCGCGTCGACCGTTCCTACGCCCTCCCGCTGCTCGTGCCCGATCGTGACGATCGCATCGAGGCGGCCGCTCTTCGCATGTCTGCCGGGGAAGCGGCGTCCAGCTCGCGACGACAGACGCGCTGATCGCCCGCTTATGCGTGAGGCACGGCCTGACGCTGCTGACGACCGACCGCGACGCGATCCATGCGTCGGCGCACTGCGCGCTGACCGTATGGATGCCGCCGCCCCCTTGACGGATCAGCGCTCCCCGATCGGCTTGACATCCCGCCGCGCCGCACCCGTGTACAACTGGCGCGGCCGGCCGATCTTCTGCTCGGGGTCCGAGATCATCTCGTTCCACTGCGCGATCCAGCCCACCGTCCGCGCCATCGCGAAGATGGCCGTGAACAGCGTCGTCGGGATGCCGAGCGCGCTCTGCACGATGCCCGAGTAGAAGTCCACGTTCGGATAGAGCTTGCGCGACACGAAGTACTCGTCCTCGAGCGCGATCTTTTCCAGCGCCATCGCGAGCTTGAACAGCGGGTCGTCCCGAAGCCCGAGTTCCGCCAGCACCTCGTGGCAGGTCTCGCGCATGAGCTTCGCGCGCGGGTCGTAGTTCTTGTAGACGCGATGGCCGAAGCCCATCAGCTTGACGTTGGAGTTCTTGTCCTTGACCTTGGCCACGAACTCGCCGAGCTTCGCTTCGCCGCCCTGCGCCTGCAGGTCCTTGAGCATGTTGAGCGCGGCCTCGTTGGCGCCGCCGTGCGCCGGACCCCACAGACAGGCGATGCCGGCCGCGATGCACGCGAACGGATTGGCGCCCGAAGAACCGGCGAGCCGCACCGTCGACGTCGACGCGTTCTGCTCGTGGTCGGCATGCAGGATCAGGATGCGGTCGAACGCGCGCACCAGCACGTCGTTGGGCACGTAGTCCTCGGCCGGCACGGCGAACATCATGCGCAGGAAGTTGGCGCTGTACGACAGGTCGTTGCGCGGATACACGAACGGCTGGCCGATCACGTACTTGTAGGCCATGGCCACCAGCGTCGGCAGCTTGGCGATCAGGCGGATGGCAGAGACCTCGCGATGACGCGGATCGTTGATGTCGAGCGAGTCGTGATAGAAGGCCGACATCGCACCGACGGTGCCCACCAGCACGGCCATCGGATGCGAATCGCGCCGGAAGCCGCGATAGAAGAACGTCATCTGCTCGTGGACCATCGTGTGGTTGGTCACGAGCTTGTCGAACTCGGCCTTCTGCGCGGCGTTGGGCAGTTCACCATTCAGCAACAGGTAGCAGGTGTCGAGGTAGTCGCCGCCCTCGGCGAGCTGCTCGATCGGATAGCCGCGATACAGCAGTTCGCCCTTGTCACCGTCGATGTAGGTGATGGCGGAGCTGCACGCCGCCGTCGACATGAAGCCCGGGTCGTACGTGAACATCCCGGTCTGGCCGTAGAGCTTGCGGATGTCGATGACATCGGGACCGATGGTCCCCTTGAACACCGGCAGATCGAGCCCGTCCTTGCCACTCGACAACGATAGCTGCGCCTTGATTCCTGAGGGTTCCATGCTTCAATCCTTCGGTGAGTGTTCGTCCGTGCTGCGTGTCGTGTTCGGTGCTGTCGATGCGGTGACCGCGAAACGCGCGGTTCACCGTGCTGTGCCGCGCGATCAACGCATGGCCCGACTGATGTTCGTCATTCGATTCGTGCTCCGGGCCGATCGGATCGGCGTCATCAATGCCGCCGCACCACGAGCCTTTCGATCACGCGCTGCGCAGCATCTCCACCACGCGCACGACAGCGGGCCGGTCGAGTTCCGCTTCGGGCTGGGTCCGCGCGAGGATCAGGTCCATCAGGTCGTTGTCCGAAAGCTCGAACAGCGCGGTCAAGGCGCCGACGTCGTCGTCGCTCAACGTCGCCTCGTGGGCATCGAGGAAGCGCGTCAGCACGATGTCGTTCTCGAGCAGCCCGCGACGCGCGCGCCAACGCAGCCGCGTGCGTCGCAGCGGGTCCGCTTGATGCATGTCCTCGATCACGGCGGCCACCGGCAGCGTCCCGTTCAGACGGCCCGACGGACCATCAGCTCCTTGATCTTGCCGATCGCCTTGGCGGGATTGAGCCCCTTCGGACACACGTCGACGCAGTTCATGATGGTGTGGCAGCGGAACAGTCGATACGGGTCCTGCAGCTCGTCGAGCCGTTCGCCAGTGGCCTGGTCGCGGCTGTCCGCGATGAAGCGGTAGGCCTGCAGCAGACCCGCCGGTCCGACGAACTTGTCAGGGTTCCACCAGAAGCTCGGGCACGACGTCGAACAGCACGCGCACAGGATGCATTCGTAGAGACCGTCGAGCTCCTCGCGCTCCGCCGGCGACTGGTAGCGTTCCTTCTCGGGCGGCGTGTCCTCGTTGATGAGGTAAGGCTTGATCGAGTGGTACTGCTTGAAGAACTGCGACATGTCGACGATCAGGTCGCGGATCACCGGCAGGCCGGGCAGCGGCTTCAGGACGATCGGCTCCTTGAGCTCGCGCAGGTTCGTCGTGCAGGCCAGGCCGTTCTTGCCGTTGATGTTCATCGCGTCCGACCCGCAGACGCCTTCGCGGCACGAGCGACGGATCGACACCGAGTCGTCGACGTCGGCCTTGATGCGCAGGATCGCGTCGAGCAGCATCTTGTCGGTGTCGTAGAGCTCGACTTCGAGCTTCTGCATGTACGGCGCCTTGCCGGTATCCGGATCGTAGCGATAGATCTCGAACTTCATCACGCGGGTCGGATGCTCGGCCGTGCCGTGGCCACCGAACGCGATGGTCTTCTCGACAGCGTTGATCTCAGCGGGATTGTTGGCGGTCATGCGTGTACCTCGATGTCAGGGACTGGGGGCGAATCGATATGCGATCGATCAGAACGTGCGCTTCTTCGGTTGGAACGTCTCGACGGTCAGCGGCTTCAGGTTGACCGGTTTGTAATCGAGTCTCGCGCCCTCCGAATAGAACAGCGAGTGCTTCATCCACTCGGCGTCGTTGCGCTCCTCGAAGTCCTCCCGCGCATGGGCGCCCCGCGATTCCTTGCGGGCTTCGGCCGAGACGATCGTGGCCTTGGCCACCTCGACGAGGTTGTCCAGTTCCAGCGCCTCGATGCGCGCCGTGTTGAACACCTTCGACTTGTCCTGGATGGCGACGTTCTTGGCGCGTTCCGCGAGCGCCATGATCTTGGTCACGCCTTCAGCGAGCAGCGATTGCGTGCGGAACACGCCGCAGTGCGCCTGCATGTCGGCGCGGATGTCGTTGGCGACGTCCTGCGTCTTCTCGCCGCTCGTGCGCGACTCGAGCGCGGCGAGCCGTGCGGTCGTCGCTTCCGCGGCGTTAGTCGGCAGCGGCTTCCACGACTTGTCCTTCAGATTCGACGCGACGATATGGTTGCCGGCCGCGCGGCCGAACACCAGCAGGTCGAGCAGCGAGTTGGTGCCGAGACGGTTCGCACCGTGGACCGACACGCACGCGCATTCGCCGATGGCATAGAGACCATTGACGATCTCGTTCGGGTTGCCGTTCTTCGGCACGACGACCTGGCCGTAGTAGTTCGTCGGAATGCCGCCCATCTGGTAGTGGATCGTCGGCACGACCGGGATCGGCTCCTTCGTGGCGTCGACGTTGGCGAACTTCTGGGCGATCTCGAGGATCGACGGCAGCCGCTTGTTGATGGTCTCGGCGCCGAGGTGGTCGAGCTTGAGCAGCACGTAGTCCTTCTTCGGACCGCAGCCGCGACCTTCCTTGATCTCCTGGTCCATCGACCGCGACACGAAGTCGCGCGGCGCCAGGTCCTTCAGCGTCGGCGCATAGCGCTCCATGAAGCGCTCGCCGTTGCTGTTGAGCAGGATGCCGCCTTCGCCGCGGACGCCTTCGGTGATCAGCACGCCCGCACCGGCCACGCCGGTCGGATGAAACTGCCAGAACTCCATGTCCTCGAGCGGGATGCCGGCGCGTGCCGCCATGCCCATGCCGTCGCCGGTGTTGATGAACGCGTTGGTCGACGCGGCCCAGATGCGACCCGCGCCGCCGGTGGCCAGCAACGTGGTCTTGGCCTCGAGGATCATCGCGTCGCCGGTCTCCATCTCGAGCGCGACCACGCCGACCACGTCGCCGTCGGCGTCGCGGATCAGGTCGAGCGCCATCCACTCGACGAAGAACTGCGTGCGCGCGCGGACGTTGCGCTGGTACAGCGTGTGCAGCATCGCGTGGCCGGTGCGGTCGGCCGCGGCGCAGGCGCGCGCGACCGGCTTCTCGCCGAAGTTGGCCGAATGGCCGCCGAACGGTCGCTGATAGATGGTGCCGTCGGGGTTGCGGTCGAACGGCATGCCGAAGTGTTCGAGCTCGTAGACGACGTTGGGCGCTTCGCGACACATGAACTCGATCGCGTCCTGGTCGCCGAGATAGTCGGAGCCCTTGACGGTGTCGAACATGTGCCAGTACCAGTTGTCCTCGCTCATGTTGCCGAGCGAAGCGCCGATGCCGCCCTGCGCCGCGACCGTGTGCGAGCGGGTCGGGAAGACCTTCGACAGCACCGCGACCGACAGGCCGGCCTCGGCGAGCTGCAGCGACGCGCGCATGCCCGAACCGCCGGCACCGACGATGACCGCGTCGAAACGGCGACGCGGCAGCTTGCTACGGATGGCGGCGACGGGGTTGCTCACGGCCTTGGGATTGTTCGAGGTATCGATGGTTTCGGCCATGGTCAGACCTTCCAGAGAATGATGACGACGTACGCCAGACAGGCGAACAGCCAGACGATGGTGCCGACCTGCAACAACAGACGGATGCCGGTCGGCTTGACGTAATCCATCCAGACGTCGCGCATGCCGACCCACGCGTGGTAGACCAGCGACGCGACGGTCACGAAGGTCGCGACCTTCATCCAGCTGTGCGCGAACAGCGCCGCCCAGCCTTCGTACGAGAAGTTGCGGCCGGAAAGGAAGGCGACAAGAAGGATGACCGTGTAGACGGCCATCGCGACGGCCGTGAAGCGCTGCGCCATCCAGTCGCCGAGACCGTAATGGGCCCCGACGACGAGGCGCTTCGGACCGATGCGGTCGGCGGCGGCCATCAGAACGCTCCCAGCAGCTTGAGGGCGAGCGCGACCCACAGGATCAGGCTGATCGCCAGCACGGACAACGCCGTCTTGCGTCCGGTGTCCTTCTCGACGCCGATGTGCATGTCCATGAACAGGTGTCGGATGCCGGCCACGAAGTGATGCAGGAACGACCACAACAGCACGAGCAACACGAGCTTGGCGAACCAGTTGCCGGTGATCGCCTTGAACGTCCCGAAGCTGATCTCGGACGTCAGGCTCTTGTCGAACAGGTAGAGCACGAGCGGCAGCAGCAGGAACATCACCGCGCCACTGACCCGATGGAGGATCGAGACGATGCCCGAAGGCGGCAGTCGATAGGCGACGATCTGACTGATGTGGATGTTGCGATGGACTGGCCGGGTGGGCCGCGTCAGTTCGGACATGCTTCGCCTCTGTTCGATGATCGAGCCAGGCGGGGACTACCTGCCTGGTGAGCGCTGACCGCGACGCGATCCGGTGCCCGCTCCGTCGCGCGCGAGCGGGCGACGGGCCGGGGTAACGGTTTTGCGGGTTCTTTTGCGGCAGCACATCATTTTCGCGCATTTCGGCGTCACTTCCAAACGGAGCGGTTTCGGACACCGATCGTCACGGGCCGATCGCGTCCTCCGGCACGCTCAGCCAGCCGATCGACCTACACGATTCGGCGTAAACTGCGACCCCGATTCGAAGCCGGTGTCCCACCGACATGCGTCTTCGCGCACCGCCGTTGCCGTGACGACGCTCGACATCCGACCGCGGTCGAACGACCCGAGCAACGACGCTCATCTCTTTCGTTTCATTTCATTCGTCTATCCGACGCCACGGGTGGCCCGATCCGTCCGATCGCTCGAACCCCCTCAACGCATCGTCCCTTTCATCCACGGAGAATCCTCGATGACCCAAGCTGCCAAGCGCGTCGCCGTCACCGGCGCCGCAGGCCAGATCGGCTACGCCCTGTTGTTCCGCATCGCCAACGGCGATCTGCTGGGGCCCGACCAACCGGTCATCCTGCAGCTGCTCGAGATCCCCGACGAGAAGGCGCAGAAGGCCCTGGCCGGCGTCATCATGGAACTCGAGGACTGCGCGTTTCCGCTGCTGGAAGGCATCGTCGCGACCGGCGACCCGATGGTCGCGTTCAAGGACGCCGACGTCGCCCTGCTGGTCGGCGCGCGTCCCCGCGGACCGGGCATGGAGCGCAAGGACCTGCTGAGCGCCAACGCGCAGATCTTCACGGCGCAGGGCAAGGCGCTCAACGCGGTGGCCAGCCGCGACGTCAAGGTGCTGGTGGTCGGCAACCCGGCCAACACCAACGCGTACATCGCGATGAAGTCGGCGCCCGACCTGCCGAAGGAAAATTTCACCGCGATGCTGCGGCTCGACCACAACCGCGCGCTGTCGCAGCTCGCGACGAAGACCGGCACGAAGGTCGGCGACATCGAGAAGCTGGTCGTGTGGGGCAACCACTCGCCGACGATGTATCCCGACTTCCGCTTCGCGACGGTCGGCGGCAAGGGCATGAAGGACCTCGTCGACGACGACGTCTGGAACAAGGAGACGTTCATCCCCAAGGTCGGCAAGCGCGGCGCCGCGATCATCGAGGCGCGCGGCCTGTCGTCGGCCGCATCGGCGGCCAACGCGGCGATCGACCACGTGCACGACTGGCTGCTCGGCAGCGACGGCAAGTGGGTCACGATGGGCATCCCGTCGGACGGCAGCTACGACATTCCGAAGGACGTGATCTACGGCTTCCCGGTGGTGACGAAGGACGGCAAGTACGAGATCGTCAAGGGCCTCGACATCGACGCGTTCAGCCGCGAGAAGATGGACTTCACGCTGAAGGAACTGACCGAAGAGCAGGACGGCGTCAAGCACCTGCTGGCCTGAGGAACCTCACATGACTTCGATGGGCGCAAAGTTTCGCCAGGCGGTCGCTGAAGAGAAGCCGCTGTCCGTGATCGGCGCCATCAACGCGTACACCGCGCGGATGGCCGAGGCCACCGGCTTCAAGGCGCTGTACCTGTCGGGCGGCGGCGTGGCCGCCAACTCGCTCGGCATGCCGGACCTGGGCATCAGCACGATGGAAGACGTGCTGATCGACGCGCGCCGCATCACCGACGTGACGACGCTGCCGCTGCTGGTCGACATCGATGTCGGCTGGGGCGGCGCGTTCAACATCGCGCGCACCATCCGCCAGTTCGAGAAGGCCGGCGTCGCGGCCGTCCACATGGAAGACCAGGTCGGCACCAAGCGTTGCGGCCACCGGCCCGGCAAGGAAGTCGTGTCCAAGGCCGAGATGGTCGATCGCATCAAGGCGGCCGTCGACGCGCGCACCGACGACGGCTTCGTGGTCATGGCCCGCACCGACGCGCTGGCCATCGAAGGGTTCGACGCGGCGATGGATCGCGCGGTCGCCTACGTCGAGGCCGGTGCGGACATGATCTTTCCGGAGGCCATGACCGAGCTCGCGATGTACGACCGCTTCAAGAAGGCCGTGAAGGTGCCGATCCTCGCCAACATCACCGAGTTCGGCTTCACGCCGCTGTACACGGTCGAGGAGCTCGGATCGGTCGACGTCGACATCGTGCTGTTCTGCTGCTCGGCGTATCGCGCGATGAACGCGGCGGCGCTCAAGGTCTATCAGGCCATCCGCGCCGAGGGCACGCAGAAGAACGTGGTCGAGACCATGCAGAGCCGCAACGATCTCTACCAGTACCTCGGCTATCACGATTACGAAGAGAAGCTCGACGCGCTGTTCGCGGCGAAGAAGAGCTAGCACCGACCCTTTTCTGTCGCCCCGGCGCAGGCCGGGG
>CAZZWS010000069.1:0-17890 GCA_964657795.1 Beijerinckiaceae bacterium
ACGCACCTCAGTCTCCCGCCCCTCCCGGAACACAGCGGCCGCCCACCTCGCGACGTCTTCGATCGCGGTACGGTGCGCCGTCAGGAATGCTCATGAGCGACCAGCAACACGAATCCCTGATCAAGACGCCCAAGCAGTTGATCGTCACGGTCGTCGCGGCTTTCATCGTCCCGATCGCGATCATCGTCCTGCTCACCACCTACGTGACGTCGTCCCGCAAGACGGGCGCCGGGAGCGAGGGCACGACCGCGGCAGCCACGATGGCGCGCATCGCGCCGATCGCCGCGCTCGATCTCGTCGACGCCAACGCGCCGCGCGAATTCAAGTCCGGCCAGGCCGTGTACGCCGCGGTGTGCACGACCTGTCATCAGAACGGCATCGCGGGTTCGCCGAAGTTCGGCGACGCGGCGGCCTGGGGGCCGCGTATCGCGCAGGGTGCGCCGACCCTGTACGACCACGCCATCAAGGGCTTCCAGGGCAAGAACGGCGTGATGCCGGCCAAGGGTGGCAACAGCGATCTCGACGACGTCGAAGTCGAACGCGCCGTGGTCTACATGGCCAATGCCGGCGGCGCCAAATTTCCGGAGCCGGCAACGCCTGCGCCGACCGCAGCCGTCGCTGCGGCGCCGGCGCCGCCGGCGCTGCCGCAGGCCGATCCGAGCGTCGTCGCGGCCATCGCGGCGATCAACGCGGGCAGCACGGCTGCTGCTGCGCCCACGACGGTCGCTGCCGCCACTCCTGCCGCGGGCGCGACCGACAATGCTGCCGGCAAGCAGTTGTTCGGCGCCGTCTGCACGGCCTGCCACGGGCTGGGCATCGCCGGTGCGCCGAAGTTCGGCGACAAGGCCGCGTGGGCGCCGCGTATCGCCGAAGGCCTGGACACGCTGTACCAGCACGCCATCAACGGCTACCAGGGCAAGAACGGCGTGATGCCGCCGAAGGGTGGGTCGAGCGCGCCGGACGAAGACGTCAAGGCTGCCGTCCGCTACATGGCCGACGCGGCGAAGTAGCACGACGCGCGTCACGGCGGCGAGCGCCTCGGCGAACTGCTGTTCGAGTCACGAAGGATGCCCACGGGACCGTCCGGTTCCGTGGGCATTTTTTGTTCGCTCGCAAAGGTCGCTCTTCGCCGTGAGCAAGGTCGCATCCCGTGACATGCCGACAGTCGCTAGCGACGTTCGATGACCCCTGCGAGTCGCGCCGGGGTGAGACGATGACGTCGTCTTTTTCCCTGACGGAACGTCCCATGATCCTCCGCAAGCTCGCTCTTCTGTCCACCTTCGTCCTCACGCTGTGCGGCGCTGCCACGGCGTCGGCGCAGGCCGAGGCGCCCGACGCGCTCGTCAAGCGCGTGTCGACCGATGTGCTCGACGCCGTCAAGGCCGATCCGTCGATCCAGGCCGGCGACGTCAACCGCATCGTCGCGCTGGTCAACGAAAAGATCCTTCCCAACTTCGACTTCGAGCGGATGACGGCGTCGGCCGCGGGTCCGGGCTGGCGCAACGCGACGCCGGAGCAGAAGAAGGGACTCGAGCAGCAGTTCGAGATCCTGTTGATCCGCGTCTACTCGGGCGCGTTGTCGCAGGCGCGCGATCGGTCGATCCAGCTCCGGCCGTTCCGCGATGCCGTCACCGATCCGCAGGTCGTCGTGCGCACGCAGGTGGTCGGGCAGGGCGATCCGGTCGAACTGGACTTCCGGCTCGCACGTGCCGACAACACGTGGAAGATCTTCGACATGAATGTCGGCGGTGTCTGGCTGGTCGACAACTACCGCAGCACGTTCTCGCAGGAGATCACCAACGGCGGCATGGACGGCCTGATCGCTAAGCTCGCCGACAAGAACAAGGACGCGGCGCGCTAATCGCGGATGGCGGCGGTCGCGATTAACCGTGCGATGGCCTCGTCGAGAAGCGGGCGCTGTCCCTTGTGGATCTTCAACGCGGCCGTGGCGGCATCGAAGTAGGCGGCGCGATCGATCTCGGGGAAGGATTTGGTCGAGCCCGACTTCGGCGGCCATTCCATTTCGAACGTGTTGCTGCGAAAGGCGGTGACATCGAGATCCGCCTCGATCAGCCACGCATGCACCGTCTTGCCGCCGGGCATGCGGCACGGGGACAACGCGATGCTGGTGGGCGCGGGAGCGATCGGCTGCCCGGTTTCCTCGGCGAACTCCCGCAGCGCGGCGTCCCACAGCGGCTCGCCGTCTTCGACCAGTCCTTTCGGGATCGACCAAGCGGCCGCATCGCGTCGCTTCCAGAACGGTCCGCCCGGATGCCCCAGCAGGAACTGCGGGCCATCGATGGTCGTGCGATAGACCAGCAGACCGGCGCTGATCCGTTGCGGGGCGGACTTCATGGCGCCCGCTCGCTTTGCATCGGCGACTTCGTTAAGGTCATGGTCCGCGGCATTCGTCGCATCGATCAACGCATTGACTGGAGTCCGCATGCCGCTCAAACGTCCGAAGGGTCCGCCGGGTCGCGTCGTCTTGATGGAACACGCGTCGCAGGTGCTGAAGGGCAATCGGCTCGGCGACCCGACGAAACGCGCGGTCCACGTGTGGCTGCCGCCGCAGTATGACGATCCGAAGCTGGCGGGTGCGCGCTATCCGGTTCTCTACGACATGGTCGGCTTCATGGGCGCCGGACCCGCGCACACCAACTGGAAGGCGTTCGGCGAGAACATTCCGGAGCGCGCCGCGCGCCTGGTCCACGAGAAGAAGATGGACCCGGTCGTCATCGTGCTGCCCGACTGCTTCACGGCGCTCGGCGGGAACCAGTACGTCAACTCGTCGGCGATCGGCGCCTACGCCGACTACCTGACGCAGGAGATCGTGCCGTTCGTGGACGGGCATTTCAGGACGCTGGCCTCGCGCGACCATCGCGGCTGTTTCGGCAAGAGTTCGGGTGGTTACGGCGCCATCGTGCATGGCATGAAGTACCCGAAGACCTGGGGCGCGATCGCGGATCATTCGGGCGATTCGTACTTCGACTTCGTCTATCGCAGCGACTGGCCCAACACGCTCAACACCCTGGCAAAGTTCGCCAAGCCGAAACGCGAGGCCGGCGCCGTCGACGTGGCGGCGCGCTCGAAGGCGACCGGCGAAGGCCTCGACGACGGCCGCATCGCCGCCTTCCTCGACGCGTTGTGGAAGAAACGGAAGCTCGGCGGCGCCGATGGCCACACGGTGATGAACCTCTGCATGGCCGCGACCTACGACCCGGACCCGTCGGCGCCCAACGGCTTTCGCGTGCCGTTCGACCTGGAGACCGGCGAACTGATCGCGGCGCGCTGGAAGCACTGGCTGGCCCACGACCCGATCCACATGGTGGGACGCCATGCGGCGGCGTTGCGATCGCTGCGCGGCATCTTCATCGACTGCGGTTGGGCCGACCAGTACCACATCCAGTACGGCACCCGCATCCTGTCGAAGCGGCTCGCCGAAGCCGGTATCGAACACGTGTACGAGGAGTTCGACGACAACCATTCGGACATCGACTACCGGATGGATGTGAGCTTGCCGTTCCTGGTGAAGACGCTCGCGTAACGACGCTTCACGCCAGCGGTAGCGCGATTCCCGACTCGGCGAACACATCGCGCGCGACGGCGAGGCCGTTGAGGGCGGCGGGGAAGCCGGCGTATACGGCCATCTGCATGACGACCTCCACGATCTGCCGCGGCGTGCAGCCGACATGGAGTGCCGCATGCGTGTGGACCTTCAACTGCGGCGCCGCGTTGCCGAGCGCCACCAGCGCCGCGATGACCGCGATCTCGCGCTCGATCAGTCCGAGTCCGGGCCGGCTGTAGATGTCGCCGAACGGGAACTCGACGAGATAGCGCGCGAATTCGGGAAAGGTCGCGGACAGCCGCTCGACCACCTCGATGCCGGCTTGTCCGTCGACCTGCTCCAGCATGTGCAGTCCTACTTCGTAGCGCGTGTTCATGATCACCTCGTGTCGAATCGAAACCACGAGACTGTCGGCGCGAGACGCGCGACGGAAGGACCAATTCGGTAATATCGATCGGGTATGACCAGACTCGACATCCGTGACCTGCGCATCTTCGTGGCTGTCGCACGCTGCCTGAACTTCACGCAGGCGGCCGCGCAGCTGCACATGGCGCAACCGCCTTTGAGTCGCGCGGTCCGTGAGCTCGAAGCGGCACTCGGCGTCGCGTTGTTCGAGCGTTCGACGCATCACGTCGCGCTGACGAAAGCGGGACATGCACTGCTGCCGCGCGCGACGCGCATCCTGCACGACGTCGCTGCTGCCGAGACGATGCTGACCCGGCATGCGACGACGCCGCGCGCGACGCGGATCGGAGTCACCACGTCGGTCGAACCGGGGACGTTCGAGCGCTTCATCGAGGACGCGAGCAGGCGCGGGGCGATCGAGACGACCTTCGCGCCGTCGCCACGGTTGTGCACGCTGCTGATCGCGGGTCGTCTCGACGCCGCGGTGATCGCGCTACCGACCAACACGATCGATCTGACGGTGGTCCCGCTGACCAGCCAGCCGATGATCGTCGCGCTGCCGACGAAACACGGTCTGGCGAAGCGTCGCCGGCTATCGCTCGCAGCGCTGCGAGCGGAGAAGGTGTTCTGGTCGCGCCAACCGGCCTTCTTCGATCACTGCCAGGCGATCTTCGGGGCACATGGCTTCGCGCCGACGATGGTGAAGGAGCCGGCCGACCACCATGTGCTGCTCGCCGGCGTCGCCGCGGGCCGCGGTCTGGCGTTCCTGCCGCAGTCGTTCAGTGCGCTGAAGCTGGCCGGGGTTTCCTATCGGTCTCTCGTCGAAGGCGATGAGCTCGAAGTACGCCTGGCGCTGGCGTATGCCGGCAAGCCCGGCGCCATGCAGCGGCAAGCGATGCGAATGGCCGAACGAACCATCGTTCGGAATTCCTGCCTGCTCGGAGCGTGATGCGTCGTCTTTGATCGCGATGTGGCCTGGCGATCTCGATTGGAGGAGTCATCGAACTACGCAAGTCGAAAGTCGTCGAGCCTGAAGACGCAGGGGAGATGGGCGAAAGTGCCGAAATCGACAACGCCGCCGGGTACCCGCCTTCGCGGGAACGACGAGGATCGGCCGTCATGGTGGCGTGGACTGCAGAACACGTCATCCCAGAAACAACCGATACGCCGGGTTCTCCGTCTCGTCTTCATACGGGTACCCCAGCGTCTTCAGAAACCCGCGAAACGCCTGCTGCTCCGACGCCGGCACCTGCAGCCCGACCAGGATCCGGCCGAAGTCGGCGCCCTGGTTGCGGTAGTGGAACAGGCTGATGTTCCAGTTCGGGCTCATCGTCGACAGGAAGCGCATCAGCGCGCCGGGGCGTTCGGGGAACACGAAGCGATAGAGGCGTTCATCGCAAGCGAGCGCCGAACGGCCGCCGATCATGTGGCGCAGGTGGGTCTTCGCCAGCTCGTCGTGGGTCAGGTCGAGCGCCTCGAAACCTTCCTTGCCGAAGGTCGCCGCGAGCATCGCGCTGTCCCCGCGCGCCTTGACCGCGATGCCCACGAAGACGTGCGCGAGCCTCGCGTCGGCGATGCGATAGTTGAATTCCGTCACGTCGTGCGAGCCCACCAGCGCGCAGAAGCGGCGGAAGCTGCCGCGTTCTTCGGGAATCGTCACGGCGAAGACGGCTTCGCGCTCTTCGCCGACCTCGGCGCGCTCGGCCACGAAGCGCAGCCGATCGAAGTTCATGTTGGCGCCGCAAGCGATCGCGACCAGCGTCTCGCCCTTCAGCTTCTCGCGCGCGGCGTAGGCCTTGAGGCCCGCGATGGCCAGCGCGCCGGCCGGCTCGAGGATCGAGCGGGTCTCGGCGAACACGTCCTTGATGGCCGCGCAGACGGCGTCGGTGTCGACCAGCACGATGTCGTCGACGTATTGTTTCGCGAGTCGGAAGGTCTCCACGCCGACCTGCTTGACCGCCGTGCCGTCGGAGAACAGCCCCACGTTGGCCAGCGTGACGCGTCGGCCCGCCGCGATCGAACGCGCCATCGCATCCGAGTCGATCGTCTGCACGCCGACGATGCGGATGTCGGGCCGCACGGCCTTCACGTACGCGGCCACGCCGGCGATCAGGCCGCCGCCGCCGATCGCGACGAAGATCGTGTGGATCGGCCGGTCCGTATGCAGCGACTGATGCTGCCTGAGGATCTCCATGCCGATCGTGCCCTGGCCCGCGATGACATCGGGGTCGTCGAACGGATGGACGAAGGTGAGTCCCTGCGCGTGCTGCAACGTCAGCGCGTGGGCATAAGCGTCCGAATAGCTCTCGCCTTCGAGCACGACCTCGGCGCCGCGCGCGCGCACCGCGTCGATCTTGACCTGCGGCGTCGTGACCGGCATGACGATCATCGCCTTGCAGCCGAGCCGTTGCGCCGCCAGCGCGACGCCCTGCGCGTGGTTGCCGGCCGACGCCGCGATCACGCCGCGCTTCAATTCGGCCGGCGACAGGTGCGCCATGCGGTTGTACGCGCCGCGCAATTTGAAGCTGAAGACCGGCTGGTTGTCTTCGCGCTTCAGCAGCACCGTGTTGCCGATGCGCTTCGACAGCGCGGGGGCGAGTTCGAGTTCGGTCTCGCGCGCCACGTCGTAGACGCGCGCGTTGAGGATGCGTTTGAGGTAGTCGATGGCCATCGGAAGACTTCGGGCGGGATGCCGACGCTTGCGGCGACGGCGAGGCGCGACTCTAACGGATGCCCGGACCGACGGACACTAGAATGCGGCGATGCCTCCATGGGTCGAACATCTTCTCGCCTGGCTGTCGTTGCCCGAGTTCGGACTGACCAGCGTCTTCGTCGTCAGTTTCATCTCGGCCACGTTGATCCCGCTCGGGTCGGAGCCGGTCGTGTTCGGCATGGTCAAGCTGCGGCCCGACCTGTTCTGGCAAACGATCGCCGTCGCCACCGTGGGCAACGTGCTGGGTGGCGTGGTCGACTACTGGATGGGCCGCGGCGCGGAATGGATGCTCGACAGCCCGTTGAAGCGGGGAGCGCCCGCTTCACCGGTCCCGACGACGACCGCGCGTCCGAACGACCCGGGGAAGTGGCATCAGCGAGCCGTGCGCTGGATGGAACGCTTCGGCCCCTTCGGCTGCGTGTTCGCGTGGCTGCCGGGCATCGGCGATCCGCTGTGCGCCGTGGCCGGCTGGCTGCGCCTGCCGTTCTGGCGGTGCGTGTTGTGGATGACGATCGGTAAAACGTTGCGCTATGTCGCGTTCACCGGCAGCCTGGTCTGGATGCTCTGATCAGGCGGTCGAGATTTCGATCCGGGTCTCGATGCGGCCGAGCCGTGCGTCGATGCGGTCCATGCGGGCCTTGACGCGAAGGACGTCACCGAACAGATTGGCGACGTGCGTTTCCAGGCTGCCGACGCGTAGCTTGAGTTCGCGAAGATCTTCCTTGATCAGCGTGAGTTCCGCACGAATGGCGCGCAGATGGTCGAGGATGAGATGTTCGATGGGCTCGGTCATGGCGCCATCAGACCCGATCGCCCGCGAGCGGTCAATCGTCCGTTCGGTTAGTCTGACGAACCATGGATCGACGATCGCGTCATGCGATCTCGCAGCACGATGAACGCTCCGCTCTCGCCCCAAGCCCTTCGCGACCTTTCGCCCGCCAACGCGCCACCGCGGCTGCGCGAGATCCCGTACAACTACACCTCGTTCTCGGACCGCGAGATCGTCGTGCGGCTGCTCGGCGGCTCCGCGTGGGACGATCTGGAGTCGCTGCGCGGTGAACGCCAGACCGGGCGCTCGGCGCGGATGCTCTACGAGGTGCTGGGCGACATCTGGGTCGTCCAGCGCAATCCGTATCTGCAGGACGATCTGCTCGACAACCCGCGCCGCCGTGCCGCGTTGATCGAGGCGCTCCATCACCGGCTCAACGAGGTCGACAAGCGGCGTCGCAGCGACGTGGCCGCAACGGTCGCCGATCGCCAGCGCGACGACAAGGTCGTGCATCTGCTCGACGCGGCGCGGCGCGCGGTGCGCGCGTTCGAGGACGGCTTCAAGGACACGTGGGACCTGCGCAAGCTGGCCGCGAAGAAGCTCGGCCGCGTCACGGCGAAGGACAACGTCAAGTTCGACGGCCTGTCGCGCGTGTCGCACGTCACCGACGCGACCGACTGGCGCGTCGAGTATCCGTTCGTCGTGCTGACGCCGGATACCGAGGAAGAGATGGCCGGCATCGTGGCGACCTGCATCGAGCTAGGCCTGACGATCATTCCGCGCGGCGGCGGCACCGGCTACACTGGCGGCGCCATTCCGCTGACGCCGAAGAGCGCGGTGATCAACACCGAGAAGCTCGAAGCGCTGAGCGCGATCGAAATGCGCGTGCTGCCGGGTCATGCGCACCCCACCGCGACGATCTGGTCGGGCGCCGGCGTCGTCACCAAGCGCGTGTCCGAGGCGGCCGATGCGGCCGGGCTCGTCTTCGCGGTCGATCCGACGTCGGCCGAGGCGTCGTGCATCGGCGGCAACGTCGCGATGAACGCCGGCGGCAAGAAGGCCGTGCTGTGGGGCACCGCGCTCGACAACCTCGCGTCGTGGAAGATGGTCGACTGCGACGGCAACTGGCTCGAGGTCGAGCGCATGGACCACAACCTCGGCAAGATCCACGACGCGCCGTTCGCGACCTTCGAGGTGCGCAAGTTCCAGCCCGACGGCAGGACGCCCATCGGCACGGAAACGCTGGTCATCGAAGGCAAGCGCTTCCGGAAGGAAGGCCTCGGCAAGGACGTCACCGACAAGTTCCTCGCGGGGCTGCCGGGCGTGCAGAAGGAGGGTTGCGACGGCCTCATCACGTCGGCGCGCTGGATCCTGCACCGCATGCCGCCGCATGCGCGCACCGTGTGCCTCGAATTCTTCGGGCAGGCGCGCGAGGCGATCCCGTCGATCGTCGAGATCAAGGACTTCATGGACGCGGAGGCCAAGGCCGGTCGCGCCGTGCTGGCCGGTCTCGAGCATCTCGACGAACGCTATCTTCGTGCCGTCGGCTACTCCACCAAGTCGAAGCGCGGCGCGGAGACCTCGGCCTTTCCCAAGATGGCCTTGTTCGGCGACATCGTCGGCGAGAACGCGGACGACGTCGCGCGCGCGGCGTCCGAGGTCGTGCGGATGGCCAACGGCCGCAGCGGCGAAGGCTTCGTCGCGGTCTCGGCCGAGGCGCGCAAGAAATTCTGGCTCGATCGTTCGCGCACCGCGGCCATCGCGCGCCACACCAACGCGTTCAAGATCAACGAAGACGTCGTCATCCCGCTCGGTCGGATGGGCGAGTACACCGACGCCATCGAGCGCATCAACATCGAGCTGTCGATCGACAACAAGCTCGAACTGCTGGACGCGCTGGAGCGCTGGTTCAAGCACGACCTCGCCGCGATACCCATCGGGAAAACCGATGACGCGGACGTCGACCATCTGAGTCGTGAAGAGTTGTTCGGCACGCGCGTGCAGCAGGCGCAGGCGCTGATCGAGACGGTGCGGGCGCGGTGGCGCTATCTGCGGACGCATATGGATGTGTCGGTCGACGAGGCGCGCGATGCGTTGGCGAGCCACGCCCTCCCGCTCGATGTCATCCCGGCGAAGGCCGGGACCCGATCATTGCAGGACGCGAGCGATGACGACACCTTAGGCCCCGGCCTGCGCCGGGGAGACAGTGCCGTGATCGACCTGCTGCAAGTCCGAGCCATCCGCGTTTCCTGGAAGCGCGAAGTCCGCGGCCTTCTGCGCCAGATCTTCAACGGCGCCGAGTTCGCGCCGGTGCTGGCCGGCGCCGAAGCGATCCACAAGAAGGTGCTGCGCGGTCGCGTCTTCGTCGCGCTGCACATGCATGCCGGCGACGGCAACGTGCACACCAACATCCCGGTCAACTCCGACGACTACGCGATGCTGTCGACCGCCAACCGCATGGTCGCCCGCATCATGCAGATCGCGCGCGACCTCGACGGCGTGATCTCCGGCGAGCACGGCATCGGCATCACGAAGCTCGAATTCCTGACCGACGCGGAGACCGCCGATTTCCGCGCCTACAAGCAGCGCATCGATCCGCGCGGGCACTTCAATTACGGCAAGCTGATGGCGCTGCCGGCGATGGCCGCGGATCTGCGCAACGCGTACACGCCTAGCTTCGGCCTGATGGGCGCCGAGTCGCTGATCATGCAGCAGTCGGACATCGGCGCCATCGCCGACTCCATCAAGGACTGCCTGCGATGCGGCAAGTGCAAGCCGGTGTGCGCGACCCACGTGCCGCGCGCCAACCTGCTCTACTCGCCGCGCAACAAGATCCTCGCGACGTCGTTGCTGATCGAGGCGTTCCTGTACGAGGAGCAGACGCGACGCGGCGTGTCGATCAAGCACTGGGAAGAATTCGACGACGTGGCCGCGCATTGCACCGTCTGCCACAAGTGCCTGTCGCCGTGCCCGGTCGACATCGACTTCGGCGACGTGTCGATGAACATGCGCAACCTGCTGCGGAAGATGGGGCAGAAGAAGTTCAACGTCGGTGCGACCGCTTCGATGTTCTTCCTCAACGCGACCGACCCGACGACCATCAACGCCACGCGCAAGGTGATGATGGACTGGGGCTTCAAGGCGCAGCGTCTCGCGGTGGACCTGTTCAAGCCGGCGGCGAAGGCGCAGGTCGCGAAGCCGCCGTCGACGCACGGCAGCACGCCGGTGCGCGAGCAGGTGATCCACTTCATCAACAAGAAGATGCCGGGCAACCTGCCGAAGAAGACGGCGCGTGCACTGCTCGACATCGAAGACGCCAAGTTCGTGCCGATCATCCGTGACCCGAAGACCGTGACGGCCGACAGCGAGGCCGTGTTCTATTTTCCGGGCTGCGGATCGGAGCGCTTGTTCTCGCAGGTCGGCCTGGCAACGCAGGCGATGCTGTGGCACGTCGGCGTGCAGACCGTGCTGCCGCCGGGCTATCTGTGCTGCGGCTATCCGCAGCGGGGGGCCGGCGAGTTCGACAAGGCCGAGAAGATCATCACCGACAACCGCGTGCTGTTCCATCGCGTGGCCAACACGCTCAACTACCTCGACATCAAGACCGTCGTCGTCAGTTGCGGCACGTGCTACGACCAGCTCGCCGGCTACGAATTCGACAAGATCTTCCCGGGCTGCCGGATCATCGACATCCACGAGTTCCTGATGGAGAAGGGCGTCCGGCTCGAAGGCGTGACCGGCACGCAGTATCTCTATCACGACCCTTGCCACACGCCGATGAAGGCCTACGACCCGCTCAAGGTCGTCAACACGTTGATGGCGAGCGACCTCAACGGGAAGGTCGAGAAGAACGACCGCTGCTGTGGCGAGTCGGGCACGCTCGCGGTCACGCGGCCGGACATCTCGACGCAGGTCCGCTTTCGCAAGGAAGAGGAGATGCGGAAGGGCGTGGCGAAGCTGCGTGCCGTGAAGCCGTCGCTCGTCGAGACCACCGACCTGTCGACCGCGACACAGCCGGTGGCCGAGCCCGCACCGATCAAGATCCTGACCTCGTGCCCGTCTTGCCTGCAGGGTCTCGGCCGCTACAACGAGGACGTCGGCGTCGAAGCCGACTACATCGTCGTCGAGGTCGCGAAGCACATCCTCGGCGTCGACTGGATGCCCGATTACGTGAAGCGCGCCAACGCGGGCGGCATCGAGCGCGTGCTGGTTTGACGGGCGTGACGCCGGACGTGCTGAACGGTGCCATCGCCGCGACCGTCGCAGGCACAATGCCTTTTTGCATCCGCCCAACCCGCCCGCGTCAGGCCGCGTCATGCTTCGATTCTCACGTAGCGAAGTCTCGTCCGACGATCGCAAGACTCGCATCGTCGACGGCCCTGCGGCCAAGGTGTGGTTGGCGCGCATGGCGCAGCCGGCCAGCACCGACAATCTCGCCGAGATCAGGCAGGTGCTGGAGACGCTCGGCGCGCAGGGCGCACAGGATCGCGTCGCCGCGCTGACGGCCGAACGCAAGTTCGCCATCGCCGACCGTATCCGCGGGGTCGTGTTGCCGCTGCTCGGCGACCGTGCGCGCGAGGACCGCTTCACGGTCCTGCCGCTGGACGACGACTTCAGCCAGCACTTCTGGGCCGCCGTCAACGCCGCGACCGCGTTGCGCGACGTCTATGCATGGCTGGTCTCGCAGTTGCCGGAGGTGCCGGCTCGTCCGGAGCCGTCGATCGGCGACGACAGGGACGCCACCGTGGATGCGGCCCCGGCCGCGCATCATTTCGTCACGCGGGTCGGCGCGCTGCATCGGGCGCTCGACGTCAACGCTTACGTGATGCTGTGCGTGCAGCGCGCCCGCTGGGCCGTGCCCGCCGTGCTCTGGGAACGTCACTGCACGCTCGGTCAGCTCGTGCGCGACCTCGACTGCCAGGACATCGAGGTCAGCGATGCGCTGCGCGTCAGCGCCACCAAGACCTGTCGCGCCGCTTTCGTGCTCCCCGTGATGATCGCGCTCGCCGATCCGTCGGTGCGTACCGGCGTCGAGTTCGAGATGATCCGGATGGCTGCGCAACGCTGGTCGGCCAAGGTGGGATTCCGTCTCGAGAAGCGCAGCGACGGGGCCGCCCCGCCGGCGCGACCGGTCGCGCATCCCGGGCCGACGGTCACGCTCGGGGCGTGCGTGCTGCGCTTCGACACGCAGAGCGCGCTGCACTCGATCGACAAGCGGCTTGAAGCGCTCGCCGAAGGTCGCTCGCCCCGCGAGGCGGGCATCGGCGACAGCCTGCGCCCGCAGGTCGCGCGCGATCTGCTGCTGGTCCTCAAGCAGCGCTGGGGTTCCCGCGTCACCACCGACATCAACTCGCCCGACCGCCCGTGGCGGCCCGCGCTGGCGGGCGCGCAGATCCAGGCGATGGTCGGCCTGCCCACCGACGAGGCGCGACTCCGCCAGAGCCGTGTCGGCCTGCCGGTCGATGGTCATGGCCCCGCCGGTGCGTATTCGTACCACCACGACAGGCAGGGTGCCATCACGCGCCAGCCGGAGCAGATCGACCGGGCCCTCATCGAGCAGTTGCTGGGCGATGCCGAGACCTGGACGCTGGTGGCCGAGGCCGCCGACGCCATCCATTGCGTCCGCAAGCATCCGCGTCCGCGGATCGGCCTGCGACGGCTGATCGGGCTCCGGCTGGGTGCGGCGTCGAACCCGGCATCGGACGCGGAGTCGCCGTTCATGATCGGCTGGATCGAAGGACTGCAAGCCCACACGGTGACGCTCGACGACCGGCAGTTGCGGCCGAGCGCGGCGCACAGCGTGCGCGTGCGGCTCGCGCCCGGACTGCCGCAACTGCTGACGGCGACGATCGACGATGTCGAACTCGACTGTGCGTTCCTGCTGGCGCCGGGCGGCACGGAATCGCAGGCGAAGGGCAATCGCGTTCCGGCCTTCGTGCCGATGCTCACGGACGTCGGCATCGCGCCCGGCGTGCTTGAGGAAGGCGACGGATGGGATGCGGTGCGGGCGTCGCCGCGTTCTTACGGGCTGGTCCTGCCGCAGGCCGGCTTTCGACCGCATCGGCTCGTGAAGGCGGTGCGCCGCGGCGCGGTGGCGATGCTCAGGCTCGAAGAATTGATGATGCGCGGATCGGACTTCGATCTTGTGCGCTTCACGGTGCTCTAAGCATCGACCAGGGCCCGGTCGTCGGCATGGCGGACATCCGCCTGCGCATCGACGACCCTTCGCGCCGGCAACGTCGCCCTGAACGTACTGCCCTTGCCGACGTCGCTGGTGATCGTCAGCGAGCCCTGATGGCGGGTCATGACGTGCTTGACGATGGCCAGCCCGAGCCCCGTGCCGCCTGATTGACGCGATCGACCGCGATCCACGCGATAGAAGCGTTCGGTCAGCCGCGGCAGATGGTGCATCGGGATGCCGATGCCCGTGTCGCTCACCGTGAACGTGCCGCTGCCGTCGGGCTGCCGATGCCAGCCGACCTCGATGCGGCCATGCTCCGGCGTGTAGCGGATCGCGTTGGTCACGAGATTGGTGAAGGCGCTGGTCAGTTCGACTTCGGCGCCGAGCAGGTCGATGTCGGGCGTGACGTCGAAGACGATGTCGTGCTGCCCGTTCGACAATTGCCGCGCGGTGCTCTCCACGCGCGCCATCAACGCAGACGCGTGGATGCGCTCGTCGCGCGGCGTGCTGGTGGCTTCGAGCGCGGACAGCGTCAGCAGGTCGTCGACGAGCCGCTGCATCCGCGCCGCCTGCTCCTGCATCATCGCCATGTAACGCGCCTGCTGCTCGGCCGTCACGGCGGACTCGCTGATCGTCTCGAGGAACCCGGTCAGCACGGTCAGCGGTGTCTTGAGTTCGTGCGAGACGTTCGCCACGAAGTCGCGACGCATCGTCTCGAGCCGCTCGAAGCGCGAGATGTCGCGCGACAGCAGCAGCTTCTGCCCGTCGCCGTAGGCCACGAGCTGCAACGACAGCACGCGCTCGATGCCCTGGCCCGGATGCCGCACCCGCAGTTGCACCGGCCGCTCCCATTCGCCGCGCGACAGATAGCCGAGGAAGTCCGGCGCGCGAACCAGGTTGGTGACGTTCTGGCCCTGGTCCTTCTCGAGCTTGAGGTTGAGGTGCTGCTCGGCCTGCGGGTTGCACCACAGGATCTGGTTCTGGACATTGAGCGTGACGACGCCGTCCGGCAGCGCCTGCGCGGCGCCGCGAAAGCTGACCAGGGCATCGGTCAGCGTGGCGATGTCGCGCTGCGTCGCGCGGCCGCGGTGATAGAGCTGCGCATACAACTCTTCCCACGCGCCCGACGAGCGCGGCAACGTGGACCCGACCTCGCGTCGCGACCACGCCGACAGCGTGCGCAGATGGATGGCGTCGCGCACGTAACGCAGCGCGAAGGCCACGGTCGCGAAACCGTAGGCGGTAGTCCAGTCGGACAGCGCCCGCACGACCAGCATGCCGAGCGCGATCAAACCGAGAAACGTCAGCGTTCTGACCCAGACGGGATTCATGCGCAGCCGGTCGACAACCGCCAACAGCAAAGGATGACGATTCTAGCGCGGGGTGTCCGCGCCCCGTGCTTCAGGCGACGGCGCGATGCTCGGCGAGAGCGAAGCGATACCCGCTGCCGCGGACCGTCTCGACGTGGTTCTCGTGGCCGGTCGGCGACAGCGCGTTGCGCAGCCGACGGATGTGGACGTCGACCGTGCGCTCTTCGAGGAACACGTGGTCGCCCCAGACCTGGTCGAGCAGCTGTGCCCGCGAGTAGACGCGCTCGGGATGCGTCATGAAGAAATGCAGCAGGCGGAACTCGGTCGGGCCGATCTCGAGCGTCCTGCGCGTCCCGTCGGTCAGCATGCCCGACAGGCGATGGGTCGTGGGATCGAGGATCAGGCCGCCGATGTCGACCAGGTCATCGGTCAGTTGCGGCGCGCGACGACGCAGCACCGCCTTGATGCGGGCCATCAGCTCCTTCGGCGAGAACGGCTTGGTGACGTAGTCGTCGGCGCCCGCTTCGAGGCCGTCGACCTTGTCGGTCTCGTTCGAGCGCGCCGTCAGCATGATGATCGGCACGTCGCGGGTGCGCTCGGACGCGCGCAACTGCTTGGCGAACTGCACGCCCGAAGCGCCGGGGAGCATCCAGTCGAGGAGCACCAGGTCCGGCAGTTCTGCGGTCACGAGCGTACGGGCCTGCTCGGCATCGGCTGCGCGAAGGACCTTGTGGCCCGCGAACGTGAGGTTGACGGCGATCAGTTCCTGGATCGCGGGTTCGTCCTCGACGACGAGTATCGTGCTCGACATGGATGCCTCTGATGGCTGCGTGAGATGCGGCGCCCCGGGTCCGGCACCGCCAACCGCGCACAATATGTCGATTCTATGACGTTGCCATGACAGCGAGGCGACGTGGCCCGATCGCGGGAAGGCTCTGCGCTACACTCGGCCGATCATGGCTTCTTCCCCCTCACGCAAGTCGAGCGGCCCGCCCGCCGACCCGCCGACCGAGATCATCGTGCACCAACAGTCGCGTCGCCTCGAAGTCGCGTTCGGCGACGCCGAGCGCTACAGCCTGGCCTTCGAATTCATGCGCGTGCATTCGCCGTCCGCCGCCGTCCAGGGTCACGGACCCGGGCAGGAAGTGCTCCAGGTCGGCAAACGCGACGTGACCATCAGTGCGATCGAGCCGGTCGGGCATTACGCGATCAAGCCGGTGTTCTCGGACGGCCACGACAGCGGCATCTTCACCTGGACCTACTTGCGGACGCTCGGGCGCGATCACGACCGGCTCTGGGCCGACTACCTCGAACGCATGGCCGCGGCCGGCGAGAGTCGCGACGGGCCGGGTTCGGGCGCTTCCTCGTTCGCCCCGACCGAGGCCAGCTTCAGGAAGCCGGGCGTCTCTTCGTCATGACCGAGCCCAGTCAGACGCACTTCGGCTTCGAGACCGTCCCCGAAGACGAGAAGGCGGGCCGCGTCGCCGGCGTCTTCCATTCCGTCGCGGCCAAGTACGACGTGATGAACGACGTGATGTCCGGCGGCATGCATCGACTCTGGAAAGCCTTCACGATCGGTCGCGCCGCGGTGCGCCCCGGCGCCCGCGTGCTCGACATCGCCGGTGGCACCGGCGACCTCGCCCGCGCGATGGCGAAGAAGGCCGGCCCGGGCGGCGAGGTCTGGCTGACCGACATCAATGAGTCGATGCTGGCCGTCGGCCGCGACCGCCTGCTCGACGCCGGGATGATGCTGCCGATTGCGCTGGCGGATGCCGAGCACCTGCCGTTTCCCGATGGCTATTTCGATCGCGTGACGGTCGCGTTCGGCCTGCGCAACATGACTCACAAGGATCGCGCGCTGGCCGAGATGCATCGCGTGCTGAAGCCCGGCGGCAAGCTGCTGGTCCTCGAGTTCTCGCACGTCTGGAAGCCGCTCGCGCCGCTTTACGACGCATATTCGCTGAAGGTCCTGCCGTGGCTCGGCAAGCGCATCGCCAACGACGCGGAGAGCTATCGCTATCTCGCCGAATCGATCCGCATGCATCCCGATCAGGCGACCCTCGCCGACATGTTCCGGGTTGCGGGCTTCTCACGCGTCCAGGTGTTCAACCTCACCGCCGGCGTGGTCGCGCTGCACGAGGGCGTGCGGCTCTAGTGTTCCGGGTCGGTCGTTCGTCTGATGCCGCGAATGACCGGGTCGGGACACGCGCGTTCGGTATCGTGCGTCGTCGCTGATATCCTCCGTCGATGTCATCCGCCGCCTTCTCGATGCCGCCGCTCCCTTCGTTCGGAGCGTTGTTCGGTCAAGAGTTTCCCCATCCGCTCGATGCGTTGCCGGCGGCCATCAATCATCTGCTCGCAGCCGAGCCGTGGGCGACGTCGCAGCTCGTGCCGCATGCCGGCAAGACGCTGTGCGTGGTCGTCGAGCCTGTGAAGATCGGGCTGATCGTCACGTCCGACGGCCTGGTCGCGCGCGCGGACGCGTCGGTCGCCCCGGACACCACGGTCTTCGTGCCCGCCGCGGCCCTGCCACGCGTGCTGACGGGTGGCATCGCCGCCGTGATGCGCGACGTGCGTATCGAAGGCGATGCCGAGTTCGCGCAGGTCGTGTCCACGCTGGCCAGAACGCTGCGCTGGGATGCCGAGGAAGATCTGTCGAAGGTCATCGGCGACGCGGCATCGCACCGCGTCGTGTCCGCCGTCCGCAGCGCGCGCGGCGAGATGAAGCGGACCGGTGAACGGGCGACGGCCGGCTTCGCCGAGTACCTGCTCGACGAGAACCCGCAACTGGTCCGACCCCGCGCCGTCGAAGGGTTCGCCGACGCGGTGCGCACGTTGCGCGACGACCTCGCCCGGCTCGAGAAGCGCGTCGATCGCCTGACGCTGGCGACGGCAAGCGGCCGTTGAAGCCGATCGACGCGCACGCCGCCAGCGGTGGTGATGCGGC
>CAZZWS010000070.1:0-17887 GCA_964657795.1 Beijerinckiaceae bacterium
CGAGGGGCCACGGGGGCGCGGGCGGTGTCGCCGGTAGCGGTGGCGGGGCGTCCGGCGATGGCGGTGGGGGCGGTGGCGGCGGCTTTCTGTCGGCTGGCGGCGGCTTTGGCTCGCAGGGCGGCGGCGGTGGCGCCTATCCCAGCCTGGCCGGCGGAATCGATGGCGCCCACGCGGGTGGCAACGGCGGCTTCGGTGGGGGCGGTGCCGGTGGCTCGCAGGGCGGCGGCGGTGGCGGCGGTGGCTACAGCGGCGGTGGGGGCGGCGTCCGCAACGGCGAGATCGGCGGCGGCGGCGGCGGATCCTTCAACGGGGGCCTGACGAATGGCGATCTCTACTACCAAGGCAGTGCGCATTTCGGCGATGGCGAGGTCATCATCGACCTGTTGTCGGCGCTCGACGCTGCACCGGCCGGTGTGCCGGAACCTGCGTCGCTCGCGCTGCTGAGTATCGGGCTCGTCGGGATCGGCGTGGCGAGACGACGTCGCTCCAACTGATGGGGGTTCCGGTGCCGCACGTCAGGCTTTGCGCCCGTTCGGCGAAATGACTTCCGACGATCCGTCGTCCAGCATCCGGACGACCTCGGCGAAGCCGTGGCGCGAGCGCCAGCCCAGTTGCTCGCTGGCCGCCTGCGGCACGTACACGCGATCGATCGAGCGCGGCAACGCCCAACCGCGTCGCGCGAAGGTCTCGACGAGCTCGGGCGCGCGCCGCCTCAGCACCGTCGGCGCGTCGCGCAGGAGCTGGTGCGCGTCGTCGCGCTCGAACGGGGTGTCAGCCGAGATCACGAAGCGACGAAAGCCAAGATGCCCCGGTCGCAGCGCCAGCGCGTGCGCCTCCGCGACGTCGCGCGCGTCCACGCCGCGATGCAGCCGATACGCGGCCATCGCCGCGACCGGCTCCGGGAAGCAGCGCGACATCCGCAGCACCGTCACGGCGAGTCGGCCTTCATCGGCGATCGCTTCGAGCACCTGCTCCGCGGCAACCTTGGTGCGGTGATAGATCGATTTCGGTCGTGGCACGGTCGACTCGTCGATCCAGCCGGCGCGATCGGCCGGCGTGGACGCCGCACCGTACAACGCGGTCGTGCTGGTGAACACGATCTGCCGGACGCCATGCTCGATCGCGCGACGCGCCAGCGTCCCGGTGGCCGTCACGTTGATCGCCTCGAAGACGTCGTCGCGCACGACGCCGACGTGCGGCGCATGCAGCGCGGCCGAGTGCACGACGGCATCCACGCCCGTCAGCGCCCGGTCGAGTGACGCGACATCGCGAAGGTCTCCGACGATGTCCGCCGTCGACGACGGCGCGCGGTCGAGTCCGACGACCTCGTGATCGCGCGCGAGCCGGCCGTGGATGGCGCGGCCCACCCGACCGCTCGAGCCGGTGATCAGAATCTTCAAGGCCGACCGGTCCGATCGGCGAGAGGAGGGCGCGCGGGATGCTTCCGCGCAGGCCGTTTCGAGGCCACGCGTTCGGCCCGAGCCGACGTGATCGCCGACCAGAGCGCCAGGACCGCCGGCGTGTGCGCGGCGTCGCTCCTGAAGATGCGGATGTCGAGCGGGATGCGCCACGACGGCGGCGCCGCGGGCACGAGTCGGCGCGCCTTCAGGTCGGCGTCGATCACGCTCTGCGGCAACCACGCGACGCCGCGGCCATCGAGTGCCATGTTGCGGAGGACCGTGGCCAGATGCGCGGTGAAGACCGTGCGGGCGCCGAGTTTGTCGAGCGCCCTACCGCGCAATCCGGCGACGATGCGGCCCAGACCCGACGCTGCACTGAACGCGAGCATGGGAACGCCGTGCGCCTGATCGCCGTCCAGCCGGTGCAGAGCCTTGCCGCCACGATCTCGCCCACAGACAGGGATCAGCACGTCCCGGCCGACGATCGCGGACACGAAGTCGTGATCGAGCCGGCCGCTCACTGCCGGATGCGCATGACACAGCACGAAGTCGATGCGCTGCTCCAGCATGCCGTCCTCGCAGCGTTGCAGGACGTCCGACGTCAGTTCGATCGGCACCGTCGGCATGCGGCCTTCCAGCCCGCGCAGCCAGGTCGGCACGAAGGTCAGCGACAGCGCGTGGGTCGCCGCGAACCGCAACGTCGCTGCCCGGGCATCGGCGACGGCGCGCGCATCCGCCGGCAGGCGCTCGATACGCGCGAGCTGCTCGCGCGCCACGTTGACGAACCAGGCGCCCGCGTCCGTCAGCACCGACGGCTGCACGCGACGGTCGATCAGTTCGACGCCGAGCCATTCCTCGAGCGCGCGAATGCGGCGGCTGAACGCCGGCTGCGTCATCGCCCGCGTCTCGGCGGCGCGGGAGAAATTGACGGTGGCCGCGAGCGCGAGAAAATCTTCGAGCCAGATCGGGTTGAGGATCGCCATGCGCAGATGATCGGGGTGCTTCATGCCGAAACGGCATGACCGGCGGGCGAAGCGGCATTGGACGAGCGCCGCAACGATCACCATGATACGGACTCGTTTCAACCATCGAGCAAACCCGAACATGAAGATCGTCGACATCCGCGAAGTCACCAAGCCCATCAAGTCCGACATCCGCAACGCTTACATCGACTTCTCGAAGATGACGTTGTCGCTGGTCGCCGTGATCACCGACGTGATCCGCGACGGCAAGCCGGTGGTCGGCTACGGCTTCAATTCGAACGGACGTTACGGCCAGGGCAACCTCATGCGCGAACGCTTCCTGCCGCGGCTGCTCGAAGCCGAGCCTGCGACCTATCTGGACGAGAGTGGCGAGAACCTCGACCCGCACAAGCTGTGGGCGATCATGATGACCAACGAGAAGCCCGGCGGTCACGGCGAGCGCTCGGTCGCGGTCGGCACGATCGACATGGCGATCTGGGACGCGGTCGCGAAGATCGCCGGCAAGCCGCTGTTCCAGTTGCTCGCGGAGCGCCATGGCACAGGCACACCCGATCGCAAGGTCTTCGTCTACGCGGCCGGCGGCTACTACTGGCCGGGCCAGGGCATCGAAGGCCTGACGCGCGAGATGCAGAGCTACCTGGACCGCGGCTACTCGGTCGTCAAGAAGAAGATCGGCGGCGCCTCCATCGACGAGGATCGCAAACGCATCGAGGCCGTGCTGAAGCTGCTCGGTCCCGGCCAGCGTCTCGCGGTCGATGCCAACGGTCGCTTCGATCTCGCGACCGGCATCGCCTACGCGAAGATGCTCTCCGACTACGACCTGTTCTGGTACGAGGAGATCGGCGACCCGCTCGACTACGCGCTGCAGGCCGAGATGGCCAATCACTACGAGAAGCCGATGGCGACCGGCGAGAACCTTTTCTCGATGCAGGATGCGCGCAACCTGATCCGCTACGGCGGCATGCGATCGGACCGCGACTGGCTGCAATTCGACTGCGCGCTCAGCTATGGCCTCGTCGAGTACCTGCGCACGCTCGCCATGCTGAAAGAGCATGACTGGTCGCCGTCGCGCTGCGTGCCGCACGGCGGCCATCAGATGTCGCTCGCGATCGCGGCGGGCCTCGGCCTCGGCGGCAACGAGTCGTATCCCGACCTCTTCCAGCCGTACGGCGGTTTCCCCGACGGCGTGAAGGTCGTCGACGGCTACGTCACGTTGCCCGAGCTGCCCGGCATCGGCTTCGAGGGCAAAGCCGACCTGTACGCGGAGATGAAGGCGCTCGCGGGTTGATGGCCGTCGAGAGGTCGTCCGGCACGAGTCGCGCGACCCGCGTCGCGACGCGCGTGGTCTTCCTCGTCGCGGGCGTCGCGATGGCCGCCTGGGCGCCACTGGTGCCGCTCGCGAAGGCCCGCACCGGCCTCGACGACGCCACCTTCGGCCTGGTGCTGCTGTGCTTCGGCGGCGGCTCGCTGGTGGCGATGCCGACCGCCGGATTGTCGGCCGCCCGCTTCGGCATCCGCGCGGTGATCCTGATCGCCGTCACGACGATCGCGATCGCGTTGCCGCTGCTCGCCTCGGTCGATCGTCCGGTCGTGCTGGCGATCGTGCTGTTCGCGTTCGGCGCAGGGCTCGGCACGCTCGACGTCGCGATGAACCTGCAGGCCATCGCGGTCGAACGCGCCAGCGGCCGCGCGATGATGTCCGGCTTCCACGGGATGTTCAGCGTCGGCGGCATCGTCGGCGCGAGCGCCGTCGCGCTGGCGCTGTCGATGGGCGTCGACGCGGTCGTCACGGTCGCGGCGCTGATCGTGCTGCTCGCGGTCGCCGTGTCGTCGACGGTGCGTGGCCTGATGACCCGCGTCGCACACGCACGGAAGATGCCCTTCACATTGCCGCACGGCATCGTGATCGTCATCGGCCTGCTCGCCGCGGCCGCGTTCCTGCTCGAAGGCGCGGTGCTGGACTGGAGCGCGATCTTCATGACGTCGATCCGCGACGTGCCGGTCGCACGCGCGAGCGCCGGCTACATCGCGTTCTCGATCACGATGACCGCGGGTCGCTTCACCGGGGACCGGCTCGTCCAGCGCTTGGGCAGCCGACGCGTGCTGGTCGCGGGTGCGCTGTGCAGCGCGGTCGGCATGGCGATGGTGGCACTGATTCCGTCATCGATCGCGGGCGTGATCGGCTTCGCGCTGGTCGGCGGCGGCAACGCGAACATCGTGCCGGTGCTGTTCACCGCCACCGGCCGACAGACCGTGATGCCCGCGAGTCTCGCGGTCCCGGCGATGACGACGATGGGCTATGCCGGTCTGCTGGCGGGGCCCGCGGCGATCGGCTTCGTCGCGCACGCGACGGGGCTGACGTTCGCGTTCGTGCTGCTCGCGATCATGATGGTCGGCGTCGCGGTCACCGCGCGCGCATTGATGACCCGATGACCGCCGACCTCTCGATCCTCGCCCTCGGCCTCTTCGCCGGCTGCATCGGCGGCGTGCTCGGCACTGGCTCGTCGATCGTCCTGCTGCCCGCGCTGGTCCCCACGTTCGGGCCGAAGCAGGCGGTGCCGATCATGGCGTCGCGTGCGTGATGGGCAACTTCGCGCGCGTCTTCGCGTGGCGGCGCGAGGACGCGGTGATGCTGGCGTCGGGGCCGACACTGATCTGGACAGCGATCAAATAGTTGACAAAGCAACGATCAAAGCGGCTTGACCGGGATCGTCACGTCGCATTCGAACGCACCGGTCGCCTCGTCGAAGCGCATGCCCGGTCCGTAGTACTCGAACATCGGCCGCTCGTCGAGTTGCAGACTGCTGGCGGGCAGCCACTCCCGCATCATCCATCGCCACGGCACCGGGATCTCGTCGGGCGTGCCGAAGAAGCGGGTCGTCGCATACCGACCACCGGGGATCGTCATGATCGCTTCGTCGCCCATCGCGACGAAGCCCTCGTCGACGGCCACGCCGACATCGCAGCGACACTGATCGGCCGCGGTCACGTCCGGATTGTCGTAGCTGATGCCGTACATCTCGCGCCGATGCAGGCCGCGCTCCGCGACCCACGGGACGACGCGGCTCTTCCAGAATCTTCCGAGCGGTGGTCCGTACGGTCCGACGTAGCGGAGGTAGACGATGCGCGCCGGTTGGCGGTCGATGAGCTTGACGTCCATGCGTGGCGACTCCTGATCGAAGAAACGCCCATCGTCATCGACCGCGTTCGACTCCGCCTGATCCGGCTTGCGCATCGCCTGATCCGCATTGCTCGGCCTTGAAGCGGCGTCGCGCCGCCACGTCGTCGCCGACACGCCGAAGCGTTCCCTGAACGCATGCGCGAACGCCTCGTTCGACCCGAACCCGACCGACAGCGCGATCTCGAAGACCGGCACGCGCGGTTGCGCGGTCAGGCGCATCGCAGCCACCTGGAGGCGTCGCCGCCGCGTGTATTCGCCGAGCGTCTCGCCCATCCATGCCGTGAAGAGGCGATGGAAATGAAACGCCGAGAAGTGAGCGACCTCGGCGAGTTCCGCGAGCGTCAACTCGGCATCGAGATGCGCGTCGATGTAGTCGACGACGCGATGCAGTCGACGCACGTATTCGCCGCGACTGTCCCGGCGCGAAGTCGTAACCACTCAGTGCAACTGCAGGACGAACGCCCGGATCCCCTTCAGGATCATCTCGACCGCGATGGCGATCAGCACCAGGCCCATCAGCCGCTCGAACGCGATCACCACGCCCTCCCCGAGACGGCGTTGCAGCTTCTCCGAGAAGACCAGCACGACCACCGATGCCGCGAGCGCGATCGACAGCGCGCCGATCCATTCGAAGAGACGCTCGGGCTCGCGCGACACCATCAGCATCACCGTCGCGAGCGCCGACGGGCCGGCGATGGCCGGGATGGCGAGCGGCACGATGAAAGGCTCGCCGCCGGGCGCCGCGCCGAAGATGCCTTCGGGCACCGGGAACACCATCCGCAACGCGATCAGGAACAGGATCACGCCGCCGCCGATCTGCAGCGACACGTTGGACAGGCCGAGCGCGTCCATGAAGCGGTTGCCGAAGAACATGAACAGCAACAGGATCGAGAACGCGATGAGGCACTCGCGCAGGATCACGAAGGCCTTGCGCCGCGGCGGCACGGCGCGCAGCGCGGCGACGAAGATCGGGATGTTGCCGAGCGGGTCGGTGACGAGCAGCAGCAGGATCGTCGCGGAGAGGAAAGAGGTCTCCATCGTCAGACCTTCGTGGCGTCGATGCCGCCCGCGAAGTCGACCGCGAAATCGATCACCTCGTCGATGTAGCGATCGAAGTCGGACAGACCGTGATCGCTGCCTTCGATGACGCGGTGACGCGCGCCCGGATAGCGCGCCACCATCTCGCGCCAGTCGAGCAGCGCGTCGCCGGTCGCGGCGATCAGCAGATAGCGGTCCGGCCGCGTGATGGCGCCGACCCGCAACGCGACGAGCTCGTCGAGGTGCTCGGGCCTGACGTCGACGGTCTCGTCGCTGTGATAGACGGTCTGCGGGCCGAGCCAGGCCCCAAGGTCACGATCGGGCTGCGTCGCGGGGTTGAGCAGCACGACGCGACAGTCCGTCCGTTCGGCGAGCCACGTCGCGTAGTAGCCGCCGAGCGACGAGCCGATCACGGCCAGCGGCCCGTCGCGCGCCTCGTCGACGATCGCTTCGATCAGCGCTGCCGCCGCGGGCGGCGAGACCGGCAACTGCGGGCAGCGATAGCGCGTCGCAAGTCCTCTCGCTTCGAGACGGTCGGCGAGTTGCCGCGCCTTGATCGAGCGCGGCGACGATCGAAAGCCATGCAGATAGAGGATCACCGGCGGCCCGGCTCAGGACGCGGCCTTGCGGTTGGCGCGGGCCTGCAACGCGTCGAGCAGCTTGTCGTGGATGCCGCCGAAGCCGCCGTTGCTCATCACGACCACGTGGTCGCCGGGTTGCGCCGCGACGACGATGGCCGCGATCAGCTTGGCGAGATCGTCGAACGCGACGGCCTTCCTGCCATGACGCGCGCGATGGCCGATGTTGAGCGGAGCAAGCGCCTCGCCGAGGTCCCAGCCGAGCGCGTCGCGCCCGCCCTTCGCGCCGTAGCCGAAGACCCGATCGGCATCGGCGAGGCTGTCGGGCAGGGCCGCCTTCATCGTGCCGAGCTTCATCGTGTTGGAGCGCGGCTCGACGACCGCGAGGATGCGCGCCGCGGCGCCACCGTTGGCGAGTCGCTGGCGCAATCCCGCGAGGGTCGTCTCGATGGCCGTCGGGTGATGCGCGAAGTCGTCGTACACCGTGACGCCGTCGATCGTGCCGCGCACCTCCATCCGCCGCTTGACGCCGCCGAACGCCGACAGCGCCTCGCAGGCATCGTCGATGGCCACGCCCGCATCGTGCGCGGCGATCAGCGCGGCGAGCGCGTTGGCGCGGTTGTGCTCGCCCTGCAGCGACCAGTGGATGTGGCCGACCACGCCGCCTTCGTGCAGCACTTCGAAATAGGCGCCCGAGGGATCGTCGTAGCGCGTGGCCCAGTCGACGCCGCTGCCGCCCGCGCCCTCGAAGCGCTCGACCCGCGACCAGACGCCGCGCGCCATCACGTGCGCGAGCGCCTCGCTGCCGCCATTGACGACCAACAACCCGGTCGACGGCACGGTCCTGACGAGGTGGTGGAACTGCGTCTCGATCGCCGCGAGGTCCGGGAAGATATCGGCGTGATCGAACTCAAGGTTGTTGAGCACCGCGATGCGCGGCCGGTAGTGGACGAACTTGGACCGCTTGTCGAAGAAGGCCGTGTCGTATTCGTCGGCCTCGATGACGAACCACGGCGAGTCGGTGAGCCGCGCGGAGATACCAAAGCCCGACGGCACGCCGCCGATCAGGAAGCCCGGGAACAAGCCGGCGCGTTCGAGGATCCACGCGAGCATCGAAGTCGTGGTGGTCTTGCCGTGCGTGCCGGCGACCGCGATGACCTTCTTGCCGGCGAGCACGTGATCGGCGAGCCACTGCGGACCCGAGACGTAGGGCAGCCCCGCGTCGAGGATGGCCTCCATCAGCGGGTTGCGGCGCGACACGACATTGCCGATCACGAAGAGATCGGGTCGGGACCCGGAAAAATTCGCCAGCTGCAACGGGTCCCAGCCTTCCACCAGAGCGATGCCCTGCGCCTCGAGCTGCGTGCTCATCGGCGGGTAGACGCCCGCATCGCAGCCGGTGACGCGGTGGCCGGCCGCGCGCGCGAGGACCGCGAGGCCGCCCATGAACGTGCCGCAGATGCCGAGGATGTGGATGTGCATGAAGGGCCGCGGTCGTCCGGAAAAGGGGCGTCGGATTGTAGCGGAGCCCCTGCGCCGGGGACGGCCCTCTACAATCCACGCGACCCGACACCCCGCCTTCTCTCCTTCATCGCCATGGCCCGCATCGTCCCCGACGGCTGGGAAGCACTCGACTTCAATGCCGCCGCGCTCCGCGAGATCGAGACGTTGCGGATCCTGGCGCGGCTGCCGGAAGACTGCACCGTGCTGCACGGGGTGCACTGGACCCGCATCGAGCACGGCTGCTCGGTGTACGGCGCGATCGCTTTCATCGTGGTCGGCGCCAACGGCCGCGTGCTGCTGATCGAACAGAAGTCGGGCCTCCTCGAAGAGACGCCCGACGGCCTGGTGAAGGCGCACGGCACGCTGCGCAAGAAGGTCGCCACCGACATCCTGCAATCGATCGCCGCGTTGCAGACACGCTTCGCGCAGTCGCGGCACACCCGCGGCGGCGCGATGGACTTGCGACTGTCGATCGACTACCTGCTCTACTGCCCCGACCACCGCGTCCGCGACATCGGCCGCGCGGGCATCGCGGCCGAACGCATCGTCGACGCGGCGCGTGCGGAGACGCTGGTCGACATCGTCACCGACCTGATCACGCCGACCCCGGCGGCCGGCAGCGCCGATGTGGCCACGGCGCTGCGCTACTTCACCGACGAACTGCTGATGGTGGCCGACGTGGGCACGCTGATCGGCCGCACCGATCGCTGGGTCACGCGGCTCGCTAGCGGCCTCGCGCAGTCGGCCACGCAACTCGAATTCACGCCGTTCCGGTTGCGCGTGCGCGGCACGGCCGGCTCGGGCAAGACGCAGCTCGCGTTGCGTGTGCTGGACGAAGCGAGCGACGCTGGATGGTCCGCGCTCTACCTCTGCTACAACCGCCCGCTCGCCGATCACATCGCGACGATCGCGCCGGCCGGCACCGTCGTCGCCACGTTCCACGGCTTCGGCGATCGCCTGCTGCGCGAAGGCGGGCGCGTCCCCGACTTCGCGGCGCCCGACCTGTATCGCGACCTCGAAGCCGCCGTGATCGAGGCACGGCCGGACGACGACGAGCGCTTCGACGTCGTCATCGTCGACGAGGGCCAGGACTTCACGCCGCAATGGCGCGACGCCGCTCTGCGCTTCGTGCGACCCGGCGGCAAGGCGTACTGGCTCGAGGATCCGCTGCAGAATCTCTACGGCCGGCCTCCGGTGGAGCTCGACGGCTGGGTCACGCTCAACGCGTCGGTCAACTACCGCAGCCCGCGCGACATCGTCGATGCGGTGCTGCCGATGCTGGCGCGCGCGGCCGACCCGCAGACCGCCGCGTCGCTGATGGCGATCGAGGCCGCGAGTCCCTTGTCGGGCTCCGACCTCGACATCGCGACCTGGAACGAACGCGCCGACGACCCGCAACGCGCGATGCTCGACGTCACGATGCGCGCGATCACGAAAGCCCTCGCGGCCGGCTATCGGCGTGGCGACATCGTGTTGCTGACATTCGCGGGACGCGATCATTCGGCGTTGCTCGCCGTCGATCATCTCGGGCCGCACGCGTTGCGCCGCTTCTCGGGCGGGTACGACCTGTTCGGCACGCCGGTCTACACCGACGGCGAAGTGCTGGCCGAGACCATCTATCGCTTCAAGGGCCAGTCGGCGCCCTGCGTGATCTTCACGGAGATCGACTTCGAGGCGATGGACGCGAAGATCGTGCGCAAGCTGTTCGTCGGCGCGACGCGGGCCACGACGCGGCTGATGCTGGTGATGAGCGCACGCGCCGCGCGCGTTTGTCGGGTCGAAACCGGCGGCGCACAATAGACCTCTCGACGCGGATCGCCCGATGCCTTCTCCTTCCAGCTCAGCCATCCGCGACCAGGTCGCCGTCGTCGCCGCGCGCTTCATCGCCGAGGACGGCCTGGACTATGCCGGCGCGAAGCAACGCGCGTTGCGCGAGGTGCTCGGCGACCCACGTCAGGTCACGCACGACTGCATGCCGGACAACGTGCAGGTGCAGGAGGCGGTGCGCGAGCATCAGGCCCTGTTCATGGCCGACACGCAACCCGTGCGCCTGCTCGAACTGCGGCGGGTCGCACTCGACGTCATGCGCTTCGTCGCCGACGCCGATCCCGGATGTCCGCTGTTCGTGACCGGCGCGGTCGTCAACGGTACGGCGGGCGACCATAGCGACGTACACCTCCTGGCGCACAGCGACAATGCGAAGGATCTGGAGATTTTCCTGGTCAACGCGAACGTCGAATACGACGCCACCGAGATCGCCGGCTCGCGCGGCGGCGAGACGCTGAGCTTCCTGTGGCCGCAGCGACGCGTGCCGACGCCGCTGCAGCGGACGGCGCGAACGCAGGAGGCGGTGCATCTGGCCGTCGTCGACCCGCGGACGCAACGCGGCTCGACGCCCCTCGATCGCGCAGACCTGGCCGGGCTCGAAAGACTGATCCAATCCGCACCCGAAGACGAATGACCTCTCACCCATGGCTGCCATGACCCGCACGACCACCGCTGTCCTGATCTTCGTCGCACTGCTCGCGTGCGCCGCCGGCGCGGTGCTGTTCCAACGCCACGCGGCAACCGTCGCGTCGCAACGGGCCGCGCTGGCCGGGGCCGAAGCTTTCTACCTTCAGGAGCTGCCCGACGCGACCGGCACGCTGCGCAAGATGGCCGACCATCGCGGCAAGGTCGTCGTCGTCAACTTCTGGGCGACCTGGTGCGTACCCTGCGTCCAGGAAATCCCGACGCTCTCGAAGGCGCATGCCGATGCCGGAGGGCGCGTCGCTTTCGTGGGGCTCGGCATCGACAGCCCGTCGAACATCGTCGGCTTCAACGACCGCCTCAAGCCAAGCTATCCGTTGCTGGTCGCCGGCGCCGGCGGGACCGAACTGGCCAGGGCGCTGGGCGACGACGCCGGCGCGCTGCCCTACACCGTGGTCCTCGGACCGGACGGCCGGGTGATCGCGTCCCATCTCGGGAAGGTCGACGACGCCATGTTGCAACGCTGGATGGAGCCCTACCTGCCGGTGCACGGCACGTGAGTTCTCCGCCGTTGCCAGCGTGTTGACGGGCGTTGCAGCGGGAGAGCGGCGCCCGCGTGGTAGGCTGGACGATCTGCGGCGAATGTCGAAGAAGCGCCGCACCCACCGACACGTATGGCCAAATCGCTGCTGATCCTTCACGGGCCGAATCTGAATCTGCTCGGCACCCGCGAGCCGGAAACCTACGGACGGACGACGCTCGCGGAGATCGACGCCGATCTTCAACGCATCTGCAGCGAACGTGGCGCGACGATGCGGGCGTTTCAAAGCAATCACGAGGGCGTCCTGGTGGATCGCGTCCAGGCGGCCGCGGCGGACGGGACGGACTTCATCGTGATCAATCCCGCCGCGTTCACGCACACCAGCGTCGCGTTGCGCGATGCGTTGGCGGGCGTGTCCATCCCGTTCCTGGAGGTGCACCTGTCGAACGTGCATCGGAGGGAGCCGTTCCGGCAGCGTTCGTATTTCTCGGATCTCGCGGTCGGCGTGATCTGCGGCCTCGGAAGCGCCAGTTACCGCAGCGCGGTCGCGTACGCACTCGATTTCGCTTGATCATCGCAGCAACTTCGGTTAACTTGCGGCGCCCTTGATGCCGCGTGTGGAGATTTCATGGATTTGCGCAAGCTGAAGACGCTGATCGACCTGGTCGCTGATTCCACGATCGCCGAACTCGAGGTTACGGAAGGCGACAGCAAGGTCCGCATCGTCAAGTCGTCGGCTCCACAGGCCGGACCGCAGATCCAGTACCTGCCGATGCCGGGTTCCGCCCCCGCGCCGGTCGCGCCGGCGGTGCCGGCGGTGCCGACGACCGACGAGCCGGCGATCGCCAGCGGCAACATCGTCAAGTCGCCGATGGTCGGCACGTTCTATCGTGCGCCGGGCCCGGACAAGCCGTCGTATGTCGAGGTCGGCGCGATCGTCAAGGCCGCCGAACCGATCTGCATCATCGAGGCCATGAAGCTGCTCAACGAGATCGAAGCCGGTTTCGACGGGGTGATCAAGGAGATCCTCGTCGAGAACGGCCAGCCGGTCGAGTTCGGTCAACCGCTGTTCGTGATCGGCTGACGCGCCCGGCCCTCCGCCAGGGTCTTACGTCACGGTCAGCCCCCGCTCCACGCCACTCATTCATCGCCCATGTTCGGAAAGTTCGTGATCGCCAACCGCGGCGACCAGCGCCCGCCAGGGCGCGCAGCGGCGAAGCCACATCGCGTAGCGCGCGCAGTGTGCCGCGATCGAGCCGGAGTCACCACGAGGCCTGCCACGTGTTCGGAAAAATACTAATCGCCAACCGCGGCGACCAGCGCCCGCCAGGGCGCGCAGCGGCGAAGCCACATCGCGTAGCGCGCGCAGCGTGCCGCGATCGAGCCGGAATCACCACGAGGCCTGCCACGTGTTCGGAAAAATACTAATCGCCAACCGCGGCGAGATCGCGCTGCGCATCCAGCGCGCCTGCCGCGAGATGGGCATTCGCACGGTCGTGGTCCATTCGGAAGCCGACCGCGACGCGAAGTACGTGCGTCTCGCCGACGAGTCGGTCTGCATCGGACCCGCGGCATCCGCGCTCAGCTATCTCAACATGCCGGCGATCATCAGCGCCGCCGAGGTCACCGACTCCGAGGCGATCCACCCCGGCTACGGTTTCCTGTCCGAGAACGCGGACTTCGCCGAGCGCGTCGAGCGCTCCGGCTTCGCGTTCATCGGACCGTCACCCGATTCGATCCGCCTGATGGGCGACAAGGTCAGCGCGAAGAACGCGATGATCGCGACCGGCGTGCCCTGCGTACCGGGTTCCGAAGGCGCGTTGCCGGAGGACCCGAAGGAGATCGTCCGCATCGGTCGGCAGGTCGGCTATCCGGTGATCATCAAGGCGGCCGGCGGCGGCGGCGGACGCGGCATGCGCGTGGTCCACACCGAAGCGGCCCTGCTGAACGCGGTGACGATGACGCGGGCCGAGGCCGGCGCGGCCTTCGGCAACTCGACCGTCTACATGGAGAAGTTCCTCGAGAACCCGCGCCACGTCGAGATCCAGGTGCTCGCCGACAGCTACCGGAACGCGATCTGGCTCGGCGAACGCGACTGCTCGATGCAGCGCCGCCACCAGAAGGTGATCGAGGAAGCGCCGGCGCCCGGCATCCCGCGCCGTCTGGTCGACCGGATCGGTGACCGCTGCGCGGAAGCCTGTCGGAAGATCGGCTACCGCGGCGCCGGCACGTTCGAGTTCCTGTACGAGAACAACGAGTTCTACTTCATCGAGATGAACACGCGCGTGCAGGTCGAGCATCCGGTGACGGAACTCATCACGGGCATCGACATCGTCCAGGAGCAGATCCACATCGCGGCCGGCGAGCGGCTGCGCATGCGGCAGAAGGACGTGGTGCTGAAGGGTCATGCGATCGAGTGCCGCATCAACGCCGAGGACCCGTTCAAGTTCACGCCGTCGCCGGGTCGCATCACGGCGTGGCATCCGCCGGGCGGTCCCGGTATCCGCGTCGACTCGCACGCGTACACCGGTTACTTCGTGCCGCCCTACTACGACTCGATGGTCGGCAAGGTCATCGCCTACGGCGCCGATCGCAACCAGGCGCTGGCACGGATGCGCGTCGCGCTGTCCGAGATGATCGTCGAAGGCATCCAGACCAACATCCCGCTCCACCGCGAACTGATGACCGACGCGCGCTTCATCAAGGGCGGCACCAGCATCCACTATCTCGAGCAACGGCTCGCCGAGCGACCGGCCTGACCGGTTGCCCGCTGCGTCCGACGGCTACGCGTCGCGCGTGCGGGCCTGAACAGGAAGCCACGATGTTCGTCGAGATCGCCGTCGTCACGGACCGTCGTCATGCCGAGGCGCTGTCCGATGCGCTGCTCGAAGCGGGCGCGTTGTCGGCGTCGCTCGAGGATGCCGACGCCGGCAGCACGGACGAGGAGGCGCTCTACGGCGAGCCGGGCAGCGAACCGCCTTCCGGGGGCTGGAAGCGCAGCCGCGTCGTCGCGCTGTTCGAGCAGCCTCCTGCGCCCCTCGTGCACGACGAGCACGACGACGCGATCACCGACGCCGTCTCGCAGGCGATGCGCGGGATCGGCCTCGACGCACCACCGTCCTTCGAGCGTCGCGAGATCGCCGACGCCAACTGGGTCGGTCTCACGCAATCGCAGTTCGCGCCGATCGCCATCGGCACGCGCCTGTGGATCGTGCCGTCGTGGCATGCGCTGCCGGATGAGGCCCGCGGCGACGACGCGATCGTCCTGCGACTCGACCCGGGGATGGCGTTCGGCACCGGCGACCATCCGACGACGCGCCTCTGCCTCGCCTGGCTGGACCGCCATCTCGCGGCGGGAGCGAGCGTGATCGACTACGGCTGCGGCTCGGGCATCCTCGCGATCGCGGCGAAGAAGCTCGGCGCCGCCGAAGTCGTCGGCACCGACATCGACGACCAGGCGATCGCCGCGGCCCGCGCCAACGCCGGGACCAACGAGGTCGACATCGTGTTCGAGCCATCGTCGAATTTCAGCGGCGCACCGGCGGACGTGGTCGTCGCCAATATCCTCTCCAATCCGCTCAAGGTCCTCGCACCGTTGCTCCGCGGACTGGTCCGCCCCGGCGGGCGGCTCGTGCTGTCGGGCATCCTCGAACGCCAGTGGCGCGACGTGGCGGCGGTCTACGCGCCGCTGATCGCGCTCGACCTGTGGCGCAGCGACGAGGGCTGGGTGTGCCTCGCGGGCACCCGGGACTCCGCGACCGGGTCGGGTGGCTGACATGGCGCTCGCCACCCGCTGCCCCGCATGCAACACGATCTTTCGCATCAGCACCGCGCAGGCGGCAGCCAAGGGCGGCATGGTCCGTTGCGGTCAATGCCGCAACGTGTTCAACTCGCTCGATGCGCTGGTCCGCGTCGAAGACCTCGACATCGTCGACGAGGCGGTGGTCGAGGACGACGCGGCATCGTTCACGGCCACGTACGCGCCCTCGTACGCGCCCTTGCCGGAGACGACGGCCTTCGAGCGCACGGACGACGATCGGTCGTTCGGCGACGCGGCGGAGCCCGGCTTTCCTCATTCGGAAGTGTCCGATGTGCTCGCGTCGTTGTCGGCGCCCACGGCGGACCATTCGACCAGCCACGCGTGGTGGATGCCCGATCCGGCCGGCCGGCGCGAGCCGTCGACGACGCCGACCCCTGCATCCGCGCCCGCATCCACGCCTTCCGCCGCGCGTTCAGCCGCGCCGACCACCACCTCGCTGCACGACCCGTCGCCCAGCGCGATGGGGTCGACGGCGCATGTCACCGCGGACGAGCCCGCCCGTCCGGCCTTCGCGGACCCCGTGGCGGGCGAGCCCGATGCCTTGCCCTGGGATGCCTCCGACAGCGGCACCGGGCCGGTCTTCATGCAGCCCACGCGAGCCGCCGAGCCCGTCGATCGCGCGGCGCGCTGGGCATGGGGCATCTTGTCGTTCCTGGCGCTGTTGCTGCTGCTCGGACAGGTCGCGTACATGGAGCGCGACGAGCTCGCGGCCCGCTGGTCGCCGGCCAGGCCGTGGCTGGCCACCGCCTGTTCGATGCTCGGATGCACGGTCGATTACCCGGCGCATCCCGACGCGATCACCATCGAGTCGGCCACCATTCAGACGCCCGCCGCCGACGCAAACCTCTACGTTCTGACAGCGCTGCTGCGCAATCGTGACACCATCGACATCCGCTATCCGTATCTCGAACTGGTGCTGACCGATGTCCAGGACCGCATCGTCCTGCGGCGCGTGCTGCGGCCCGAGGACTACGCGCCACGCCGTGCCGAAGGCCGTGCCCTCGTTTCGCCCGGCTTCGCGGCACAAAGCGAATTGCCGGTGCGGCTGACCTTCGAACTCGCAGGCCTCACCTTCACCGGCTACCGCCTCGACCGTTTTTATCCCTGACGTATCCCCGAACGTATTCATGACCACTCCACACCGCCCCGTCCGATGCGCACGCTGATCTGCGGCTCGCTCGCCTACGACACCATCATGGTGTTCAAAGGCCGCTTCAAAGACCAGATCCTTCCCGATCAGGTCCACATCCTCAACGTCGCGTTCCTCGTGCCGGAACTGCGTCGCGAGTTCGGCGGAACCGCGGGCAACATCGCGTACAACCTGCATCTGCTGGGCGGGTCGCCGGTCGTCATGGCCACGGTCGGCGAGGACGCGGCGCCGTACTTCGACCGACTCGGCCGGCTGGGCTTCGATCCGCGGCACGTCAAGACGGTCGCCGGCGCCTTCACCGCGCAGGCGTTCATCACGACCGACCTCGACGACAACCAGATCACGGCTTTCCATCCGGGCGCCATGAGCGGCTCGCCGGTCAACCACGTCGCGGATTGCGGGGACATCGGGCTAGGCATCGTCGCTCCCGACAGTCGCGACGGCATGGTCCAGCACGCGCAGGAATTCGCCGACGCCGGCATCCCGTTCATCTTCGATCCCGGTCAGGGACTGCCGATGTTCTCCGGACCCGAGCTGATGCAGTTCATCGACCTCGCCGACTACGTGACGGTCAACGACTACGAAGCGCGGATGCTGGCCGACCGCACCGGCCGCAGCTTCGAGGAACTCGCGACGTCGGTGCGCGCGCTGATCGTCACGCAGGGTGGCTTGGGGTCGACCATCTACGCCGACGGCGCCACCCACATCATCCCGAGCGTCCGTCCCGAGCGGATCGCGGACCCCACCGGTTGCGGCGACGCCTACCGCGGCGGCTTGTTGTACGGTCTTGCCAACGACATGGACTGGCCCACCACGGGTCGCCTCGCCAGCACGATGGGCGCGCTGAAAATCGCCTTCCAGGGCCCGCAGAATCACGAACCTTCCCGCGATCAGATTGCCCAAGTGTTCGATGGGGTCTTCGGTTATCGACCCTTCTGAATCGTCGTGGGACAACCCTCGTCGTGTGACAACTCGTTACGGAGGCAAACAATGCAGACGTCGTTCCCTTTCAAGACCACTGTCGCGGCGCTGTGTACGGTTGCGGCATTCAGCGTGACGCTCGCCGGTTGCGCCACGCAGAGCAACTCGGCCGGGGTCTACAACGCCGGCCAGGTCCAGCGTGAACAGATCGTCCGCTTCGGCGTGGTCGAGAGCGTGCGTCAGGTCGCGATCCAGCGGCCCGACAGCGGCGTCGGCACGCTCGGTGGCGCGGCACTCGGTGGC
>CAZZWS010000071.1:0-17448 GCA_964657795.1 Beijerinckiaceae bacterium
CCGATCCGGCGCCGCTCGAGATGTTCGAGACGACGATCCAGTTCAAGCCGCGCGATCAGTGGCGCGCCGGCATCACGCCCGACAGGCTGGTCGACGAACTCGACCGCGCGGTGAAGGTCCCCGGACTGTCGAACGTCTGGGTGCCACCGATCCGCAACCGCATCGACATGCTCGCGACCGGCATCAAGAGTCCGGTCGGCATCAAGGTGGGTGGCTCCGACCTCGCGACCATCGATGCGTTGACGACGCAGATCGAGATGGCCGTCAAGAGGGTTCCCGGCGTGACCTCCGCGGTGGCCGAGCGGCTGACCGGCGGTCGCTACATCGACGTGCAGGTCGATCGTCTCGGTGCCGCGCGCTTCGGGCTCACCGTCGCCGAGGTCCAGTCGGTGGTGTCCACGGCGGTTGGCGGAGACAACGTCGGCGAGGTGATCCAGGGACGCGAACGGTACCCCATCAACGTTCGCTATCCCCGTGAAATCCGCGACTCGCTGGAGGGCTTGCGCGCGCTCCCTTTCGTGACGGCGGGCGGCGCACAGGTGCTTCTGGGCGACGTCGCGCGCATCACGGTGGCGGACGGACCGCCGATGCTACGCAGCGAGAATGCGCGGCTGTCGGGCTGGGTCTACGTCGATGTGCGCGGTCGCGACTTGCGATCCGTCGTCTCCGACATGCAGGCCGCAGTGGCTGCGAGCGTCAAGCTGCCTGCCGGGTATGCGGTGGCCTGGTCGGGGCAGTTCGAGTATCTCGAACGCGCGACCGAGCGTCTCGAGCTGGTGGTGCCGGTCACGCTCGCGGTGATCTTCGTACTGCTCTTCCTGCTGTTCAAATCGTTTGGCAATGCGATGCTCGTGATGGCCGCAGTACCGCTCGCGCTGGTCGGCGGGTTCTGGCTGATCTGGATGCTGGGCCACGCAGTTTCGATGGCGACGGCGGTCGGGTTCATCGCCCTCGCCGGCGTCGCCGCGGAGTTCGGCGTCGTGATGCTGGTCTACCTCGAGAACGCGCTGGCGCGGCGCCTGGCGGCGGGCGAGCCCGACGACGACGACACGCTGCTTGCTGCGATCCGCGAGGGCGCCGTGCAGCGCGTGCGTCCGAAGGCGATGACCGTCGCCGTCGTGATGGCGGGCTTGTTGCCCATCCTCTTCGGCAGCGGCACCGGATCGGAATTGATGAGCCGGATCGCCGCACCGATGGTCGGCGGCATGGTGACGGCTCCGCTGCTCAGCATGCTGGTCATTCCGGCGGCCTGGTACCTGATCCGACGCCGTCGTCCTTTCGCTGTTTCCTCGCAGTTTCTTCCGTCCCGACCCACCGTGGAGCATCCATGAAAGCAATCCTCCTGACCGCAAGCCTGTTGAGCATCCTGTCTGCCGGGGCCCACGCCCAAGCGATGAATCACGATGCGATGGAGAAGATGAACCCCGCGTCCTCGACTGGCAAAGCGATGGGCATGGCATCGATGACCGACGGCGTCGTGACGAAGATCGACAGGACCGCGGGAACCGTCACGCTGCGACATGCGGAAGTGAAGTCGGTCGGGATGCCGGCGATGACGATGGCCTACAAGGCCAAAGATCCTGCCCTGCTCGACAAGATCGCGGCAGGCGACAAAGTCGCGTTCTCGCTCGAACAGCAACCGGACAAGAAGTATCTCGTCGATGCGATCGAGCGAAGGGAGTAGAACTCGACGTGGTCGTTGCAAGTTTGTGCGGGCATCAATCGTGTCGACCCGCTGGTGGCTGCGGTCTATCAGCCGGTATGACGAGTGCCGTGCATCCCGCTTGAGATTGCGCGCGCGCCTTGCCGGCCTTGGTCTCGCTTATCTCCTGGAAACTACCGCCCTGGCTTGTGGTTATGAGTTGTGAGCAGCAGGATGGCCTTTCTCCTGGCATTACGGCAGCCACCAACTCACGGAGTCGTGATGAACAACGGTGTAGGGGAGCGAAATCGGAGAGATCGGGACCAGCTTCGGCTTGGCCAATATCGCACCGTTCACCATTCCAGAGCCCCCAAAATTGACGTCAAAGGTCGCCGCGCGCGCCCTGGTACTAAGGCCCGTGCGATTGACCACGCGCACGACGAGCAACATCACCGGCACTTCGATCAATACGCCAACGACGCCCGCGAGCGCGGCCCCAGACTTGAAGCCGAAGATGCTGATGGCGGTCGCGACCGCCAGCTCGAAGAAGTTGCTGGCCCCGATCAGTGCCGAGGGACAGGCAACGCTATGGCGTTCGCCCACGCAACGATTGAGTCAGTAGGCAAGCGACGCGTTGAACACGACCTGGATCAGGATCGGCACGGCGAGCATGGCGATGATGAACGGCTCGTCGATCATCGCTTCGCCCTGAAACGCGAATAGCAGAACGAGCATCACCAGCAGTGCAGCGATCGACCAGGGGCCGACTGCCCTGAGGGTCGCGGCGAAGGCTTGGGCACCCTGCCGCATGAGCACACGTCGCCACAATTGAGCCAGGATTACCGGCACGACGATGTAGAGCACGACCGAGGCCAGGAGCGTGTTCCAGGGCACCGTGATTGACGAGATTCCCAGGAGTAGCCCCACCAGCGGCGCGAAGGCGAAGATCATGATCAGATCGTTGAGTGCGATCTGCGTGAGCGTGAAATAGGGATCGCCGTCGGTCAGCTTGCTCCATACGAAGACCATTGCAGTGCAAGGCGCGGCCGCGAGCAGGACCAGGCCGGCGACGTAGCTATCGAGCTGGTCGGCCGGCAGGCTGCTGGCGAAGATGTGGCGGATGAAGATCCAGCCGAGCAACGCCATCGAGAACGGCTTCACGGCCCAATTGACGAACAGCGTGACGCCGATCCCCTTCCAGTGGCCACGCACCTGGCCAATCGCGCCGGAGTCGATCTTGACCAGCATCGGGATGATCATCATCCAGATGAGCAGGCCCACCGGAAGGTTGACGTGGGCGATCTCGAGGCTGCCGATCGCGCGCGACACGTCCGGCAGCACTTGGCCAAAGACCACGCCAGCGACGATGCAGAGCGCGACCCACAGGGTCAGGTAGCGCTCGAAGAAACTGATCGCCGGCGGGCCTTTGATGGCGACGTCGGCAGGCGTTGCACTCATGCCTTTTCGGCCTTCGCCTTGCCGATCGCGTCCAGCTCGCGCTTGATCGCCTGGCGATCGAGAACAGCGGGCGGCATCTTCACGAACAGATGCACGCGGTTGAGGATCTGCCGGTAGACCTTGGCGAAGACGCGACGCTTTTCATCGTCGCTGCCGGCGACGGCGGCCGGGTCTTCGAAGCCCCAATGCGCGGTGAGCGGGTGGCCTGGCCAGATCGGACAGACCTCACCGGCGGCGTTTTCGCAGACCGTGATGACGAAATCCATTGCCGGCGCATCCCGTGTCGCGAATTCGTCCCAGCTCTTGCTGCGCAGCTGGTCGAGCGGATAGCCGGTCGTGGCGATCTGTTCGACCGCAAAGGGATTCACCGTGCCGCCCGGGTGGCTGCCAGCGCTGTAAGCCTGGAAACGGCCGCCGCCCAACGTATTGATGAGCGCTTCGGCCATGATGCTGCGCGCCGAATTGCCGGTACACAGCACGAGGACGTTGAAGGTTTTGGAGGTCATGCGTTGCTTTCGGTCAGGGTCTTCGTCATCCAGATCGCGCTTGCAGGACAGAGGGCGGCAAACTCGGCGGTGGCTTGCAGTGCCGCCGCGCGTGATCGCGTCTAATCACGGCGTAACCATGGCGCGCGACGAACGGCGCGGCCGTGGTGGTGAGCAGATAGAGCGCACGCACGCATTGTTCGCGCGCATGGATTTCGAACGTGGCGAGCAGACGGTCACCCTGGCCTGCGCGCCGCCGGTCATCGACGACAACCAGCGAGCGAACCATACCCACGTCGCCGAACAGCTCGAGGCCGGCGCTGTGCGTGATGGCATCGCCGGCTTGCTCGGTCAGGAAATACTCGAGTTTCGCCGGCGTCAGGTCGCTAAACGGCAGGCCGGCGCGCTTCCAGTGCGCGACGGATGCCCGGCAACTGCGCCGGCGTCGCGCGCCGAAGCGCCATCAGCAGCCTCTTGCGATGGGCTTTGCGGGCGCGGCGAAAGCGCGACCCGCGCCAAGCGCCTGTGCACTCGAGCCACAGCAGCCGCCGGCCACGGCGGGGGGAGCGTCGGCTACGGCATCAGGGGCTTTTTCGCTGAATACCGGGATGTTGCCGAGCGTGTGGAAGTGCTCCCAGGCGACGCCCTGCGGGTCGGTGACCCAATGCTTTTCGCTGTTGGCGTAGCAGCATGTCGTCGTGCCTTCGTCGAGCATCGATAGATCCGCCGCCCGCGCCCGGGACTTCAGCTCGGCGAGTTCGTTGGCATTGTCGGTTTGCAGGCCGAGGTGATCGACGCCGAGCGCGCCGCCGCGTGTCGAGATCGCGAAATTCAGACGTGGGTCTTCGAGCATCCACTTCGCGTAATCGGCTTCGACGCGCGCCGGTTCGGCGGCGAACATCTGCGAGTAGAAGGCGATGCTCTTGCCGATATCTTCAACATGGACGTGGACGTGGAAACGCTTCATGAGGGGCTCCTTAGCAGTTGCAGACGGCCGGGGCCGGCTCGAAGCACGCTTCGCCCTGACAGCAGTTTTCGGTGAGGTAGGAGAGCAGACCGTTCATTTGCGTGAAGGCTGCGCGGTAGATCAGATTTCGGCCCTGCCGCTCTTGCGTGACAAGGCCGGAGTTCGTCAGCTCCTTCAAGTGGAAAGAAAGGCTGGTGGCCAGCACATCGAGCGTTTCAACCAAAACGCCTGGCGTGAGGCCACCAGGGCAGGCGACAACGAGTGCCCTGAAAATCCGTAGCCGGATCGGTTGAGCGAGTGCCGCAAGGGAACGAATCACGTTGGTTTCTTCCATTATTCAATGATAGCAGTATCGCCGAAGTATTACTCGGATAGATCGGTCCAGGCTGACCAAGGCGGCTAAGTTGGCAACATTAGGCTTTTTTGTCGACATCGGAGGCTTTGAATCGCCTTTTCCGTCGACAAAACCGTGGGGATGGTTGATAAATGGCCGGCTTTATCGACGCCACGCCTTTCGGAATCACAACCCCGCCATTGTACGAGAATAGGCGATTTCGTCGACAAAACTTGTTAGAAACGCTCATATCGTCGACAGGTATCGTATCCTTCGGAGCAATGGCCCCTTCTGTCGACACCCTTCCCGAGATCCTCTTCAGCCGGCGCGACCAGGTCGCCGAGTCGAGACGTGTGCTCCGTCTTGCGGCCGATAAGGTCGTTCGCCGGATCGTACCGGGGGTCTACACATCGAACCTGACGTCCCCCCTCGAAAACGTCGTTCTTCGAAAGTGGACGCAACTCGTGGCGCACCTGGTTCCGGACGCGCTCGTTTCGCATCGTTCGGCATTCGATGGTGGGCCCCGTAACGGCGTTCTGGTCGTCAGCAGCCAGCACACGCGGCGCAAGATCGAGTTGCCGGGCTTGGTGATCGACGTCGTTCCGGGCGCACCGGCTTTGACAGGTGGCGACGTCGACGACCTCAAATTCGTGGAGCTCCACATCTCCAGCCCCGCCAGACGCTGTCTCGAAAATCTGACCCGTGGGCGAGGCTGGGCTCCGCGAGTGTTGTCGCCATCAGAAATGGAAACCACGCTGGAGCAGGTTGTCAACGTCCGCGGGGCGACCGGCCTCAATCAGCTCAGGGATCAGGCACGCCAGATTGCACCGGCCCTCGGTCTCGAGCGGGAAGCCGAACGGCTGGATCGTCTCATTAGCACCCTCCAGGGAACGCGAAAATCGACGCTTGCCACCGCGACCGGCGTCGCCCGATCGCGGGGCAATCCATATGACGCCAATCGCGTCGACTTGTTTACGACGCTGTTCGAAGAGCTGAACAAGCGCACCTTCCCGGTCATCCCGGAAGCGACGTCGACACCCGCTGCCAAGGACAACTTTGCCTTCTTCGAAGCCTATTTTTCGAATTACATCGAAGGTACCGAGTTCACGGTTGAAGAAGCCGAGAGCATCGTCTTCAAGGGCGTGATCATCCCCAACCGAGATGCCGACTCGCACGACGTCCTGGGCACGTATGAAGCGGCGACTCGTTCACCTTGGCGAGATGGATTACCGGCCGACGTCGATTCCTTCATGGAGTGGCTGCGCTTGACGCACGCACTCATCATGGAGCGTCGTCCGGCCGCGCTTCCAGGACAGTGGAAGACCCGGTTGAACCAGGCGGGCTCCACGATTTTCGTGATCCCCGACCTGGTTGTAGGAACGTTGCGTGAAGGTTTCTCGCGCCTCACAGCACTGGCCGATGCCCTTGCGCGCGCGCTGATGATGATGATCATCGTCAGTGAGGTCCATCCCTTCGCCGATGGCAATGGCCGCACCGCGCGTTTGGCGATGAACAGCATCCTGAGTGCGGCGGGGCGATGCCGCATCATCGTCCCGACCATCTCGCGCGGGAATTATCTTCAGTCACTCAAGGCATTCAGTGCGTACGAGCACGCAGATCCGTACATCCGGGTCATGTCAGGCCTGAACCAATGGTCCGCCGGATTCGATTACACCCGCTCGGTCGCTGCGCTCACCGAACAATTCAGACGCATCGGCGTGTTCGAGGACGAGGCCGAATTGAATCTCGCGGCGATGCTGGCCGCGCCGCTTGACGAAGACGAGCGAGAAGACGAGTCGTCTGCGGGACCAACTATGAGTTGAGTCACGCAATGTTGCGCACGCGTTTGAAAGTTCGAATTCGTACAGCCGAGGGAACGGCGATGTGGAACCGGGCGGCGGCTGGAAACTCACCCTGCTCCGAGCCTTGCAGGATTGCTGACGTCGGGATCATCAACCTCTTGTCAAACAACATGACTTCAGCGTCTTCCATCGCCATCGAAACAAGCGCTCCCTGTTCGGGCTGAATCCGCTGGGCGCTTCGACGATCCGCACCTCCCGCCGCGAGCCCGCTCATGCGTGACGGCCGCGCCGTCGTCAGCCCAGCGGATGCGTCATGGGCCGATTCGCACGGAGTCGTCGCTGCAGTCCGTGCAGCACCGCCTGCGCGATCGCGCCGCCGAGCAATGCGTCGAGCGTCGGCGCGGATGTGACGGACAACCATCCGAAGCCGCCCCCCTCGACTTCGAGGGTCGCGAGTCCCGCGACGATGCCGATCGTCCAGGCGGCGAAAGGCAGCAGCCGCAGTCGCGGCGTGTCGCTGCTTCGATAGCGGCCCGGGTCGAGCGCGTAGTCGACGAGGTAGACCCCGGCGATCGGCCCTATCGTGATGCCCATGAAGACCAGGAACGCGATGAAGTGCCCGAAGATGTTGCCGGCCGCGAGCGCCGTGCCGATGACGGCCGCGAGCACGGTCAGCTTCCAGCGTTCGATGCGCGGTATCAGCGTCGACAACGCGAGCGAGGTCTCGTAGAGGTTCTTGTCGTTGGCCGTCCAGGTCGCCAGCATGATCACCAGCAGCGCCGGGCCGCCGACGCCGGTCAGGATCATGATCGCCACAAGATCGCCGTTGGCATAGATCAACGCGAGCAACGCCGCGATCGACAGCAGGATCGGCAGCACGAGCGCGTAACCGACCCAGACACCGACGACCGTGTCGCGGCCGCTCTTCATGAAGCGCGTGATGTCCGGCGTGATGGCGATCGCGACGATGTGGCCGCCGGTGATGATCGAGACCACGGTCCCGAAGCGGTACGGCGCGGCCGGCTGCACCGCCAGCAGCGGCATCCACGCATGCGTGCTCAATGCGAGCCAGGTCGGCACCGCCATCACGACGAGCAGCAGAGGCACCGCCACGTACGAGACCTTGCCCAACGCGCGGACGCCGATGATGGCCGTGCTGCTGATCAGCGCGCCGCACACGATCGTCAGCACCAGGCGATTGACAATGAAGCCGAAGCGCGCGTCGAGCAACGCCTCGAGGCTGTTGACGAGGACCTCAGTCTGCACGCCGAACCAGCCGAACAACGTGACGATCAGGATCGCCGCGACGAGCTTGCCGCCGGTGCTGCCGAACGTGTGACCGACCAGCACCGCGGTCGGGACGCGCGCCCGCATGCCGACGAGGCCCGTGAGCGTCGCGAGGATCGCGGTCACCAGGGCTCCGACGACGACGGCGGGCACCATCTCGGTCAGTCGCATGTGCGTGCCGAGCGCGCCACCGAGGGCGAAGAGCGGCACGCAGATCATCACGCCGACCTTGACCGTGGCGAGGAAGAACCAGCCGCGCAATTCGTCAGCACCGACCGGCTTCAGCGGGCTGTGTTCGACGACGCGGGACAAGGTATTGGCGAGTGCGCTCATGCTGGGCCCGATTGAACAGGACACCCGTTGTACCTGCAACGCGTTGATGCGGGGCGACAACAACGTTGCGTCGCGTGCAACATGGCACGACACCGACGCTGCCTATGACGCGACGCGTAGTTTGCGCATCGCGCAAACAATTTCCGAGCGGCCGTCATTGATTGGGCGGCACGATGTGGGAACCATCGACGTCATCGCCGCCGCGTCGGTCAGTCCCCGGAGCCAGTCATGAAGCATCGCGACATGTTGAGACACAGCCGGACGGTGCTGTGTGCATCGATCAGCCTCGCCTGGCTGACCCAGAGTCCGCTGGCCCGCGCCGAGGACGCGCCGACCAATGCCGGCGATCCGCTCGTCGCGCAGGCCGGCACCGTGGCCACGCCCGTCGACAAGGCGGCCGACGGACCGACACCGGAACGCCTCGACAGCGTCGTCATCACTGCGCAGAAGCGTCGAGAGCGTGCGCAGGACGTGCCGAGCGCGACCAGCGTCATCACCGATGCCGACATCGAACGCGCCGGCATTCGCAACATCCAGGACGCCGCGGCGCTGACGCCCAACCTGGTGATCCTCGACCAGTTGCGGCCCGGCATCCAGACGATCTCTTTCCGTGGCTTCACGACGGTCCAGGGTGGCCAGTCGCCGTTCGCGATCGTTGTCGACGGCGTGCCGCAGCCAGGCCAGGAATTCCTCAAGCAGCGCTTCGTCGACGTCCAGCAGATCGAAGTGCTGCGCGGACCGCAGGGCACGTTGTACGGCGCCGGCGCCATCGCCGGTGCGATCAACATCGTGACGCGGCCGCCCACGGATCAGTTCGAGGCGCGCACGGGGATCGGTTATTACGAAGGCAACGAGCACGACTACTACGCATCGGTCGCGGGCGCGCTGTCGCCGGGCGTCGCGTGGTACCGGCTCGGCGTCAGTCAGACCGACTTCACCGGCCTGATCAACAACGACTACAACAACAGCAAGGTCGACGCGTCGCACGAGACCACGTTCAACGGCGAGCTTCTGTTCAAGCCGAACGACCGGTTGGCCATCGACCTGCGCGCGAACGGCACCGACGGCACCAACGCCGCGTTGTGGCTGGTCGCCGTGCCGAACGCGGACTTCGACAACTTCTCGAAGAATCCGAGCACCGACATCAACGGGCGCGACACGCGGCGTCTGCAGACCTACTCCGCCAAGGTCGACTACACGTTCGAGCCGTTCACGCTGACGTCGATCACCGCGTACAACAGCGCGAACCAGTTCCTCACCGCCGACGGCGACTTCTCGCCGGCGAAGATCGCGGGCCAGACGTGGCGCAACGACACGCGTGGTGAGAGCCAGGAGTTCCGCCTGACCTCCAACGGCGACGGACCGTTGCGCTACAACCTCGGCTACTTCTACCAACGTTATCGCGTCCACGACGTCACGCAGTTCGGCGCCGAGCAGCCCGACGGCAGCGTGGTCTATCCGGTCGGCGGCGACAACATCACGAACAACCTGCAGTACAGCAACGCCGTGTTTGGCCAGGCGACCTACGACTTCACGAACGCGCTGTCACTGACCGGCGGCCTGCGCTACGACCGGGTCCGCGCATCAGTCGACTATCCGAGCACCGCGGTCCACGACGACCACGTCTTCTCGGAGCTGCAACCCAAGGTGACGCTGGCCTACAAGTTCACGCCGGACCTCTTGACCTATGCGACCTACTCGAAGGGCTTTCGCACCGGCGGCTTCAATCCGACCACGCCGATCGCGATCCGGCTCTACGACGACGAGACGTCGAAGAACTACGAGCTCGGCGTGAAATCGTCGTGGCTCGACAACAAGCTGATCCTCAACGCCGCCCTCTTCCACACGCGCTTCGAGAACCAGCAGTTCTTCTTCTCGCTCGCGACCGCGACCGGCATCTATCGCGCGATCACCAACATTCCCGAGACCACGGTCAACGGCGCCGAGCTCGAAGGGCAGTACGTCGCCGCGCGCTGGTTCAAGATCAACGCCGGGGCCGGCTACAACAAGACCAAGATCGATCGCTTCGACCAGGGCGAGTACGACGGCAACCGGACGCCGCAGGTCTACGGCCTGACGACCAATGTCGGACTGGAAAGTCAGTACGACGTGGCCAACGGCCAGCTCGTCGGCCGCGTGGACGTGCAGCACCGCGGCGACGTCTACTGGGACCTCGCCAACCAGGTCCGCACGCCGCCGAAGAACTTCGTCAACGCGCGCATCGCGTTCAACCGCGACATCGGTCAGTACGGCTTACAGGTCGCGTTGATCGGGCGCAACCTCACCGACGAACGCACCCCGGCCGCGGTCGGCGCCAACTCTCTCGGCCCGGGTACGTCGCTGCGCAGCGCCAACGAGCCGCGTCAGGTCGGCATCGAAGTCGCCTTGCGGTATTGAACGTCGACTGCATGACTCAGGCCCGCTATCGCGTCGCCATCGACATCGGCGGCACGTTCGTCGACGCGGTGCAGTTCGATCAGGTCACCGGCGAGGTGACGCTGGCGAAGGCGCCGACGACGCCGGCCCGTCCCGTCGACGGCGTGATGGAAGCACTGCGGCGTCTCGGCACGCCGTTCGACCGCATCGACGTGTTCGTCCACGGCACCACGCTCGGTCTGAACGCGATCCTCGAACGCAAGGGCGCGGTGACGGGCATCATCGCCAACGAGGGCTTTCGCGACCTGTTCGAAATCGGTCGCGCCGACGTGCCGCCGGAACGCATGTACGACGTGCGCTATGCGCGCCCGGCGCCCATCGTGCCGCGGCGACTGCGGGTCGGCGTGCCGGGTCGCATCGATGCGAGCGGCGCCGAGATCGTGCCACTCGACGAGGCCGCGGTCTCGCACGCCGCGGACACGCTGGTCGCGGCCGGCGCCAGGTCCATGGCCATCAGCTTCCTGCACGCGTATCGCAACCCGTCACACGAGGAGCGCGCCGCGGCCGTCGTCCGCGCGCGTCATCCGACGTTGCCGGTGTCGGTCGCGAGCGAGATCAGCCGCGAGTATCGCGAGTACGAGCGCACGGCCACCGCGGTGCTCGACGCGTACATCCGTCCGATCTTCGAGGCGTACATCGGCGAGCTCGAAGCGTCGCTCGCGACGGCCGGCTTCGCGGGCCACTTCCTGATCATGCGTTCGAGCGGCGGCGCGATGACCGCGCAACTCGCGACGCAGGCACCGATCTTCACGGCGCTCTCCGGCCCGGCCGGCGGCATCGTCGGCACGACCGCGATCGCCCGCGCGACCGGCCGCATGCACCTGCTTTCGCTCGACTACGGCGGCACCAGTCTCGACGCGAGCGTCATCGAGGACGGGCAGCCACTCGTGATGCACGAGGCCACGCTCGAGAACGTACCGGTCCTGATGCCGGTCTTCGACATCCGCTGCATCGGCACCGGCGGCGGCTCGATCGCGTCGGTCGAGGAAGGCCTGCTGCAGATCGGCCCGCGCAGCGCCGGCGCCGTGCCGGGACCGATCGCGTACGGCAAGGGAGGCGTCGAACCCACCACGACCGATGCGTCGCTGGTGCTGGGCTACATCGATCCGACGCGCTTCCTCGGCGGCTCGCTGCCGCTCGATGCGGACGCCGCGCGGCGCGGGATCGAGTCGCGGCTGGCCGTGCCGCTGGGCAGCGACGCGATCACCGTCGCTGCCGGCATCTTCGACGTGCTGATCGCGAAGACGGTCGGCGCCATCCGTGAGATCACGGTCGAACGCGGCCGCGACCCGCGTGACTTCTCGTTGCTCGCGTTCGGCGGCGCGGGTCCGATGATCGCGCCGCTGATCGCCCGCGAGGTCGAGGTCGCCGACCTCGTCGTGCCGCAGGTGCCGGCCGTGTTCTCGGCATGGGGCATGCTGCTTTCGGACATGGTCTCGGACTTCGCGCAGTCGGACATTCGGCCGATGGCCGCGAGCGAGTGGCCTGCTTTCGTCGCGGGCTTCGCGCGACTCGCAGCGCAGGCTGTCGAGCGCCTCGATGCCCAGGGCGTCGAGCCGGCCGCGCGTCTGCTCGAACGCTTCATCGAATGTCGCTATGCGGGGCAGGAGCACAGCATCGCGGTCGCCGTGGCCGCGGACGCCGATGCAGCATCGGTCGCAGCGGCGTTCAACGCACTGCATCGTCAACGCTACGGTCATGCGTTGAAGGATGCCGTGCAGGCCGTGACGCTGCGCATGCGCGCCACCGGTCGCCTCGACAAGCCGCCGCTGCGCGTGCTGCCCGACGCGACGACTCCGGTCGAGGACGCGCTCATGGCGGTGCGCAACGCATATTGCTTCGCCGATCGCGCGATGAAGCCGTTCGCGGTCCACGACCGCGCGCTGCTCGGCCCGGGCCATCGCATCGCAGGACCGGCCATCGTCGACGAAGGCACATCGACGACCGTGATCCATTCCGATCAGACGCTGACCGTCGATCCGCACGGTCATCTGATCATTCGAACCCGAGGAGACACCGGCGCATGAAACTCGCCGCCGCGACCACCGAAGTCATCCGCAGCTATCTCGCGTCGGCCGCCGAGGAGATGCGCCGTACGTTGATCCGCACCGCGTTCAACCCGGTGATCTACGAGGTGCTCGACTTCGGCATCTCGATCTACGACGCCGATCTGCAGCTGATGGCCGATGCGCGCAGCCTCGCCCTCTTCCTCGGCGCCAACGACTACGCGATCCGCAAGGGTGTCGAGTACGTCGGCGCCGAGAACCTCGAGCGCGGCGACATCGTGCTGATGAACTATCCGTACTGGAACTCGGCGCACGCGATGGACGTGACGCTGTTCGCGCCGATCTTCGCCGAGACGAACGATGGAGGCGGCGCCGACAAGCCCTTCGCATACACCTGCATCCGCGCGCACTGGATGGACCTCGGCGCGAAGGACCCGGGCTACGTCCTCGACTCGACCGACATGCATCAGGAAGGCCTGATCATGCCGGGGCTCAAGGTCTACAAGTGCGGCAAGCCCGACCGCGAGATCTACGAACTGATCCGCTTCAACTCGCGGATGCCGGACCTCGTGATCGGCGACCTCGAAGCCCAGGTCTCGGCCACGCGCACGGGCGAACGCAGGTTGATGGAACTGCATCGAAAGTTCGGCGGCGATGCGCTGAAGCAGGCGGTCAGCCAGATCGTCGCGCACGGCGAGGCCGTCGCGCGTCGCGAGCTCGCGAAGCTGCCGCGCGGCACGTGGACCGCGACCGACCTTGTCGACGACGACGGCGTGAGCGACGCGCCGGTGCCGATCGCCGTGACGGTCACCATCGACGATGCGGGCATGCACTGCGACTTCTCGGCGTCGTCGCCCGCAGTGCGCGGTCCGATCAACATGCCATTCGGCCTGACGCAGACCGTCTGCAAGCTGGTGCTCAAATCGCTGACCACGCCCGACCTGCCGAGCAACGCCGGCCACTTCAGGCCGCTGACGGTGGTCGCTCCGCCGGGCAACCTGTTCCATGCGATCTATCCGGCCGCGACGTTCACGCTGTGGACCGCGCACCTCGCGCTCGAACTCGTCTACAAGGCTTTGGCGCAAGGGATGCCCGAGCGCCTCGCGGCGTCATCGGGCGGCGACGTGATGGGCTTCATGATGGTGGGCCACGATGCCGCGGGCCAGCTCTACGCGGTCAGCAACAACGACGCGATCGGCTGGGGCGGGACCGTCGATCACGACGGCGCCAACGCCACCAATCACATTTCGGGCAGCCTGGTCCGCAACACGCCGATCGAGGTCATGGAAATGAAGACCGGCATGTTCATCGAAGCATTCGAGCTGCTGCCCGACAGCGGCGGACCGGGACGTCATCGCGGTGGCCTCGGTGTCCGTCGCCGCATCCGCTTCAGGACGCCGGGCGAGTTCCTGAGCGTGACCAAGAAGACGCGCACGCCCAACTGGGCGCTGGACGGCGGCGTCGAGTCGCGACCCAATGCGGTCCGGCTCTACGCGGACTCGCCGCAGGAACGACGCGTCGGCACCTATCGCGCCGCGATCGCGGCCGGCGACGTCGTCGAGTGCCTGACCGGTGGTGGCGCGGGCTATGGCGACGCGTTCGAGCGCGATCCCGATGCGGTCGCCGAAGACCTGCGCGATGGTTATGTCTCCGTCGATGCGGCACGCAACGCCTATGGCGTCGTCACGCTCGGCGGCGCGGTGGACGAGGCCGGCACGGCGGCGCTTCGTGCGGAGCGCCGCGCATGACTGTAGCCAACGACGATGGCAGCTTCGAGCTATACGACCTGCGCGTCGAGCTGGTCGCGCCCGAAGGCGAGAAGATCTGGTGCGGCGGCCGGCGCGGCGACTCGTTCGAGTTGCGCGGTGAGATGCTGCACCTACCGCCGGGACAGGGCTTCTCGATCTACTCGCTCGCGGCCGTAATGCCGCTATTGGCTGCGAAGCAGCGCGTCACGGCGCCCGGCGACTGGATGAGCACGGACGCGGAAGTGGCGTGCCCGGATCCCAACTGCCCGTCGCGCCTGCGCATCACTCGGCTCGGCAAGCGACGCTTCGCGCATGCGGACACGACGGCGGTACCGCTCGACGAGCCGTCGTCCATTCCGCGCACCACGCTGCCGCAAGGCCATTCCATCTCGCGACTCATCAAGGGCGGCTGGCATCTCGCGGGCGACCACGGGCCGATCGATGCCGGGCAGGCGCTGGTCGACATGGCGCGCTTCGTCGACGCCGGCATCACGACGTTCGACTGCGCCGACATCTACACCAACGTCGAGCAGATGATCGGCGACTTTCGCCGCCGCTTCCCGGATCACGTGCGACGGCTGCAGGTGCACACCAAGTTCGTGCCGAACCTGTCGGACCTCGCGACGCTCGACGCCGACGCCATCGAAGCCACGATCGATCGGTCTCTCACCCGGCTCGGCGTTGAGCGGCTCGACCTCGTGCAGTTTCACTGGTGGGACTTCGACATCCCCGGTCACGTCGACGCGGCGCTGGTGCTCACCCGTCTTCGCGAGAAAGGAAAGATCGCCAACGTCGCCGTGACCAACTACAACACGCCGCGCCTCGCGGAACTCGTCGAAGCCGGCGTGCCGGTGATCGCGCATCAGCTGCAGTATTCCGTGCTCGACGAGCGGCCACGCAACCATCTGCTCGACTACTGCCGCGAGCACCACATCGCGTTTCTCTGCTACGGAACGGTGGCCGGAGGCTTCCTTTCGGACCGCTGGCTAGCCAAGCCTGAACCGGACGCGCTCGTCAATCGCTCGCTCGTCAAGTACAAGCTGATCATCGACGACTTCGGCGGCTGGGCGCTGTTCCAGGAACTGCTGCGGGCGTTGCGCGCGGTGGCCGATCGTCACGGCTGCGACATCGCGACCGTCGCGACACGCGTGGTCCTCGATCGACCCAACGTCGCGGCCGCGATCGTCGGCGCGACCAACGCGTCGCATCTCGACGCGCATCGCGACGTCGGTGGGCTGCGACTCGATGCGGCCGACCTCGCCCGCATCGACGCCGTGACCGCACGACGCCAGGGTCCGATCGGCGACAGCTACGACCTCGAACGCGACCGCCATGGTCGCCACGGCCGCATCATGAAATACGAACTGCAGTGACGATGACCACGAGTGCCCTGCACGTGACCGGCGCGATCCCGACCGGCAGCATCGAGGTGGTCGATGCGACGGACCCTGCGGACATCCAGCTGCGACTGAAGCGCGATCCGGGACCCGATGCGCTCGCCATCGGCTACTACCACTTCCGCGCGACGGGCATTCGTGGCCGCCATTGCCGCTACCGCATCCGCGACGTGCGGACAGACGCGGCCGCGCGGCTCGCGGGCCGCGACGAGTACGAAGACGGCTGGACCGGCACCGGCCCCCACGCGTCGTACGACCGCGTCCACTGGTTCCGCATTCCTGGCTTCGTCGAAGGCAACGACTACGTCTTCCAGCATGACCCCGTCCACGACGTGTGCTATTACGCGCGTTGGGCGCCGTATCCGCTCGACCGCGGCCTCGACTTCATCGCGCGATGCCAGGACTCGCCCCGTCTGACGATCGGCGTGGCCGGCCGCAGCGTGCAGGGTCGCGATCTCGACTTGCTGACGATCCAGGAGCCGACGCAGGGCTCGCGGGCGCCCGTCCGCGCGGTCTGTTGGATCATCGCGCGCCAGCATCCATCGGAGACGATGGCGAGCTGGTTCATCGAGGGACTCGTCGAGCGTCTGCTCGATCTTCACGATCCGACCGTCGAGCAATTGCTGCGCAAGGCCGTGATCCGCATCGTGCCTGACATGAATCCGGACGGCGCCGCGCTCGGCCACACGCGCGCCAACGCGGCCGGCGTCAACCTCAACCGCGCATGGGTCGAGCCGACGATCGAGCACAGTCCCGAGGTCCATGCGGTCCGGGGCCTGATGGAAGCGACCGGCGTTGACTTCGCGATGGACTGCCACGGCGACGAGGAGCTACGCTGCAACTTCCTCGGCGGCCCGCTCGAGATCCCGTCCCGGTCGGCTCGACTCGCCGACCTGTTCGCCGCGTTCGAGAAATCGTGGCACGTCGCATCGCCCGACTACCAGCTCGGCCATCCCTACCCCGGCGGCGCGCCCGCCGAGGCGGACCTGCGGATGGCATGGAACTGGATCGCCGAGCGATTCGACTGCCTGTCGGTGCTGCTGGAGCAACCGTTCAAGGACACGGCGTGGCGACAGCCGGTCGCGCGCGAGTGGACGCCCGAGCGCGCGGTTCGCTTTGGCGCCAGCTTTCCGGCGGCGCTCGAGCGCATCGTCGATCGCCTTCGTAGTTGAGCAAAATAAAATGAGTGACGAACAACGGATGGACGGGACGCAGCCGTCGTTGCCGGACGCGCTGGTGCAGCGCGCGATCTACCGGCGCGGCGAGCTCGCGGTCTACGATCGTCTCGACCCGCGACACACCGCGCTGCTGGTGATCGACATGCAGAACGCGTGGGTCGAACCGGGCGCGCCGTTCGAGACGCCGGCCACGCGGACCATCGTGCCGGCCATCAATCGACTGGCCGTCGCGCTGCGCGAGCGCGGCGGGCTCGTGGCCTGGCTCCAGCACACGGCGGCGCCGGACGACTCGCCGTTGTACTGGGCCGGCTATTACGATCGTCACATCGCCGAGCGCTACCGCGCCGAGAGCCTGGCGGCGCTGCGGCCGGGCGC
>CAZZWS010000072.1:0-17192 GCA_964657795.1 Beijerinckiaceae bacterium
GCGCGAGCGCGTTGCGGGCGATCAGCTCGCGCCGCGACTGGTCGCGTGCGAGCGCGAGGATCGCATCGCGCAGATCGTCCGGATTCTCCTTCTGCACGATGACGGCGGTCGCCTTCTCGGGGTCGGGACCGGCGTAGGCCACTTCGTCGATCGCGCCCGCGTCGGTCGTGATCACCGGTACGCCGCAGGCCATCGCCTGCAGGATCGCCTGCGGCACGCCTTCGTTGGCGTACGACGGCAACGAGAAGAGATCGAGCGCGTGCAGCCAAGGAACCACGTCGGGCTGGTTGCCGCCGAAGCGCACTTCCCGCTTGATGCCGAGCCTGTCGACCAGCGCCTCGAGCGCCTCGCGCTGCGGTCCGTCGCCGACGATGACGAGCTTCATCTTCGGCGCGTCCGACGCCTTCAGCGCGGTCGCGAAGCCTTCGATCAGATAGCGATGACCCTTCCAGCTGCGCAGCGTGGCGACGATGCCGACGACCAGCGTGGCCGGATCGACGCCGATCGCGTTGCGCGCCGTCGTCCGCGCGCGATTCGTGGGCGGTCGGAACACGGCGGTGTCGATGCCGGTCGGGATCGACACCACGCGCGACGCGTCCATCGCGAGACGATCGATCAGTTGACTTCGCAACGATTCGCCGGTGGTCACGACACGGCTCGCGGCGTCGCGATAGAGCCAGCGGCTGGCCATGTTGTTCGGCACCGGCGCCGAGATGTGGCGCGTGCGCACGATGACCGGGGGCTTCCGCAGCGAGGCCCACGCCAGCGCGACCAGCCAGCTGTCGGTCGAGCTGTGCGTGTTGACGACGTCGCATGGATGCTTGATCAACCAGTCGCGCAGCGCACCGACGCCGCCCAGCCGCTTGCGTCCGATCGGCAGCGGCACGACCGGCACGCGAAAGCGCGACGCCTCGGCGAAGATCCGTGCCGCGACCGGCGCCAGCAACGTGACGCCATGACCTCGTCCGATCAGCCCGCGCGCCTCGGCGAGGATGCGCAGTTCCTGGCCGCCCCAGCCCATCGACGACTCGGTGTGGACGATGTGCAGCGGACGACCGGACGACGTCATGCCCCGCTCATGCCGTCGTCAGATTGTCCGACGCCGCAGGGACCTGAGCAACCCGAGCGACCGGGCCGGCCGCCGGCGCGCTGGCGTCGAGCGCGTACTGGATGCGGTAGAGCTTGGAATAGATGCCGTCGGCCGCGAGCAGGGCCGCGTGCGTGCCGACCTCGACGATGCGACCCTTGTCGAAGACCGCGATGCGGTCGGCCTTCTCGATCGTCGACAGCCGGTGCGCGACGACGACCGTCGTGCGTCGCTCCATGAGCTTCTGCAACGCGGCCTGCACGTGGCGCTCGGACTCGGAATCGAGCGCCGACGTCGCCTCGTCGAGGATCAGGATCGGCGCGTCCTTGAGCAGCGCGCGCGCGATCGCGAGACGCTGCCGCTGGCCGCCGGACAGCCGGACACCGTTCTCGCCGATCATCGTGTCGAAGCCGTTCGGCATCTCCTCGATGACGTGCGCGAGATGCGCCGCCTCGGCCGCGCGGCGCACTTCGGCGCGTACTTCGGCCCGCCCGGCGTCGCCCCTCAGACGCAGCAGCTTGCCGCGCGTGGCGCCGTACGCGATATTGGCCGCGATCGTGTCGTTGAACAGCACGACGTCCTGGCTGACCATCGCGATCTGCGCGCGCAGGCTCGCGAGCTTGATGTCCTCGATCGGGACGCCGTCGATGAGGATCCGACCGGCGCTCGTGTGATAGAACCGCGGGATCAGGTTGGCGAACGAGGTCTTGCCACCACCCGAAGAACCGACCAGCGCGATCGTCTCGCCGGCGGCGATCTCGAGATCGATGTCGCGGAGCGCGGCGCGCCGCTCGCTCGCGGGGTCGACGCTCGACGAGAGGACGACGGCGTCGCCCTCGCGCACGATCGGCTCTTCCACGTAGCGCAGGTCAACGCCGATGAAACGGATCTCGCCACGCGCACGGCCCAACTCGACCGCGCCACGATCGTCCTCGACGTCCTCGTCGATCAGCGAGAACACGCCCTCGGCAGCCGCGAGCCCGCGCTCGAGCGGACCGCTGATCTCGGCGAGCTGCTTCATCGGCGTCAGCAGGAAGGTGGTCGTCGCGACGAACGAGACGAAGTCGCCGGCGGTCATCGTGCCCGCGCGGGCCAGCTCAAGCGCGAAGTAGATCATCGCGGCGATGGCCACGGCCATCAGCATCTGCGTGATCGGCACCGTGATCGAGCTCGTCACGCTGATGCGCATCGCGTTGCCGCGCAGCCGGTCGACGGTACGGCCGAAGCTCCCACGCGCATCGGACTCGCCGCCATAGATCTTGACGACCTTCTGGCAATCGATGGTCTCCTGCACGACGCGCGTCAGCTCGCCGGTCATGTGCATGTTGTTGCGTGACAAGGCACGCATGCGCCGCGACATGTTGCGGGAAACGATCGTCACCGCCGGCATCACGACGATCGTGAACAGCGTCAGCTTCCAGTTCAGATGGAGCAACACGCCCATCAGCCAGATCACCGTGAAACTGTTGCGGATGACGGTGGTGATGACGCCGGTCGTGCTCTGCATCACGTTCTGCGCCTCGAAGACGAGACGCGACACGAGGCTCGACGACGAATGCGCGTCGAAGTAGCGCGTGGGCAATGCGACGAGGCGCTCGAACATCTCGGCGCGCAGCGTGTTGAGCACGCGATTGCCGATGTACGCCATCGCGTACGAATTGAGGAACGTGAAGACGCCCCGCACGATGAACAGGCCGACGATGGCCGCCGGATAGATCCAGATCTCGCGCGCGCTCTGCGCGCTGAAGCCCTTGTCGACGAGCGGCTTCAGCAGCAGGCCGAAGGCGCCGTCGGTCGTCGACGCGATGACCGAGCATAACGCGCCGAGCAGGAAGATGCCGCGATACGGATGCAGGTAGCCGGCCAGCCGCCGGAACAACGGGCCGGTCCGCGTCGACGCCGCGGGCTTCGCAGCCGCAGGGGATGCGGTGGTGGATGCAGCGGGGGCCGCGGCGGGACGGACAGGAGACGGAGCGGAGGGCGATTCAGCCATGCGGGACGCAGGACGCTAACGGGCCGACAGGCACGAATGGCCCGATAAAAAGAGCGAGCGAGTCTAACATCGGGGTCCCCGCGGGCTCTCGTCGAGCAACCGGCGATAGAGCGACACCAGGGCATCGGCCAGTGCGACCAGCGACAGGGGCTCCGCGGTCCGCCGCGCGGCCGCATGCATCGCCGCGACGCGTCCAGCGTCGCGCTGCGCAGCGTCGCGCATGGCGATCACGAGGGCCGCGGGATCGTCGGCGCGTGCGACCCAGCCGTTGCGACCCTCGATCACCAGTTCAGCGGCGCCGCTCGCATCGCTGGTGATGACCGGCAAGCCGCAGGCCCACGCCTCCAGCGCCGCGTTGGGAAACGGATCGTAGAGCGTCGGCGACAGCAGGACATCGGCCATCGCGAGCCAGGGCAACGGGTCGTCGACCGAACCGGCGAAGTGCACACGCCCGGCGAGGCCGAGCACTTCGGACCGGGCGCGATAGCGCGCCGCATGCTTGTCGGCGCCGACCACCACGAGCGCCGCGTCGGTCACGTCGCGCAGCGAACGGAGCGCGGCATCGACGCCCTTGCGTTCGAAGCCCGAGCCCACCAGAACGAACGTCGGCGTGTTTTCGGCGATGTCCAGCATGCGCCGCATCGTCGAGCGGTGTGTCGCACGGGCGTCGGGATGGAAGCGTTCGATGTCCACGCCGTTGCGCACGAGGATCAGCTTGCCGGGGTCGATCGCGAAGCGCGCGGTGATCTCGTCGATCACCATCCGCGAGTTGCAGATGACGGCGCGCAACACGGGATGCTCGAACATCGCACGCTCGGTGCGCAGCAGATAGCGGTGATGCGGATTGAGCCGCATCCCGATCCGCGTCGCGATCGAAGCGGCCCGCGCGCGACGTTCCAGCCACGCCGCATGCACGCCGTCCCCCGCGCGATAGATCGGCAACCCGACGATGCGCTCGTGGCTCTGGACGAGGTCGAAGCGTTCTGCGGCCACGACCTCGCGTACCGCGCGTGCGAACGACGCGTCGCGCCATGTGCTGCCGAGATGGAACGGGTCGCGGCGGATCAGCCGCGCGTTCGACGGAGCGCCGGCGCCGTCCCAGCGACGCGCGATGATCGCGAGGTCCACCGGGTCGTGACGATGGGCGGCGATGGCCTCGATCGCGCGCGCCGCGAAACGCTCGGCGCCCCCGTGAGCGGTGTAGCGCGCGCGGACCAGCGCGATCTTCAAGCGCTCACGCGAGCCACAGCGGACTCCGCGGCTGCGTCTCCTGCGTCAGCTCGTCGATCGCGGCCAGCACGCGCGACACGGGCAGATGCACGAGGCAGTTGCTGACCTTGCCGCCGCCGCAGCCGTCCTGGCCGCATGGTCGGCACGGGTAGGCATCGTGCGTGACGACGCGATGCGCGACCTGCCACGGGCCCCAGTTGAATTCGCCGGACGGCCCGAACAGCGCCACGGTCGGCGTGCCCACGGCCGCGGCGATGTGCATCGGCGCCGAGTCGATGCCGACGAACAGCGTCGCGCGACCGATCACGACTGCAAGGCGGTCGAGCGTGCCGTCGTCGGCGAGCTTGAGGCGCGCGACGGGCACGCCCGGCATCCTGCCGACCGCCGTGGCGATGGCCGCCAGCATCGCGCGTTCGCGCGCATCGGGCGCGCAGGACATGACGACCGTCTCGCCTCGTCGCAACAACGCGGCGACGAGCGCGGCATTGCTCGCGACCGGCCAGCACTTGAACGCCCAGCGCGAGGTCGGCTGCATCGCGATGAACGGACCGTCGACGCCGAGCCGCGCGAGCAGCGCGTCGGCGTCGCGCGTGCCCTGCTCGCCCGCTTCCAGCGTCAACGCGGGTGGACGAGGAATCGCGAGACCGAGGCGACGCAGTGCATCGAGGTTCTGCTCGACGGTGTGGCGTCTCGCGAGCGCCGAGCCGGGCACGACCGACGAGGCGTTGGCGTAGCGATGCCTGAACGTCGACCTCCAGAACGCACCTGCGAGTCCACCCTCGTTCCTCAAGCGCGGCGCGACCGCATGCCGCGGACCGAGGCCGCGCGCGATCCACGCGCCCCGACGATGGTCCGTGAGGTGGATCACCAGGTCGTAGCGACGCGCGCGCAGCGTCGTGAAGAGACGCCACTCGGCCCGCGCATGCCCGATCGGCCCCGCTTTCTTCCAGCCGCGATCGATGACGTGGACGTGCGCGAGGTCACGGTTGAACGCCAGCATCGGCGACGTCTCGCGATAGACCAGCGCGTCGATTTCGACCGCCGGCGACGCCTGTTTCAGCGCGCTGTACACCGGCGATGTCAACAGCACGTCGCCGTGATGGCGCAGCATGATCACGAGGACGCGTCGCAGCGACGGGAAGTCGATCGCGTCGTGCGGTTGCGGTGGTTTGAAGGCGGCCGCGGTCGATGCCGCCACGCCTTCGGTCAGCACGCGACGGCCTGGTCAGCCATAGACCACTTCGACGTTCTCGGGCGCGAGCCATTCGCCGAGGCCGCCGATCAGCGCGTCACCGGCGACGACGCACCATGCTTCGCCGAGGTCGATCTCGCAGCGAGCGCCCGGCGAAGCGTGCGACGTGCAATACGAAATGCGGATGCTCAAGCCACGCTCGACTGCGCCCTTGTCGCCATCGGCCGGTCCGCCAGCGGGCGTCGCGCGGTGGGCCGCCAGCAACTGTCGCAGCCGGACCGCATCGGACGCCCCGTTCATCGACAGCTTGAGCCCGCGCGCGAAGCGACCGCGCGCCATCGCGAGGTCGAGCACGGTGTCGACGTTCATCCGCATGCCGCCCGAGAATTCGTCGTTGCGGATGCCGCCGGTCAGCACGATCAGTTCGTCTTCCTTGAGCCGCGCGCGATGCGTGTCGGCGAGCGCGCTGTACATCGTCGCTTCGAGCTGACCGCTGCCGTCGTCGATCCTGACGATCAGCATCTTGCCGCGACGGGTCATCGTGGCGCGCACCGACGAAATGATGCCGGCCACGGTCTGTGGTTCGCGCGACGCGATCACGGCGCCGAGCGGTACGCGGGCGAAGCGCCTGACCTCCCGTTCGTGTTCGGCGAACAGATGGCCCGACAGATAGAAGCCGAGCGCGAGCTTCTCTTCGGACAGCGCGTGCTTCTCGGTCCAGGCCGGCACGCGAACGGCTTCGGGCGCATGCGCCGCCTCGTCGAGCGCGCCGAAGAGGCTGACCTGATTGGCGTGCAGCTCCGCGTGCTCGGCCGCGTCCATCGCGCGCCCGATCGTCGCGAACAGCGAGGCGCGACCGGCACGACCTTCGGCGACCAGTCCGTCGAGCGCGCCGGCCCGCACGAGGGCCTCGACGACGCGACGGTTGACGAGTCGCTTGTCGACGCGCGCGCACAGATCGAAGAGGTCGCGGTATTTTCCTTGCGCGCGCGCCGCGACGATCGCGTCGATCGCCGCGCCGCCGGTGCCCTTGACGGCACACAGCCCGTAACGGATGGCCGTGGCTCGCTCGCCATCAGCCATCCGCACGGGTGTGAAGTGCGCATCCGACGCGTTGAGATCGGGCGGCAGGATGACGAGCTCGTGATGCCGCGCGTCCTCGATCAGCGACCTGACCTTGTCCGTGTCGTCCTGCGCAGCCGACAGGTTGGCCGCCATGAACTCGGCCGCGAAATGGACCTTGAGCCACGCGGTCTGCACGGCCAGCAGCGAGTAGGCCGCGGCGTGGGCCTTGTTGAAGCCGTAGCCCGCGAACTTCTCCATCAGGTCGAAGATCTCGTTGGCCTTGTTGCGCGTCACACCGTTCTTCTCGGCGCCCTCGCCGAAGATCACGCGATGGGTGGCCATCTCGTCGGCCTTCTTCTTGCCCATCGCACGCCGCAGCAGGTCGGCGCCACCGAGCGAGTAGCCGCCGATGATCTGCGCCATCTGCATGACCTGCTCCTGATAGACCATGATCCCGTAGGTCTCTTCCAGGATGGCCTCGACGCGCGGGTCGGGATACTCGAAGCGCTCGCCCTTCTTGCGTGCGATGAAGTCCGGGATCAGGTCCATCGGACCCGGCCGATAGAGCGCGTTGAGCGCGACGATGTCGCCGAAGCGGTCGGGCCGGGCGTCGACCAGCATCCTCCGCATGCCGGGACTCTCGAACTGGAACACCGCGACCGTCTCGGCCTTGCGGAACAGGTCGTAGGTCCTGGTGTCGTCGAGCGGGATGTCGTCGAGCGTGAACGCGCGACGGTCGTCGTGAAGGCGGCGGATCGACTCGACGGTCCACGCGAGGATCGTCAGCGTCGTCAGGCCCAGGAAGTCGAACTTGACGAGGCCGGCCGCCTCGACGTCGTCCTTGTCGTATTGGCTGACCACGCTGCCGGCCACGTCGGCCGCGCCGGGCTGCGCATAGAGCGGCGTGAAGTCGGTCAGCTTGCCGGGCGCGATCAGCACGCCGCCCGCGTGCATGCCGACGTTGCGCGTGATGCCTTCGACCTGTTCGGCGAGCGCCAGCACCTCACGGACCTCGTCCTCGGCGGCCTCGCGCTCGGCCAGCAACGGCTCCTCCTTCCGCGCGTCCGCGATCGTTACGAGCCGGCCCGGCTTGAACGGGATCAGCTTGGCGATGCCGTCGACGAAGTTGTACGGCAGGTCGAGCACGCGGCCGATGTCGCGGATCGCGGCCTTGGCCGCCATCGTGCCGAACGTCGCGATCTGCGCGACCGACTCGGCGCCGTACTTCTTCTTGACGTAGTCGATGACCGTGTCGCGGCCTTCCTGGCAGAAGTCGATGTCGAAGTCGGGCATCGACACGCGTTCGGGATTGAGGAAGCGCTCGAACAGCAGGTTGTAGGCGAGCGGGTCGAGATCGGTGATGCCGAGCGAATAAGCGACCAGCGAGCCAGCACCCGAGCCGCGGCCGGGCCCGACCGGCACGCTGTGCGTCTTGGCCCAGTTGATGAAGTCCGCGACGATCAGGAAGTAGCCGGGGAAGCCCATCTTGCAGATGGTCGCGGCCTCGAACGCGAGGCGGCTCGCATAGCGTGGCCGTGCTTCCTCGCGCTGCGTGGCGTCCGGATAGAGATGCGCGAGCCTCGTCTCGAGACCCGCCTCGGCCTCGCGCTCCAGGTGCTCGTCGAGCGTGCGGCCTGCGGGCGTCGGGAACAGCGGCAGCCGCGGCTTGCCGAGCTGCAATTCGAGGCTGCAGCGCTTGGCGATCTCGACGGTGTTGGCGAGAGCCGACGGGATGTCGGCGAACAGCGTCGCCATCTCGTCCTGCGTCTTCAGGTACTGCTCGGCCGTGAAGCGCTTGACGCGCCGCGGGTTGGCCAGCATCTCGCCGTCGGCGATGCAGGTCCTCGCCTCGTGCGCCACGTATTCGCCGCGCGTCAGGAACTGGACCGGATGGGTGGCCGCGACCGGCAGGCCGAGTTGCCCCGCGAGCGACGTGGCCGCATCGATGTAGCGCTCGGCATCGGCCTGCCCGTAACGCTGCAGCTCGATGTAGAACGCGCCCGGGAACGTCGCGGCCCAGCGCTGCGCGCGTTCGATCGCCTGCGCATGACGGCCGCCCGCGAGCGCGACGCCGATGTCACCGGTCTGCGCACCCGACAGCGCGATCAGGCCGGCCGTACCGACCTCGGCGAACCACTCGAAGCGCAGTTCCGCCCTGCCCTGGCCCGCGTTCTCGAGATAGGCGCGCGACAGCAGGTCGCAGAGGGCGAGATAGCCGGTGCGATCGCGCGCCAGCAGCAACGCGCGCGTCGCGGCGCGCTGTGTGCCCTGACCGCCTTCACCTGCGCCGCTGATCCACACGTCGCAGCCTGCGATCGGCTTGACACCCACGTTGCGAGCGGCCTTGTAGAAGCGCACGAGGCCGAACAGGTTGGACAGGTCGGTCAAGGCGAGCGCGGCCTGCGCATCCTGCGCCGCCGCCTCGACAGCCGCGTCGATGCGCACGATGCCGTCGGAGATCGAATACTCGGAGTGCATCCGCAGATGCACGAAAGAGGGATCTCGAAGCGGCGGATCCTGAAGCGGTGTGTCCTGCACGGGCGAATCCTGCAACTTCACGATGTCGGGCATCGCGCATTTTAACGTGCGCAGTCGCGTGCCAGCAGGTCGGATGACACGCGCCACACGATTCGTCGTTCCCCCGCGCCCCCTGCGCGATTCCCGAGACATGTCCCACGCCATCTCTATAATCCGCGCCCGTGACCGTCCTCAACATCGCCGCCTATCGTTTCGTCGCGCTACCCGATCCGGGCGCGCTCGTGGAGCCGCTGCGCGAGCGGGCCGCGGCGCTGACGTTGCGCGGCACCGTGATCGTCGCGAGCGAAGGGGTCAACCTGTTCCTCGCCGGCGACGGGGCCGCGATCGATGCCTTCATCGCGTTCCTCGCGTCGGACGCGCGGATGGTCGACGTCGACGGGCGTCCCGCGTTCGCTCACCTGACGATCAAGCGCAGCACCTCCGCGACGCAGCCGTTCCGGAAGCTGCGCGTGAAGCAGAAGCCCGAGATCGTCACGTTGCGCAGGCCCGAGATCCGACCCGCGGCGGCACGCGCGCCGGTCGTGTCGCCCGAAACGTTGCGAACCTGGCTGGCGCAGGGTCACGACGACGACGGGCGCGCCGTCGTCCTGCTCGACACGCGCAACGCCTTCGAATTCGACGAGGGGGCGTTCGTCGGCGCACGGCATCTCGGCCTCGAACGCTTCGACGCGTTTCCGGAAGCGATCGACCGCCATCTCGACGACTGGCGCGACGAGACCGTCGTCACGTACTGCACCGGCGGCATCCGCTGCGAGAAGGCCGCGCTGTACATGCGACAACAGGGCTTCGCCAGGGTCCACCAACTCGACGGCGGGATCCTCGGCTGGTTCGAACGCATCGGCGACGCGCACTGGCGCGGCGACTGCTTCGTGTTCGACGAGCGGCTCGCGCTGAAACCCGACCTTACCGGCCGGGACGAACCGAGCTCGTCAATGCGTGCAGTTCTTCCTCTTCGAAGCCCGCCCGTCGTCGCGCATCGAGGTTGAACGGTCCCCGCAGCCGCGGCGCGTCGTGGCGCTCGGCGAGGACGGCGTAGGTCGCGACCGGATCGATGCCGCGCTGCCCGCACAGCCATCGATACCAGCGATTGCCGATGGCGACGTGGCCGATCTCGTCGGCGAGGATGCGGTCGACGATCAGCGCCCCGGCCCGGTCGCCGGACGACGCGAGGCGATGACGCACCGCCGGCGAGGCGTCGAGGCCGCGGGCTTCGAGGGTGCGCGGGACCAGGGCCATCCGGGCCAGCACGTCGTCGCGCGTCCGCTCGGCCATCTGCCATAACGCGTCGTGCGCCGGGAAGTCGCCGTAGGCATGACCGAGCGTCGCGAGATGCGCCGTGAGCAGGCCGAAGTGCACGGCCTCTTCGCCCATCACCCGCGTCCAGTCCCGGTAATACTCGTCCGGCATTCCTGCGAAACGCCAGCACGCGTCGGCGGCGAGATCGATCGCGCTCAGCTCGATGTGGGCGAGCGCATGGATCAGCGCGGCACGGCCTTCGACCGTCGCGATCGATCGCTTGCCGAGTTCCGCCAGCGGCACGAGCCGCGGTCGGTCAGGCCGTCCGGGAACGCCGGACGGCGTCGCGAGCGCATCGCGAGCCCCGGTCGGGCCGCGCGCGTCGCACGCGATCGCCCGTGCCGCCTTGGTGTCGGGCTTGCATTCCAGGACGACGGACATAGCTTGGGTTCTGGCGGTTTGCATCGGCTCGCTGAGGTTGAGGTTCCGCCGCCGCCGGATGCGACGGAAGGAGCTGACGGGAGCGGACGGAGGCGGACGGTCCGGTAGTATCTTCGAGACCGGGTCCGGACGCGGCGGCGTCGATCTCCCACTTTCCGCCCACATCCAGGAAGACATCAAAGCATGGCCATCTACCGGCTTGGCGATCGCGTTCCCCAGATCGCGGACACCGCCTACGTGCACGAGACGGCGACCGTCGTCGGCAGCGTCACGCTCGGCGACGGCGCGAGCGTGTGGCCGCAGGCGGTCGTGCGAGGCGACGGCGCACCGATCACGATCGGTGCGCGGACCAACGTGCAGGATGGTTCTATCCTCCACGTCGACGCCGACGTGCCCCTCACGATCGGAGACGACGTCACCATCGGCCATCAGGTCATGCTGCACGGCTGCACGATCGGCGACGGCACCCTGATCGGCATCCAGGCCGTGGTGCTCAACAACGCCGTCGTCGGCAAGGGTTGCCTGGTCGGCGCGGGCTCGCTGGTGACCGAAGGCAAGGTGTTTCCGGACAACGTCCTCATCGTCGGCAGTCCCGCGCGCGTCATCCGCGAACTCGATCCGTCGCACGTCGCCCGGATCAGGAACGGCGCGACGCACTATGTCGAAGAGGCGTCCCACTATCGCGATCACGCGGTTCGCATCGACCGCGCGGAGGACAAGGCGGCATGAGCGACACCCTGCACAAATTCCTGTTCGACGCCGGCTCCGGGTCGCGTTCGCCGGTACGTGGCGAGATCGTCTCGCTGGCCGCGACCTGGCGGCAGATCAAGGAGCGCCACGACTATCCCGAACCCGTCCTGCGGGTACTCGGCGAGCTGGTCGCGGCCAGCACGCTGCTGTCGGCCAATCTCAAGTTCAACGGCGCGCTGATCATGCAGATCCACGGCGACGGGCCGGTGCGCCTGCTGGTCGTCGAGTGCAACGCCAATCTCACGGTCCGCGCGACCGTCAAGCTGGCGTCCAATCTGCCGATTCCCGACGACGCGACGTTCGCCGATCTCGTCAACGTCAGCGGCGAGGGGCGCTTCGCGATCACGCTCGATCCGCGTGACTCGTCCCAGGGCCAGAAGCCGTATCAGGGCATCGTGCCGCTCGAAGGCGCGACGGTCGCGGAGGCGCTTGAAGGCTACATGCGGCGCTCGGAGCAGCTCGACACCCAGTTGTGGCTCGCGGCCGACGGCGATCACGCCAACGGGCTGCTGTTGCAAAAATTGCCGCTCGAAGGCGGTACGCCGCGGAACTCGGTGACCGAGACCTTCGATCCCGACGCCGAATCACGCGCCGAAGAGGTCTGGAACCGGGCCGTCACGTTCGCCAACACGCTAGAGCGCGACGAATTGCTCGAAGTCGATCCACCGACGTTGATGCGGCGCCTGTTCTGGGAAGAAACGCTCGCGGTCTACGATCCGGCGCCGTGCGCGTTCCGCTGCAGTTGCACGCGTGAACGCGTCGCCGCGATGCTGGTCTCGCTCGGGCCGCAGGAAGTCGACGACACGCTGGCCGAGATGGGCGGCATCCATGTCGACTGCGAGTTCTGCAACAAGTCTTACGATTTCGACCGGGTGGACTGCGCGCAACTGTTCGCGACGACGAATACGATGGACGGCTTGAGAGCGCCGGTTCAGCAGCGGCATTGACCCGAATCGGACAAAGGATGAGCACGGTCCATGGCCGTGCATGAAAAAATTCGATGTTGGTGTCCGTCACCACCGCCTGAAGCCAGAAACGAAGGAACGATCATGCGTATCGCTTATTGGATGACCGCCGCGGCATGCGCGGCAAGCCTGACCGGCTGCTACACCTATCCGGTCTATCAACCCGTGCCCGTCGCCCGGCTGACGCCGCAGCAGAGCGCCGCCCTGGCCCAGCAACAACAACCGATGTCCGAAGCCGATCGTGCCCGCCTCGCGGCGGACAATGCCCAGGTGGCGCGCGACGATCAGGCCAATTCCTACGCGCAGGCCAACGCAGCGCCATACGGCTACGTCGTCCCGGCCCCCGTGTATTACGACAATCCGTATTACGGCTATCCCTATCCGTATTACGGCTACTACGGCGGCTACTATCCCGGCGTGACTCTGGGTTTCGGTTTCGGGGGTTATTACGGCCGCGGGTTCCGCGGCGGGTACGGTGGGTATCGGGGAGGCGGCGGATTCCACCATCGTTGATGAAAAGCCGGCGCGCAGCCGGCTTTTTTTCGTCCGCCGATCGGACGTTCCTCGCGTTCAGTCCGGTGCTTCGTCCGCGCGCTCGCCGTCCCAGTAATCGACCTCGGCTCCGCGCCGGACGATCATCCGACCGGCGCCTCGCACCAGGACCTTGTTGGAATCGGGATAGAAGCAGACATCGTCAGGCGACTTCTCGCCGATGACGAGGTAGCGGCATGGCGCATCGCTGTCGTTGACCATGCAGTGTCCGATCGGCCTGCCCGCAGGAAAGCACACGTAATCACCGGCCTTGATCGGAACACGTCGCTCGCCGAGGCGCAGCGTGGCGCGCCCTTCGAGAAACCACAGATGCTCTTCCTCGCGGGTGTGCCAGTGCAACGGCACCGACTGCTTGCCCGCCGGCAACTCTTCCATCACGACGCCGATGCGCGAACCGCCGGCGCGCGCACCGACAGGCCGGATGCGGCCGCCGAAACGAACGCCTTCCGACCATTCTTCCCAGGGCACCGACTCGACGTCGAACGGCAGCACCGGTTCGTTGGAGAGGGGGACATCCTCGGACATCACTGCTCCTCGAATCGCTAAAGAAAAAGCGCACCCGAAGGTGCGCTTTTTTGATGCCCGTCGCCTGCAACCGCAAAGGCGGGATCGTCTCGCTGCGCGTCGCTTACAGCGGCGTGATCTTCGAAGCCTGCAGACCCTTGGGGCCCTTGGTCACTTCGAAGGAGACCTTCTGGTTTTCCTGCAACGATTTGAAGCCGCTGCCCTGAATTTCGGAGAAGTGCGCGAACAGATCGCCGCTACCTTCGTCCGGTGTGATGAAGCCGAAGCCCTTAGCGTCGTTGAACCACTTGACGGTACCAGTTGCCATGTTACTTTCCTTGCAAAGATAGAAATTGCGGGTTCGCGTACGAGCCCGCGAGTGGGCGCAGAACGATCAAGGGAAGAATGGACAACCGACTCGGCACGGGGTACCGCCACCGCGGATCGAACAATCGACTACATCGAGCGATCAACAACTTTCGGAACGACCAACAGACATCGACTTGAAAATTTTGCTGCGCCTTTATACTCCATGCGCGCATTCAAAGCAATAAATTTGCCCGAACGACCTATTTTTGCGCAAGAAACGACGGCCCGGACCCGGATCGGCCGTCGTCGGTCCGTTCGACCTCAGTAGCGCGCATCCACAGAAAACAGCGCGACCCGGCCCGGCGTGTTGTAACCGTCGACCAGGGCATAGCGCCGATCGAAGGCATTGGTCAACGCGAACCCGGCCGTGAATCCCTTGACCACCTGGTAGCGCACGCCGAAGTTGGCGATCGCGTAGCCGCCGAGCGTCGTGCGACCGAACGTCACGATGTCGGAGTCGAAGCGACGTCCCGCGGCTTCGGTGTCGCCGGTGAAGCGGAGCGGGCCGTAGCTCTTCGCGACCGAGACGCCGAAGTTGTGATTGGCACGTCGCAACAGCAGTTGTCCGGTGGTCTCGTCGACCGGCCTCTGGAACGTCGCGTTGCCGATCAGCGTCCAGCCGTCGATCACCGTACGCGCCGTCAGCTCCACGCCGCCCACGCGCGCGCGGGCGACGTTGTTGGCCATGAACACGTTGGTGTCGTAGACGATCAGGTCGTGGGTCCGGGTCCGGAAGGCGGACAGTCGCACGAGCGTGCTGCTGGCTGAGTACTGCAACGCCGCCTCGAAGCTGTGCGCGCGCTCCGGCTTCAACGCCGGATTGCCGTAATACGGAAAATACAACTCGTTGAAAGCCGGCGCCTTGAACGCGCTGGAGGCCTGCACGATGGCCTTCCACCCGGGCGCGAACGTCAATCCGTAAGCCGCGAGACCCGTCGTGGCATCGCCGAAATCCGAATAGCGGTCGTGACGCGCGTTCAGCTGGAACTCGTTGATGCCCGACGGCAGGAACAGCGGGCCGGTGTAGCCGATCAGTTCGCTGTCGACCTTGCGCGCGAACGTGGCGCCGTCGACGCCGTCCCCATACGACGTCGCGAAGCCGCTCTGGTCGAGATGTTCGTAGCCGAGCGTCACCGCGTGGTCGGCGAGCCTGAACGTGTTGACGAGACGATATTGGCGGTCGGTGCTGGTCGTCGTGCCGATCGCGAACGAGTACAGGAACGACGCGGTGTTGGCCGACAGGTCGCGCGCCGAGCCTGCGAGCAGATCGAGGGTCCAGAAGCTCGCGAGCTTGAAGCGGCCGTAAAGCGACGCATCGGTCTGGCGCGAGCGCTCCCGCTGCGTCTGGACGCGTCCGTTGTAAGCCGGATCGATATAGCTGTAGTCGGTCGATTCGTCGTAGTCGAGCCGGCCATGGCTCTCGAAATAGCGCGCGCCGATCTCCTGCTCGCCGTAATGCTGCGCGACGTCGGCGGAGATCGATCGATTCCGATAGCCGTCGTAGTCGGGATTGGCCGCAGCCACCCGGTTCGCGTCGATCGCCGAGAAGCCGTCGGCCGATCGGTAGGAAGCCGACACGCCGACGTGGGTCCGTGCGTCGGGCGGCCCGAAGTTCTGCGCGGCATCGACGGACGCCGCGCGGTTGCGCTCGCTGCCGTAGGTCGCTCCCGCCCCGACCGCGTTCGCGTCGCCGCCGGCGCGCGTGAAGATCTGGATGACGCCGCCGATCGCCTCGGAGCCGTACAGGCTCGACACGTTGCCGCGCACGATCTCGATGTGATCGATCTGGTCGATCATCAGATGCGCGACCGACGCCGCGCCACTGCCGGTCGCGTTGATGCGCAAGCCGTCGACCAGCACCAGGACCTGGTTCGAATTGGAACCCCGGATGAACAGCGACGCCTGCGAGCCGAGGCCGCCGCTCTGCGCCACGTCGAAGCCGGCCTGCCCACGCAGCAGCGTCGGCAGGTCGGGCGCGTGACTGTCGTCGATGTCGGCCCGCGTGATGACCGTCGTCGCGGGCAGCGCTTGGCTCAGCGGTTGAGCGACGCGTGAGGCGGTGACGACGACCGGATCGAGTTCGGTCGCGGTCTGCGCGAGGACGGATGCGCAGGCACCCGTGGAAAGGAAAACGAAGGCGGCGCGCGCGAGTGCGCGCCGGACGAGCTGACAACGATGCATGAGAACGCTCCTGAAGCCCGCATCCCCGCGGGCACATGGGAAACAGGAACGAAGCGACACATCGAACGCGCAGCACGGCGCCCCGCGCAAGGCGGAGCAGCCGGTCGACTCGCCCACCGCGACGTTCCCGACGAATGCCTGGCCGGTATCCGGGCTGGCAGGTCTGATCGCTTCGCCTTCCCATGCACGTGTCCTGGAACACGACGCACAGTGGCCTCTGAAGCGACCGCGTCGTTGAACCGACGCGCCTGCTGACCGTTGCGGGGGCAGCACAGGTTGCGTCCGGCGTGAACCGGTCGACCCTGTTTCCCGTTTTCTCGCAAGCGGACGAACCGCAGGCGAGCACCAAGCGGGGCGGAGTCTAGGGATGCGAGGTGAGCGCGTCAAACATGCCGACAGACGCTGTGCAGCGGCGCGCCTTGACGTTGATGCGACAGCGCCTCTAGCATCGCGCCATGACCGAAGAATCCTTCGTCTCGCAACCCGTCGGCATCCACGAGGGCCTCGACCGCATCGCGGAGCGGGTCGCGACGCTGGTGCGGACCGTGCAGGCCCTGCGCGACGAGAATCACGCGTTGCGCATCGGCGCCGATCAACGCGAAGGCGAGAACCGGCTGTTGCGCGAGCGCCTCGACTCGGCACGCGGCCGGGTCGAGACCCTGATCGCACGCATGCCCGCGGAGTCCTGATGGTCAATCGCTGACCCATGGCCGTCGAACCCCTGACCGTACAGATCCTCGATCGCGACTATCGCCTGTCGTGCGAGCCGTCCGAACGCGACGCGCTGCTGTCCGCCGTCGCGCACGTGGACGAGCAGATGCGCGCCATCCGCGACCAGGGCCGCGTGTCCGGCGCCGAGCGGATCGCCGTGCTCGCCGCACTCAACATCGCCGGCGCGCTGCTGTCGCGCGGGCCCGTCGCACCACTGCCTTCGTCATCGAAGACGACACCCGTTCAGACGCCGGTTGCCGACTCCGAAATTCTGCGTAGAATGCAGTCGATCGATGCCCTGCTCGACCACGCATTCGCCGGGCAGGAACGGTTGTTCTGATGAACGAACGATAATTGCCGAACGACGGTTGCAGAACG
>CAZZWS010000072.1:17202-17447 GCA_964657795.1 Beijerinckiaceae bacterium
TGCCGGTAGCCTCGATCAAGATTTCGCTTTACCCCCTGCTGTGTTCGCTCTAGGCCAGATTTTCCTGTACCAACTTGCGTTATCCGGTTGTGGAATATCGCGGTGCCGTTGTGATCATCCCTTGCTGGATGAACCTGAAGCACCGTTGACTGCGACCCCCTGAACCTCCGGTTCAGGAAACCGGTCTGGCGGCATTGGCGGGGCCTTATGTCTGCGGCCGACGAGCATTCGTCGGCCGTTCTTTT
>CAZZWS010000073.1:0-17424 GCA_964657795.1 Beijerinckiaceae bacterium
GCCATCGTCCCTTCTGCTGCCATCGTCCCTTCAGCCCCCGCTTCCCGTTCCTCGCCCCAGCCTGCGGTCCTCTTGACGTCGCAGCGTTCCCCTTCCCGGCACTCCTGCGTTTCGATCCGACGCCCTTGTTGATGACGAAATCCCGCTTGTCGCGTCTGGCTTCGCCGTTCGCCGCACCCCACATAAATGTCCCCGGGGCGATCGCCTCGACGATGCGCAGAGCCGTGTCGCCACCGTTGTCGCTGCGGCCCCTGGCCCTCTGTGTCGCGCTCAGTGGGCTGGTGGCGTCCCAGGGTGCTGCCGCGTTCGAGCCGTTCACGATCAGCGACATCCGCGTCGAAGGCATCCAGCGGACCGACGCGGGCACCGTGTTCAGCTATCTGCCCGTCAAGGTCGGCGAGACGTTCAGCGACGAGAAGGCCACGGCCGCGTTGAAAGCGCTGTATGCGACCGGCTTCTTCAAGGACGTCCGCATCGACGTCGACAAGGGCGTGCTGGTCGTGGTGGTCGAGGAACGCCCGGCGATCTCGAGCGTCGATTTCACCGGCATCAAGGAATTCGACAAGGACACGCTGAAGAAGGCGTTGCGCGACATCGGCGTCTATGAGACCGCCATCTTCGATCGCTCCGCGCTCGACCGCGCCGAGCAGGAGCTGAAGCGTCAGTACCTCACGCGCGGCAAGTACGGCGCGCAGGTCACGACGACGGTCACGCCGCTCGAGCGCAACCGCGTCAGCGTGACGTTCAACGTCGATGAAGGCGATGTCGCGACGATCAAGCAGATCCACATCGTCGGCAACCGGAACTACAAGGAAAAGGAACTGCTCGACGAGATCGCCCTGACCACGCCGGGACTGATCACCTTCATCACCAAGACCGACCAGTATTCGAAGGCGAAGCTCAACACCGACCTCGAGGCGCTACGCAATTTCTATCTCAACCGCGGCTATCTCGAGTTCAACGTCGAGTCGACGCAGGTGTCGATCACGCCCGACAAGAAGGACATCTTCATCACGATCAGCATCGCTGAGGGTGAGAAGTACTCGGTCGCCGACGTGAAGATCGCCGGGGAGTCGCTCGTCACCGAGGAAGAGCTGCGCAAGCTGATCACGTTCAAGCCCGGCGATGTGTATTCCGGCGAGAAGCTGACCTTCTCGACGAAGGCCATCCAGGACCGGCTCGGTGCTCTCGGCTATGCGTTCGCCAATGCCAACGCGCAGCCGGAACTCGATCGCACCAACCACACGGTCGCCTTCACGATCTTCGTCGATCCGGGCCGTCGCGTTTACGTGCGTCGCATCAACGTCAACGGCAACACGAAGACGCGCGACGAAGTGGTCCGCCGCGAACTGCGGCAGGCGGAAGGCGGGTGGTACGACGTCGACGCGATCAAGCTGTCCAAGGAACGTCTCGAACGGCTGTCGTACTTCAAGGAAGTCAACGTCGAGACACCCCAGGTGTCGGGCACCAACGACCAGGTCGACGCCAACATCGCGGTCATCGAGAAGCCGACCGGCACGTTCAACATCGGCGCGGGCTATTCGGCCCTCGACAAGGTCATCCTGACGACCTCGATCCAGCAGGCCAACCTGTTCGGCAGCGGCCAGAACGTGGGGCTGTCGGTCGACACCAGCAAGCTGACCCGCACGGTCGCCCTGTCGGGGACGAATCCGTACTTCACGGACAACGGCGTGTCGCGGACCATCGACCTGTTCTACCGGACGACCACGCCGTCGGACACCAACCTCGGCGACTTCTCGTTGCGAACGGCCGGTACGGGCGTCACGTTCGGCGTGCCATTCACCGAATACGACACGGTGTTCTTCGGCGGGCGCTACGAGCACAATGGCCTCACCACCGACTCGACCAGCCCGCAGGCGTACATCGACTACGTCACGGAGTTCGGCAACGGCACATCGGCGTCGACCAACGCCTACATCGGCACCATCGGCTGGCAGCGGGACAGCCGCAACAGCGGCATCACGCCGACCCGTGGCCGCTTTCAGCGCGCCAACCTCGAGGTCGCGACCCCGGCCGGTCAGTTGCATTACTACCGCGCCAGCTATCAACAGACCTATTACTTCCCGATCACACCCGACTATACGTTGTCGTTCAACGGCGAAGTCGATTACGCCCGCGGCTACGACGGCAAGAGCTTGCCGGTCTTCAAGAACTTCTATGCCGGCGGCATCGGCTCCATCCGTGGATTCGAGACGAGTTCGGTCGGACCCCGCGACATCAACGGGGACGCGATCGGTGGCGCCAAGCGTTTCAACGGCAACATCGAATTGCTGTTCCCTTTGCCCGGCACCGGCAAGGACCGCGCGTTCCGCGGGTTCCTGTTCGCAGATACCGGGGGCGTGTACGGCGAGGGCGTCAAGATAACGGCCGCGCCGCGGTCGGTGACCAAGTACTCGAACGTGAGCACGACCGACGCCACGACAGGTCTCACGACGACGACCTCGACGCCGTACTCGGTGCTGGTCGGCTCGGGCGTCAAGTATTCGGTCGGGGTCGGCATCAACTGGCTGTCGCCGCTCGGTGCCTTGCGGTTGAGCTACGGCATCCCGTTGCACACGACGCCCGACGATAAATTGCAGCGAATCCAGTTCAACATCGGCAACGGTTTCTGATCTTCGTGGTCCGAAAGGCGGGTCGGTCGCCGCGCCAGCGGCCCCGTCGCATCATTCATCTTCGTATGAGGTTTTAGTTATGCAAAAGCGCTATTTTCCGCAGTGGGTTCCGGCGTTCGCCGCAGTGATCTTGTTGGCGGTGGCGTCGCCCGCCTGGTCACAGGATGTGCCTTCCAAGATCGGTTTCGTCAGCATCGATCGGATCCTGCGCGATTCGAGTCCCGCGAAGGCGGCGCAGACCAAGCTCGAAGCCGAGTTTTCCAAGCGTCAAAAGGATCTGCAGGACGTCCAGGCGCGCCTGAAGGCGTCGGCCGAGAAGTTCGACAAGGACTCTCCCGTGCTGTCGGAGAGCGACCGGACGCGGCGTCAGCGTGAACTGGCGGATCTGGACAAGGACTTCCAGCGTCGGCAACGCGAATTCAACGAAGACATCAACCAGCGAAAGAACGAAGAGCTGGCCGCGGTCGTCGATCGCGCGAACCGGGTGATCAAGCAGATCGCCGAAGGCGACAAGTACGACATCGTCTTCCAGGACGCCGTGTTCGTGAACCCGCGCATCGACATCACCGAGAAGGTGTTGAAGGCGCTCAACGCGGCTCCAGCGCCCGCACCGACGACGAAGTAAGTCCTCCCGCGACAGCCATCCGCACCCGATCCCGAAGCAGACGATGCCGACTGTTGCGCGGCCCGGGGTCACGATCGCATCGCTGGTCGAGCAGTTCGGGGGCGTCTGCGGCGGGGATCTCGAACGTCGCGTCGACAGCTTCGGTTCGCTGACAACCGCAGGTCCCACGCAACTCGCGTTCGTCGCTGCCCCGCGCTACGGCAGGGACGTCCCGGCCTCACGAGCCTCGGCGATCCTGGTCAGCGCCGCGACCGCAGGCCAACTGCCCGACGAGTCGTCGCGACTGTGGGTGTGTCGCGACCCGTACCTGCAGTTCGCGCGGATCGCGCAGTTCCTCGAGACGTCGTCTTCCGGCGTTGCGGAAGGCGGCATCCACGGCACGGCGGTCGTCGCCGACGATGCGCAGATCGATCCGTCCGCGGTCGTCGGCGCGGGCGCTGTCGTCGGTCACGGCTCGACGATCGCCGCCGGCGCCCGGGTCGGTGCGGGCTCCCTGATCGGCGACCACGTCCACATCGGCGCCGGCTCGCTGGTGCACGCCGGCGTGATCATCTATGCCGGTTGCCGGCTCGGTCGACGTTGCATCGTGCACGGCGGCGCGGTGATCGGCGCCGACGGCTTCGGCTTCGCGAAGGACGGCGCGCACTGGATCAAGATCCCGCAGGTCGGCGGCGTCGTCATCGGCGACGACGTGGAGGTCGGGGCCAACACGACGATCGACCGCGGCGCCCTCGACGACACCCTGATCGGCAACGGCGTGAAGCTCGACAACCAGATCCAGATCGCGCACAACGTGGAGATCGGCGACGACACGATCATCGCGGCGTGCGTCGGCGTGGCTGGCAGCGCGATCATCGGCAAGCGCTGCATGATCGGAGGCGCTGCGCGCATCATGGGTCACGTCACCATCGTCGACGACACGGTCATCTCCACGCAAACGTTCGTCAGTCGATCCATTACCAGGCCGGCGCAATACACGGGCTACTATCCGATGGCGGAGCACGCCGCGTTTGAGAAGAGCGCGGCCGTGTTGCGGCGCCTCGATGGCCTGCGTGACCGTGTGCGCCGTCTCGAGGTGCGGCTTCAGGCCGCTTCGTCTCCCGCGTCCGCCTCCAGCGATCCTTCCGACCCAGAAAGTCTTGCATGACGAACCTCGACATCCACAAGATCCTCGAATACCTGCCCCATCGCTACCCGATGCTGCTGGTCGATCGGGTGATCGAGTGCGAACCCGGCAAGACCATTCGCTGCCTGAAGAACGTCACGATCAACGAGCCGTTCTTTCCGGGCCATTACCCGCACAGCCCGGTGATGCCCGGTGTGCTGGTGATCGAGTCGATGGCGCAGACCGCGGCCATCCTCACGTTCATCACGATGAACGCCAAGCCCGATCCGTCGTCGGTCTACTACTTCGTGGGCATCGACGGGGCGCGCTTCAAGAAGCCCGTGATGCCGGGCGACCAGATGATCATCGACGTCGAACTGACGCGTTCGATGCGCGGCATGTGGAAGTACGCGGCGAAGGCCACGGTCGACGGCGCGCTGTGCGCGCAGGCCGAGCTGATGACCAGCTACCGGGTCAACGCGGTCGACAAATCCTGATCGGCAAGTCAGTACGATGCCCGAGGTCCGCATCCATCCGACGGCGGTGATCGACCGTCGCGCCGAACTCGCCGAAGACGTCGAGGTCGGCCCGTACACCGTCATCGGCCCGCACGTGAAGATCGGTGCAGCGACCCGCATCGCGTCCCACGTCGTCATCGAAGGGCACACGACGATCGGCGCGCGCAACCGCATCGCGCAGTTCAACTCGGTCGGTGGCGAGCCGCAGGACAAGAAATATCGCGGCGAACCGACCGAACTGATCATCGGCGACGACAACCTGCTGCGCGAATACGGCACGTTCAACACCGGGACGGTGCAGGGCGGCGGCGCCACGCGGATCGGCAACGACAACTGGATCATGGCGTACGCGCACGTGGCCCACGACTGCGTCGTCGGCGACCACACCATCTTCGCGAACAAGGCGCAGCTCGCGGGCCACGTCGAGATCGGCGACTGGGTGGTGCTCGGCGGCGACACCAACATCTATCAGTTCGTCCGCATCGGCGCACACGCGATGATCGGCGCCTGCGCGCTGGTCGTGCACGACGTGCCGCCGTTCACGATGGTCGGCGGCGAGCCCCCGGGCCCGCACGGCATCAACGTCGAAGGTCTGAAGCGGCGCAGCTTCGATCCGGCGGTCGTCACGGCCCTGCGGCAGGCGCACCGCACGCTCTATCGTTCAGGGCTCACGCTCGTCGAGGCCCGCGAGGCGATCGACGTCCTGATCGTCGAATCTCCCGCTGCGCTCGAGCCGCTGCGACTGCTCAACGATTTCCTCGGCTCGGCCACGCGCGGCATCATCCGTTGACGGGCGCACGATGACGGCGCCGATCGCGATGGTCGCCGGCGAGCCGTCGGGCGACCTGCTGGCGTCGCTGCTGCTGGCCGCGCTGAAGCAGCGCATCCCCGATCTGGCGGCATACGGCATCGGCGGTCCGCACATGCAGGCCGAAGGCTTCCGCGCCGACTGGTCCAGCGACAAGCTCGCGGTGCGCGGCTACATCGAGGTGCTGCGTCACTTCGTCGAGATCGCCGGCATCCGTCGCGCGTTGAAGCGACGCCTGCTCGACGAGCCGCCGGCGGCCTTCGTCGGCATCGACGCGCCCGACTTCAACTTCGGCCTCGAGATGGCCCTGCGCGAGGCGTGGCGAGGGCAGGGCCGGCCGGTCGTGCACTTCATCGGTCCGTCGATCTGGGCCTGGCGCGCGGGGCGGATCCGGAAGATCGCGAAGGCCGTCGATCACATGCTGGTGCTGCTGCCGTTCGAGGCCGCGATCTATCACGAAGCCGGCATCGCGGCGACCTACGTCGGCCATCCGCTGGCGGACATCATCCCGATCGAGATCGATCGCGCCGCTGCGCGTGCCCGGCTCGGTATCGCGGACGGCGTGCGGGTCGTCGCCATCCTGCCGGGCAGTCGCGTGTCCGAGATCGACTACAACGCCGCCACCTTCCTCGACGCGGCGGCGCTCGTCGCCGCGCGTCATCCGGACGTGCGCTTCCTCGTCCCGATGGCCGGTCGCGCGTCGCGCGCACGCTTCGACGTCATCGCGAGCAGTCACGACCTGCCGCTGACCGTCGTGGACGGCGGCTCGCACGACATCCTCGCCGCGTGCGACGCCGTGCTCGTCGCGAGCGGCACGGCGACGCTCGAGGCCGCGTTGTTCAAGCGGCCGATGGTCGTCGCGTACAAGGTCGCGCGAAGCACGGCGGTGCTGATGCGCCGCCTCGGCACCATCCCGTACGTGGGGCTGCCCAACATCCTCGCGCGCGAGTTCGTCGTGCCGGAGTTGCTGCAGGAGGACGCCACGCCACAGGCCATCGCGAGCGCGCTCGAACAACAGCTTCTGGACCCGCATAATCGCGAGCGGCTCGAAGAACGGTTCACCGCGATGCACCGCTTGCTGCGCCAGGACACCGGTGCGCGCGCGGCCGAGGTGATCGCGAGCCTCGTACGTCGTTAAGAGTCTTTACGTCATAGCCCCACCCGCATGCCTGCAGCCAAACGTCACCGCACCCTTTCGCTCAGTTTCTACTCGTCGGCCACGCGCGTCTGCGGCGTCGACGAGGCGGGGCGTGGACCGCTCGCGGGACCGGTCTACGCAGCCGCCGTGATCCTCGACCCCGACCGTCCGATCCGCGGACTGCGCGACTCGAAGCAGCTCGGCCCCGACGTCCGCGAGCGACTCGCCGACCGGATCCGCGAACGGGCGCTGTCGTGGTCGGTCGCGTTCGCATCGGTCGACGAGATCGACACCATCAACATCCTTCAGGCGAGTCTGCTGGCGATGCGTCGCGCGGTCGAAGGACTGCATCTCGTGCCCGAGCACGCGCTGGTCGACGGCAACCAGCTGCCGCGCCTCGCGGTCCCGTGCGACGCGATCGTCAAGGGCGACACGAAGGTCGCCGCGATCTCGGCGGCGTCGATCCTCGCGAAGACCGCGCGCGACGCGCTGATGCGCGCGCTGCACGACGAGCATCCGCAATACGGTTTCGATCAGCACGTCGGCTACGCCACGCCGCAGCATCTCGCGTCGCTGGCGCTGCATGGCGCGTCGGTGATCCATCGACGCAGCTTCGCGCCGGTCCGCGCGGCCATCGAGGCGCGTCTCGGGCACGCCGAGGGGCGGTCGTCGGCGTTCGCGATCGACGAGCATTCGGCATGGAGCGAAGAGGTCATCTCCGAAAGCGTGCCTTGAAGCGCATCTCGTCGCGCGACAACCCGTTCTTCAAGTCGCTGCGCAAGTCGGTCGAGCACACCGCTGCGCGGCGCGAGGCCGGCGTCGCCTTGCTCGAAGGCGTGCACCTGTGCGATGCCTACGTCGCCCGCGGAGGAAAGGCGCGCGCCATCGTCGTCGGGCAGCGCGCGCTGGACGTCGCCGAAGTCGTCGACCTGCTCGATCGCGCCGACGCCGACGAACGCTGGCTGCTCGACGATGCGCTGTTCGCGTCGCTGAGTCAGCTCGCGCAGGGCGTGCCGCTACTGATGATCGTCGACGAACCGCGGCCCGGCCGGCCGGCCGTCATCGACCGCACATCCGTGCTGCTCGATCGCGTGCAGGACCCGGGCAACGTCGGGTCGATCCTGCGCAGCGCGGCGGCCGCGGGCATCGCCGACATCTACCTGTCGAGCGGATGCGCGGCGGCCTGGTCCACCAAGGTTCTGCGGGCCGCGATGGGCGCCCACTTCCATCTGCGGCTGTTCGAGGACTGCGACCTGTTCGCGCTCGAGCGCGTCGCGGGCGTCCCGCTGCTCGTCACGAGTTCGCATGCCGATCGCTCGATCCACGCGTTCGACGTCGCTGGCGACGTCGCGTGGGTCTTCGGACACGAAGGGCAGGGCGTCGATGTCCGGCTCGGCGCGCTCGCCACGAGGCTGAGCATCCCGCAACCGGGGGCCGGCGAGTCGCTCAACGTCGCGGCCGCCGCCGCCGTGTGCTTCTTCGAGCAGGTCCGTCAGCGCGCTGCCGCGGCGCGCTGATCGCGGTCAGGATCGAACCGGCGTCTCCGCGGCCGCGCCCCCCTGGTTCGCCAGCAACTGCTCGAGGTCCTCGACGACGATGGCCGGCGAGAACAGGAAGCCCTGGTAGTAATCGCAGCCCGCGTCGCGGAGAGCTTCGAGTTGCCGCTCGTTCTCGACGCCTTCGGCGGTCGTCGACAGGCCGAGGCCGCGCGCCATGCTGATCACCGACGTCGTGATGGCGGCGTCGCCGCTGTCGTGGAGCATGTCGCGGATGAAGCTCTGGTCGATCTTCAGCGTGTCGACATCGAGCTGCTGCAGGTGCGACAGGCTGGAGAAGCCGGTCCCGAAGTCGTCGATGGCGATGTGCATGCCGCGCTGCTTGAGGTCCGCGATGACGTCGCGCGTGACGTTGAGGTCGAACAGCATGCTGGTCTCGGTGATCTCGACCTCGATGGAGCGCGGGTCCACGCCGGACTCCTCGATGACCGTGTCGACCTCGTCGATGAAGGTCGCGACCAGGAGCTGATGCGCCGAGAAGTTGACCGACAGGATGCCTGGTTTGATGCCGCGATCCTGCCATTCGCGCATTTGCTTGCAGGCTTTGCGGAAGACGTACAGCCCGAGCTCGTGGATCAGACCCGACTCTTCGGCGATGACGATGAATTCCTTCGGCGACACGATTCCCAACCGCGGATCCTCCCAACGCAACAGCGTCTCGGCGCCGACGATGAGGTTGTCGCGGATGCGCACGCGCGGCTGGAAATAGAGCCGCAGCGCTTCCTTCTGGATGGCGATCTTGAGCGCGCTCTTCACCGCGCTGCGCCGCTCGCTGCGCTGGGCGAGCATGGCCGAGAAGAACTCGAAGCGGTTCTTGCCGAGCTCCTTCGCGCGATACATCGCGAGGTCGGCGCTGCGGATCAGCGCATCGGGCGCGCGGCCGTGGTCGGGGTAGATCGCGATGCCGATCGACGACGTCACCGACAGCCGCTGGTTGTCGACGCGGATCGGGGTGCCGAGCGCCGTCAGGATGCGTTGCGCGGTCTCGTGCGCGATGGACTTCGGCTGTGGATGACCGATGACCACCATGAACTCGTCGCCGCCGATGCGGGCCACTTCGTCCTCGGCCCGCACGTTGTTGCGCAAGATGGCCGCGACCTCGATCAGCATCAGGTCGCCGACGCGATGGCCGAGCGTGTCGTTGATGTTCTTGAAGTGGTCGAGGTCCAGGAACAGCACGGCCACGCCGGTCTCGTCCTGCCGTGCGCGTTCGATGAACGAGCGCAGCGTCGGTTCGAGGGCGTTGCGGTTGAGCAGCCGCGTCAACGTGTCGCGATGCGCGATCTCGGTCAGGCGGCGTTCGGCCTCGACGCGTTGGGAAACGTCCTGGACCAGCGCCAGCGTGGACGCGATACGACCCGACAGGTCGCGCAGCGCCGCGATGTGCCACTCGCACGTGACGCGCGAGCCGTCGCGACGCAGCGTCTCGACGATGTGCAGACGCGTGTTGCCGGCCGCCGTGTCGGGGTCGTCGTCGTGCGGCAGGAAGTCGCAAGCGACGTCGTCCGCCGTCAGTTCCAGCGTTTCGAACGATCGTTCGAGGACCTCGTCGCGACGCCAGCCGAACAGCGTCTCGGCCTGCGACGACCAGCGCGTCACGCGCCGCGCGCCGTCGAGCGTGAACGACGCGAGCGGCGTGTTCTCGAAGTGCGCGGTCAGCAGCCCGTTGGCCTGCTGCAGAGCGATCTCGTGCTTCTTGCGCGACTGGATGTCGGTGGCCGTGGTGTAGAAGCCGGTGACCACGTCATGCTCGTCGCGCGTCGCCACGTAACGGATCAGCACCCAGCGCCGGATGCCGTCGTGATAGCGCATCTCGCGTTCGTACTGCACGGACTCGCCAGCCAGCGCCGCGCGGATGTACGGCTGCGCGAAGCGATAGTCGTCTTCGCTCATCAGCGCGGACAGCGGCGTGCCGATCAGCGCGTCGGCCGCGCGTCCGTGCCACGTGGTCGTCGCGTGATTGACGAAACGCAGGTGCTCGTGGGTGTCGACGAAGCTGATCGGCAACGCCACGCTGTCCATCGCGCGCTGCATCTCGCGCAACGATTCCTCGTACGCATGGCGCGCCTGCTTCGCCTCGCTGATGTCCTGCATGATGCAATAGATCCCGCGGACGACCCCGTGGTCGTCGACGTCGGGCATCCAGTCGCTCGCGAGATGACGGGCGGGATTGCCGTCGTGCGGCAGGTGTCGTTCCGCGTGCACGCGGACGCCGTGCACCGCCTGCTGCCACGCCGGATTGAAGGCTTGAGCCGCGTCGAGCCCGAAGACGTCGCGTCCGGTCTTGCCGACGATCTCGGCCCGGGAACGTCCGACGAGCACTTCGTAGGCGCGGTTCGCGTATTGATGAACGCCGGTCGTATCGAGATAGCTGAGCGGCTGCGGAAAGTTCTCGATGAAGGCTTCGATGCGGGCCTGCTCGCGCGCCCGGGCGCCTTCGGCGAGCTTGGAATCGGTGATGTCGTAGGCGATCGAATACAGACCGCGCACGCTGCCGTCGTCGGCGAAATCGCCGACCAGCGTCGCGCGGAGCCAGCGCCCGTCGGCAGGATCGGTGCTCATGCGGCGCTCGTAGGTCACGCGTTCACCGGCCAGTACGGCGGGCGCGACCGCCACGGCCGGCGCGACGAGGTCGGCGCCGAGGAGTTCGGCCGGTGTCTTGCCGACGATGGCCTCCATGTTCGGAAATCCGTAATCGTCCAGGAAGCGCTGGTTGCAGTACTGCAGGCGCATCTTCCGGTCGACGTAGACGATCTGCGCAGGCAGGTTGTCGGTGAGGAAATGGATGCGCTCGTCGCGCTCGCGGACCGCGCGTTCGGCACGCTTCTCGGCCATGACCTCGGCCTCGATGCTGCGCGACGCGATGTGCACGCCGCACACCTCGCCATCCGCGCCGCGCATCGGCAGCAGGCGTATCTCCCGCCATTCCTCGGCGGCATAGAGCAGCGACTGGCCCGACCACGTGACCGACTCGCCGGCGAACGCGCGGGTCAGGAACACGCGACTGCGGTCGAGGACGTCCGCACCGAACACCTCCGCGATCGTACGACCCACGACGACGTCGCGCGCGAGGCCGCTGCGCAGCAGGAAGGCCGCATTGACGTCGCCGAAGCGCCCGTCGCGATCGATGAAGACGATACTCTCGGGAATGCTCTCGGTGAACGCACGCAGTCGCGCTTCGCTCGTCTTCAACTCCGGGTCGACGTCGGCCGGTTCGCGCGTGCGGTCGGGCGGCACCAGCCGGAACGCGGTTCGAGCCGGCGACACGGCATCGGCCTCGCGCACCTCGTGAGCGCTTCGATCGACGGTGCAGATCACGCCGACGGCCTGGCCGTCGGGCTGCCGCTGCGGTCGATAGCGCCCGATGCGGTCGGCGTGCTCGGCGACATCGACCCCGCTCGCGGCGTCGACCTCTTCGCCAGCGAGCGCGCGGGTCGCGCAGTTCCTGGCGGCGCCGTCGCGGCGCTCGCAGCCGACGTCGTCGACGGATCGTCCGATCAGCTCGCCGCGGTCACGTCCGATCAGCGTCGCGTAGGCCGCGTTGGCACATTGCAAAGTGAGCCGGGCATCGAAGAATGCGAGCGGGGTGTCGATCCAGTCGATCGCGAGGTGGATGAGCGCACGCTGCTGTGGCGTCACGCGCTCGTCGACGCCGCTGAAGAGTCCGTCCGACGGCGCGGGACCGGGCGACGTCGCCGCAGCCGCATCGTCGACCCCGGCGGCGCCGACGCCGGACCCGACGTCTCGGTCGTCCGCCTCCGCCAGTTCCGTTCGATGGATACGATTGATCAGTTGTGCGAACACGCCGCTGCTCCCTGGTGGCCTGTCCGGCCCATGCGCAGCGGGACGGGACACCCACGAATTATAGTCAGCGATGACTGATCTTCGGGGCAGGGCTCGTCAACCCGCAGCGCTTCGCGGTCCCGCGGGCCGTCGAGCGTTGTTCGGCGCCCACGTCGTAGTCGCGCTCCCGGCGGACCGGTCAGAACGTGCGGCGCTCGATGCGCAGTTCCTGAAGAATCGTGGTCGCGATCTCCTCGATCGACTTGGTCGTCGACGAGAGCCAGCGGATGCCTTCGCGCCGCATCATCGACTCGGCCGCCGCGACCTCGTCGCGACAGGTGTCGAGCGCGGCATAGCGGCTGTTGGGCCGACGCTCGTGCCGGACCTCCGCCAGCCGCTCAGGCGAGATCGACAGCCCGAACAGCTTGGCGCGGTACTTCGGCAGCGCGGTCGGCAACGTGTGCCGATCGAAGTCCTCGGGGATCAGCGGATAGTTGGCGGCCTTGATGCCGTACTGCATGGCCAGATAGAGACTGGTCGGCGTCTTGCCGCTGCGCGATACGCCGACCAGGATGACGTCGGCATCCGCGAGGCCGCTGTGGGTCTGGCCGTCGTCGTGCGCGAGCGAGAAGTTGATCGCCTCGATGCGCTGGTTGTATTCCTTCGAGTCCGCGATGTTGTGCGCGCGGCCCATGGAGTGCGTCGACTTGACGCTCAACTCCTTCTCGAGCGGTTCGACGAAGGTCTGGAACATGTCGAGGAACAGACCGTGCGCGCAGCGCACCGCGTAGTTGATCTCGGGGTCCACCAGCGTCGAGAAGACGATGGGGCGCAGCCCGTCGACCTGCGAGACCTTGTTGATCCGTTCGATGACGTCGGCCGCCTTGTCCATCGTGTCGATGAACGGCATCCGCAACGTCCGGAACGGCACGCTCTCGAACTGGGCCAGCAGGCTGTGGCCGAAGGTCTCCGCCGTGATCGCCGTCCCGTCCGAGACGAAGAACACGGTGCGCAGATTGGCCGGCGTGGGAGGCGAGGGGCGAGAGGACACGTGCGGGAAGAGATGAGAGGGGCCACCCGGCGCTGCTGAGGCGCCCGACCTGCGGGTTAGAATCGCCGCGGACGGCGGAATCAGCAGGGACTGCCGAAATCTAACATCAGGGAAGTGCAGCCTTCATGTCCGATCTGGCCAGAGTCATCGATTTCACCCGTTTGCGTTCGACCGACGTCGATTCGGTTGGCGGCAAGAACTCGTCTCTCGGAGAGATGATCAGTCAGCTGGCGAACGCCGGCGTCCGGGTGCCGGACGGCTTCGCGACCACGGCCTCGGCCTACCGCGAGTTCCTCGCGCAGAGCGGGCTCAAGGACCGCATCGCCGAGCGGCTCTCGACACTCGACGCCGACGACGTGAAGGCGCTGGCCGTCGCGGGAAAGGAGATCCGCGGCTGGATCGTCGACACGCCGCTGACGCCCGACTTCGAGGCGGACGTGCGCGCCTCGTTCGCGCGACTCGCGGCCGGTGCAGAGACGACAGCGTCCTTCGCCGTGCGCTCGTCGGCCACCGCCGAGGATCTGCCGGACGCATCGTTCGCCGGCCAGCAGGAGACCTTCCTCAACGTCGTCGGCATCGACGACGTGCTGCACACCATCAAGGAAGTCTTCGCGTCGCTCTACAACGATCGCGCCATCTCGTACCGCGTGCACAAGGGCTACGCCGAGACCGAGGTCGCGCTGTCGGCCGGCGTCCAGCGCATGGTCCGCAGCGACAGCGGCGCGGCCGGCGTCATGTTCACGATCGACACCGAGTCGGGCTTCGAGGACGTGGTCTTCATCACGTCGAGCTACGGCCTCGGCGAGACCGTCGTGCAGGGCGCGGTCAACCCCGACGAGTTCTACGTCCACAAGCCGATGCTCGCGGCCGGCAAGCGCGCGGTGATCCGCCGGCAGATCGGCTCCAAGCTGATCAAGATGGAGTTCGCGCCGGCAGGTTCGAAGGAACGCGTGCGCACGGTCGACGTGCCGGTCGAGGATCGCAACCGCTATTCGCTTTCCGACGTCGAGGTCGTCGAGCTCGCGAGCTATGCCGTGACGATCGAGAAGCACTACGGCCGCGCGATGGACATCGAGTGGGGCAAGGACGGCCAGGACGGGAAGCTATACATCCTGCAGGCGCGGCCCGAGACGGTTCGCTCGCAGGTCAAGGCCGGCTCGTCCGAGCAGAAGTTCAAGCTGATGGGCACATCCAAAGTGCTCGCCACCGGACGCGCGATCGGCCAGCGCATCGGTGCCGGACCGGTCCGCATCGTCAACGACCCGTCCGAGATGGACAAGGTCCAGCCCGGCGACGTGCTGGTCGCCGATATGACCGACCCCAACTGGGAGCCGGTGATGAAGCGCGCGTCGGCCATCGTCACCAACCGCGGCGGGCGTACCTGCCACGCGGCCATCATCGCGCGCGAGCTCGGCGTGCCGGCGGTCGTCGGTTGCGGCGACGCCAGCGACACGTTGGTCGAAGGTCAGATGGTCACGGTGTCGTGCGCCGAAGGCGACGAGGGCCGGGTCTACGAAGGCGAGTTGTCCATCGACGTCACCGAGGTCAAGCGCGGCGCGCTGCCGGACATCCCGGTCAAGATCATGATGAACGTGGGCAATCCGCAGCTCGCGTTCGACTTTCGCGCCATCCCCAACGAAGGCGTCGGCCTCGCGCGGCTCGAGTTCATCATCAACAACAACATCGGCATCCACCCGAAGGCCATCCTCGAGTACCCGAACATCGACGCCGACCTCAAGAAGGCCGTCGAGAGCGGCGCCCGCGGCCATGCGTCGCCACGCGCGTTCTATGTCGACAAGCTGGCCGAAGGCGTGGCCACCATCGCCGCGGCGTTCTGGCCGAAGAAGGTCATCGTGCGGCTGTCGGACTTCAAGTCCAACGAATACAAGAAGCTGGTCGGCGGGTCGCGCTACGAGCCCGACGAGGAGAACCCGATGCTGGGCCTGCGCGGCGCGGCGCGCTACCTGTCGCCGGACTTCGCGGAATGCTTCGAGATGGAGTGCACGGCGATGAAGCGCGTGCGCGACGACATGGGCCTGACCAACGTCGAGCTGATGGTGCCGTTCGTGCGCACGTTGACCGAGGCGGCTGCGGTGATCGACCTTCTCAGGAAATACGGCCTCGAACGCGGCAAGGTCGGCATCGGCGGCGCGCCCGACAGCGCGCTGCGCATCGTGATGATGTGCGAGCTGCCGTCCAACGCCGTGCTGGCCAACGAGTTCCTCGAGTATTTCGACGGCTTCTCGATCGGCTCCAACGACCTGACGCAGCTCACGCTCGGGCTCGATCGCGACTCGGGGCTGGTCGCCGGCGGCTTCGACGAACGCGATCCGGCCGTCACCGTGCTGCTCAAGCAGGCCATTGCCGCCTGCCTTGCAAACGGCAAGTATGTCGGCATCTGCGGGCAGGGCCCATCGGACCATCCGGATTTCGCGGAGTGGTTGATGAAGGAAGGGATCGAGTCGATCTCGCTCAACCCGGACACGGTGATGGATACGTGGAATCAGCTGGCGAAGCTCAACGGGCATTGAGGTCGTAGTCCGGAGCGGTCGGGCTTTCGCCATGGAAAGGCAACGATGAGCACCGTCGTGTTGTGGTTCGTGATCGCCTCGGGTCTGCTCGTCGCTGAATTGATGACGGGCACGTTCTATCTGCTGATGATCGCCATCGGCTGCGTCGTCGGCGGTGTGTGTGCGCTGCTCGGCGCCGAGCCCGCGTTGCAGCTCGTACTCGGTGCGGCCGTGGGCTTCACGGCGACGATGGTTCTCCGTCGTACCCGCTGGGGCCGGATCCGTCGGCAGCAGGACGCCGCCGAGAATCGCGACGTGATCCTCGACATCGGCGAGGTCGTCGAAGTCCAGGCGTGGCGCGACGGCAATGCGCACGTGCATTACCGCGGCTGTCGCTGGGACGCGGCGCTCGAGCCGGGCGCTCCGGCGCGTCCCGGTGCGCAGGTCATCAAGGCGATCCGGGGCAGCACGCTGATCGTCGCTCCGGCGCCGTCGACCTGATCGCGCCGGTGAGCCGGTCCACGTTCCGTCCGGCCTTGTAGTTTCCCCCGTCGTCCCCGAAAGGCTTCACCATGCAAGGCGTCGGCATCGTCGCACTCGTCCTCTTCATCATCTTCATCGTCTTCGCGGTCCAGACGATCAAGGTGGTCCCGCAACAGCACGCCTGGATCGTCGAGCGGCTCGGCAAGTACCACGCGACGCTCGCACCGGGTCTCAACATCGTCGTCCCGTTCATCGATCGCGTGGCCTACAAGCACGTGCTGAAGGAGATCCCGCTCGACGTGCCGAGCCAGATCTGCATCACGCGCGACAACACGCAGCTGCAGGTCGACGGCATCCTGTTCTTCCAGGTCACGGACCCGATGCGCGCGTCGTACGGCACGTCGAATTTCATCGTCGCCATCACGCAGCTCGCGCAGACCACGCTGCGTTCGATCATCGGCAAGATGGAGCTCGACAAGACGTTCGAGGAGCGCGATCACATCAACGCGAACGTGGTGTCGGCGCTCGACGAGGCCGCGGCGAACTGGGGCGTCAAGGTCCTGCGCTACGAGATCAAGGACCTGACGCCGCCGAAGGAGATCCTGCATTCGATGCAGGCGCAGATCACGGCCGAGCGCGAGAAGCGCGCGGTCATCGCGACGTCCGAGGGTGCGCGCCAGCAGCAGATCAACATCGCTTCGGGTGAGCGCGAGGCGCAGATCCAGCGGTCGGAAGGCGACCGGCAGGCCGCGATCAATCGTGCGCAGGGCGAGGCGTCGGCCATTCTCGCGGTGGCGGAGGCCAACGCGTCCGCGATCCGTCAGATCGGCGCGGCCATCGCGGATCCGGGTGGCATGGAGTCGGTGAATTTCAAGGTGGCGCAGCAGTACGTCACGGCGTTCGAGAAGCTTGCGAAGACGGGAAACACGCTGATCGTGCCGGCGGACCTGTCGAACATCTCGACGATGATCGCGTCGGCGATGGCGACGGTGCGGAGTCAGACGGTTGAGGGCGCCAACCGGTGGCGCTGATAGGGGCGTCTCGATTGATCGTTCGTTGCGATGATTGGGGTGGTGAAGGTTGAAGGTGTATATCTACTCCGGGGCCAGTTACTTTCTTTGAGCCGCCGAGGAAGTGACCAAGGGGCAGAAGACGTACGTGGAGTTGCCCCGGTCTCGCGGATAGGTTCGGGTTTGGTTCAACCCGATTCGGTC
>CAZZWS010000074.1:0-13134 GCA_964657795.1 Beijerinckiaceae bacterium
AACCCGCGCAACACGCCGATGCTGGCGGCGTGCGCCGCGAAGTGGCTGCCGCGGCAATACGCGCGCATCGTCGCGCTCGCCCGCCGGCTCGCGACGCTCGACGAGGAGGGGCGTCATCGACTGCGCATCGAGGTCAAGCGCCTGCGCTATGCGGTCGATCTGCTGGAAGCGCTCTACGACGAGGATGCGGTCGCCGCATTCCGCGCCGCGCTGTCGGCTTTACAGGAACGGCTCGGCCAGCTCAACGACGCGGCCGTGGCCCGTACCGTCCTGCGGTCCGCGTCGTCGGGCGCCGCCGTCGAGCTGGTGCTGGCCCGCGATGGGGCGTGGTTCGTCGATCGGTTGAAGCAGCAACTGCCGAAGGTCGCGGCCGACGTGATGAAGCTCGAACTCGCCGTGCACCCGTGGACGGTGACGCGTGCGACGCCACCCCCTCACGATGTCGACGAATCGGCTTCGGCGTCGTCGACGATCAATCGCTTGCCGAGGCTGATGGACTCGTCCTCCACATAGCCGAGAGCGCGGTAGAAGCCGAGCGCTGCGGTGTTGGAGCGTCGCAGCTGCAGGTTGAGCTTGGGACATCCGCGCAGCAGCAACAGGCGTTCGGCTTCGGCCATCAGCGCGCGGGCGTGGCCGTGCTTCCGCAGCGGCGCGGCGACCGCGAGATAGTTGACCCATCCGCGATGCCCGTCGTAGCCGACCATGGCGGTCGCGATCACCTCGTCGGCCACGGTGCCGACCAGGAACAGTTCGGGCTGCGTGGTCGCCTTGCGCTCGATGTCGCGTCGCGGATCGTTCCACGGTCGCGTGAGACCGACGGCGTGCCACAGCGCGATCACGACGTCCGTGTCGGCGGCGAGGAAGGGGCGGATGTGCAGCGAGGTCATAGGGGCGTTTCGTTGAATTCGGCGAACCGCGATGATCGCCGATGCCTGTTGGATAATCGTCGACAGCCACCATCTTCCGGACTCGCGAATCGCGCGCCCTGTCCACCCGACCTTTCCAGGATCATCTTGAGCCCCACGGCCGACCTGTTCGGCACCGCCGCCCCGATGCCCGCGCGTGCCGCAGCCACCGCCGTCGAGCACGGCGCGATCCCGCTCGCCGAACGCCTGCGACCGCGCACCATCGACGACGTGATCGGCCAGCCGCAGCTGCTTGCGCCGGGCAAGCCGCTGCGGGTGGCCTTCGCGTCGCACCGTCCGCATTCGATGATCCTGTGGGGCCCGCCCGGCGTCGGCAAGACCACGCTGGCGCGGTTGATGGCCGATGCGTTCGAGGCCGACTTCATCGCGCTGTCCGCGGTGCTGGCCGGGGTCAAGGACATCCGCGAGGCGGTGATGCGCGCCGAGCTGACACGCGCCCAATCGGGCCGCCAGACCATCGTCTTCGTCGACGAGGTCCATCGCTTCAACAAGAGCCAGCAGGACGCGTTTCTGCCGCACGTCGAGTCGGGGCTCTTCGTGTTCATCGGCGCGACGACCGAGAACCCGTCGTTCGAGGTCAACGGCGCGTTGCTGTCGCGCGCGGCCGTCTACGTCCTTACCAGCCTCACGGCCGAAGACCTCGACCGCCTGATCGACCGTGCGCTGCACGATCCGGCCGCGCCCGAGCTGCACGACGTGACGCTGACGGCGTCCGCGCAGAAGACGCTGGTCGCGAGCGCCGACGGCGATGCGCGGAAGCTGCTCAACAACCTCGAGATCGTGGCGCGCGCCGCGGCGTCGAAAGACGCTCGCGAGGGCGCGCGCACGATCGACGACGCGCTGCTCGCCGAGGGGCTGTCCGAGAACCTGCGGCGCTTCGACAAGGGCGGCGACGCGTTCTACGACCAGATCAGCGCGTTGCACAAGGCGGTGCGCGGCAGCCATCCCGACGCGTCGCTGTACTGGTTCAGCCGCATGCTCGACGGCGGCGCGGACCCGCGCTACCTGGCGCGCCGGATGATCCGCATGGCCAGCGAAGACATCGGACTCGCCGACCCGCGCGCGCTGCGCGTGACGCTCGACGCGGCCGACGTCTACGAACGGCTCGGCACGCCCGAAGGCGAGCTCGCGCTGGCGGAAGCCCTGATCTACCTGGCCTGCGCGCCGAAGTCCAATGCGGTCTACACCGCGTTCGGCGCCGCGAAGCGCTTCGTCAAGGAAGACGGCTCGCGGCCGGTGCCGCCGCACATCCGTAACGCGCCGACCGCGCTGATGAAGGACCTCGGCTACGGCAAGGCATACCGCTACGCGCACGACGAGCCGGAGGCCTACGCGGCCGGGGAGAGCTATCTGCCCGACGGCATGGCGGAGCCCGGCTGGTACCAGCCCGTGCCCCGCGGTCTCGAAGCGAAGATCGGCGAGAAGCTCACGCATCTGCGGGATCTCGATCGCGCGGCACGCGACGACGATTAGGACACGGTCCTCACGTGCGGCATCGACGCGGCCCAGGCATCGAGTTGCGCGACGGATGCGGTCACGCCGCCGCACACGATGATCAACACGCGCTCGCAGTCGCGCAGCGCGGCCGCGTCGTCGTAGGCCACCGCCAGCGCCGTGCCGCACGCGGGTTCGACCACGATGCGGTGATCGTCGACGAAGCGACGACAGGCGTCGACCGCGGCGGCGTCGCTCACGACGCCGCTGGTCACCGGATGTTCGCGGGTCGCGGCCCAGGCGCGCTCGCTGACCTGCTTCGCGCCGAGCGACGTGGCGACGCTGGTGATCGCTGGCAACGACACGGGTCGGCCGGCATCGATCGCCGCGGACAGCGACGCCGCGCCGTCGGTCTCGACCGCGACGACCCGCACGTCGTCCCACCCGTTGCGTCGCAGCCCTTCGACCACCCCGCAGAACAGGCCGCCGCCACCCACCGACACGACGACCGCATCGGGCTTCGGTCCCTGCCGGACGGCCTCGTCGATCATCGATGCATGGCCATGCCACAGCAGCGGATCGTCGAACGGATGCAGCACCGCATCGTCGACCGCGGCGATCGCCAGCAGATGCGCATGCGCCTCCTGCCACGAGTCGCCGTGAACGATCAGTTCCGCGCCCTCGTCACGGATCGCGGTCTTCGCACGATCGCTCGTCGTCGTCGGCACGACCACCGTCACCGGAATCGACAGCGCGCGGCCTGCGTAGGCGACCGCGATGCCCGCATTGCCGCCGGACGACGACAGGAAGCGCCGTGCACCGCGTCGCGCGTGGACCTCGCAGGCGTGGCCGATGCCACGCAGCTTGAACGAGCCCGTCGGCTGCAAGGCTTCGAGCTTGAGGTCGACGATGCGACCGGCCGCCCGGCTCAAGGCGCGCGACGTGACCAACGGCGTTTCGATGTGCAGCGTCATGGGGTGTCGGGTCGGGATGGAATGCCGGTCGCGTCGCGGAGTATCGGGGACTCGATCCAAACTTGCCGTCGCTTCATGCGAGGCGTTGTCAACGTTTATAAATAATTAAGTCTCTGTCGCATTCCATCGTGCGCGCAGATAGTGCGCCATGAGCTTACCTGCCACTGCCTCGCCCACCGTGCCGCGGCCGGGCCGTTCGTGAAGGGCTGCCGCGCGGCGCCGCGGCGCTCGATGCGCCCGGCTTCCCGCGCCGTCACGACGCACGAGCGAACGAGGTCATGACGCCCGCCGTCGACCTGACCTCGTGCGATCGCGAACCGATCACGCGGCTTGGGCGCATCCAGGACTTCGGATTCCTCGTCGCGCTGGCGAGCGACTGGACCGTGGTGCGCGCGTCCGAGAATCTCGCCTCGTTCCTCGGCACGTCCGCCGCAGACGCGCTCGGCCGACCGATCGAAGACCTGATCGATCCGCTCGCGCTGCACGACATCCGCAATCGCGTCACCGTGCTCCGGGGCGACAGCGGCGTCGAGCGTCTCTACGGCGTGACGCTGTCGCCCGGCCAGCCCCTGTTCGACATCGCCGTGCATCGTGCCGATCAGTTGCTCGTCATCGAAGGCGAACGCTCCGGGGCGACCGATCGCATGGACGCCGCGTCGCTGGTGCGGACGATGGTGGCGCGGCTAGAGGCCAAGCCGGCGCTGCAGGCGTTCCACAGCGACTGCGCACGCCAGGTCAGGGCGATCACCGGCTTTCGTCGGGTGATGATCTATCGCTTCTCCAAAGACGGCGCCGGTGAGGTCATCGCCGAATCGCTGAACGGACCTGCCGGCAGCTTCCTCGGTCTGCACTACCCGGACTCGGACATCCCGGTCCAGGCGCGGGCGCTCTACCTGCGCAATCCGTTCCGCATCATCGGCAACGTCGACGCAGAGACCTTCGGCCTCCTGTCGTCGACGTCCGGCTCCACGTCCGAGTCAGTGTTCGCGCCGGAGCGCAGCCTCGACCTGTCGCTCGCGCTGACGCGGGCCGTGTCGCCGATCCACATCGAATATCTGCGCAACATGGGCGTCGTCGCGTCGCTGTCGATGTCGATCGTCGTCGAAGGCGAGTTGTGGGGATTGATCGCCTGCCACAACGACGAGGCAGCCGTGCCGAGCTTCGCGATCCGCAGCGCGTGCGAGCTGTTCGCGCAGATGTATTCAATGATGCTCGAGAGCCGGCTGCGACAGGCGCACGCCGCGCAGGAGACCGCCGCACGCCACCTGGCCGATCGCATGATCACCGCCGTGAAGGACGAGCCGACGTTGCTCGTCGACGCGGGCTGGCTGCTGCAGAGCATGCGGGACGTGATCGATTGCGACGGGGTCGCCGTCTTCCTGCAGGGACGTCTGGCGACGGCCGGATCGCTGCCGCCGGTTGCCGAGTTCACGCCACTGATCCCGCGGCTCGACGCGATGACCGGCCTCGACGTCATCGTCACCGATCGGCTGTCAACGCTGCTGCCCCATGCGGCCGGCTACGCGACCGATGCGGCGGGCGTGCTGGCCATCGCGCTGTCGCGAACCCCGCGCGACTGGCTGCTGCTGTTCCGACGCGAACGGCTGAAAGACATCCACTGGGCCGGCGATCCGGCGACGGCGAAGAGCGTCTCGGCCGATCCGGGCCTGTCGCCCCGCAAGAGCTTCGAGGCCTTTCGGCAGCGCGTCCGCGGGCAGTGCCGCCCGTTCGGCCTGGCCGATCGCCAGATGGGCGAGATCGTTCGCGTCTCGCTCGTCGATCTCGTCTCGCGCGGCGCGCGGGTGGACGACGTCGCGCAGCGTCGTCTCACGGAGCGCCAGGAAACGCTGATCGCGGAACTCAACCATCGGGTCCGCAACATCCTGACGTTGATCCGCGGACTGATCACCCAGACCGGCAAGAACGCGCCGGACGTCGCGAGTTACGTCGCGGCGCTGGGCGGCCGCGTGCAGGCGCTCGCCCGCGCGCACGACCGCGTGACGCTGCGCGATTGGGGTCCCGGCCTGTTGTCGTCGTTGTTCGACGACGAGATCGAGGCTCACGTGCCCGGGCAGCCCGAGCGCTTCGTCGTGACCGGCGCGGCGGTCCATCTGTTCCCGCAGGCCTTCTCGACGATGGCGCTCGTGATCCACGAACTCGTGACCAATTCGTCGAAGTACGGCGCGCTCGGCGACCGTGGCCGGATCGACGTCGACGTCCGTCGCATCGCCGACGGCGACATCCGCATCGAGTGGCGCGAGACCGGCGGACCCGTCGTCCGCACGCCGCTGCGACGCGGCTTCGGCTCGGCCATCATCGAACGCACCATCCCGTTCGAACTGAACGGTACCGCCGAAGTCCGCTATCCGTCGCACGGCCTCGAAGTGGACCTCGTGGTCCCGGCGAAATTCGTGTGGACCGAAGCGCTTCCGTCGCTCGCGACTGCGGACCACGATGCCGCGTCGCGCTCCGATCGGGCGCTCGAGGTTCACCCGCTCGCCGGCATGCACGTGATGCTGCTCGAAGACAACATGATCGTTGCGCTCGAGACGGAGGACCTCGTGCGCGCGCTAGGGGCGAAGCAGGTCTGGGCCGTCGCTTCCATCGCGGCAGCCGACGACCTGCTCGCGCGGCATGCGGTGGACTTCGCGGTGCTCGACGTCAACGTCGGCGACGAGACCAGCCTCGCGCTCGCGGCACGGATCGATCAGCGCCGCATCCCGTTCATCTTCGCGTCGGGATATGGCGGCAACGTGGACCCGAACGGGCGCTTCGCGTCGGTCCCGGTCGTCGGCAAGCCGTATCAGTCCGAACAGGCGAGTCGCGCGATCATGCAAGTGCTGCGCGCGCATCGGTCCGCGCCGGGCCACGCGTCTGACCGCACCGCCGAAGGCGCATCGAGCGCCGATCACGAGGCGGACGTCCTCGCGCCGCTGACCTGACGTCGCGGCGCTGCGTCGGCGGCGATATGCCGGCGGGCCGTGCGAAAATGCGCAGCTCTCGACTCCGCGCTTCGCCATCCCTCGATGCTCGACCTTCATCAACTCCGCAAGGACCTGCCCGGCGTCGTCGCGGCGCTAGCGACGCGCGGTTATACCTTCGACCGTGAACGTTTCGAATCGCTCGAGGCGGAACGCAAGCGCGTGCAGACCGAAACCGAAGGGTTGCAGGCGCGTCGCAACGCGTTGAGCAAGCAGGTCGGCGAGCTGAAACGGAAGGGTGACGACGCGAGCGCCGTGATGGCGGAGGTCACCGCGCTGCCCGAGACGCTGAAGCAGCTCGAAGCCCAGCTCGCGGGGGTTCAGGCGCGCATGACGGACCTCCTGCTCGACGTGCCCAACCTGCCGCATGCCGACGTCGCGATCGGGCGCGACGAGAAGGACAACGTCGAGGTGCGCCGCGTCGGCGAGCCGCGCGTCTTCGACTTCACGGCCCGCGACCACGTCGATGTCGGCGCCCCGCTGGGACTCGACTTCGAGACCGGCGCAAGGCTTTCGGGCGCGCGCTTCGCATTCCTCAAGGGGCCGGCGGCGCAACTGCATCGCGCGCTCGCTCAGTTCATGGTCGACCTGCATACCGAGGAGCACGGCTACACCGAGTGCTGGACTCCGTACATCGTCAACGCCGAGTGTCTGGTCGGTACCAGCCAGCTGCCGAAGTTCGAGGACGACCTGTTCTCGGTCCATCGCGGCGGCGCCGGTGACGACGAACGCGTGAGGCAGTACCTCATCCCCACGTCCGAGGTCTCGCTGACCAACAGCGTGCGGGGCGAGATCCTGCCGCTGGACCGCCTGCCGACGAGGCTGACGGCGCACACGCCGTGCTTCCGCTCCGAGGCCGGCAGCTACGGGCGCGACACGCGCGGCATGATCCGCCAGCATCAGTTCGACAAGGTCGAGATGGTGCAGGTCGTCGAGCCTGCGACCTCGTACGCGGCGCTGCACGAGATGGTCGGCCATGCGGAGGCCGTGCTGCAGAAGCTCGACCTGCCGTATCGCGTGTTGCGTCTGTGCACCGGCGACATGGGCTTCAGCGCCGCGATGACCTACGACCTCGAAGTCTGGCTGCCCGGGCAGAACGCGTATCGCGAGATCTCGTCGCTGTCCAACACGGAAGCGTTCCAGGCGCGCCGCATGCAGGCGCGCTATCGCAACGCCGAAGGCAAGGTCGACCTCGTCCACACGCTGAACGGCTCGGGTCTCGCCGTCGGCCGGACGCTCGTGGCGGTGCTCGAGAACCATCAGCAGGCCGACGGCTCGGTGACGGTGCCGGAGGTCCTGCGGCCGTACCTGAAGGGCCGGGCGACGCTGTCCGCGCGCTGAGGACTGTCAACTATGAGCAACGACGACGACTTCCGCGACGAGCCCGCCACCCCGGTACACGGGCTCGGCACGCGCCTCGTCCACCACGACTATCAGCCGCCGATGCCGTTCGGCGGCCTCAACGTCGGCGTGCATCACGCGTCGACGATCACGTTCCCCGACATGGCCGCGCTGCGCGCGCGGGACTGGAAGGACGAGAGCGGCTATTCGTACGGGCTCAACGGCACGCCGACGACGTTCACGCTGGCGCGGCGCATCGCGGGCCTCGAAGGCGGGCGCCACTGCATCCTCCAGCCGTCGGGTCTCGCGGCGATCACGCTGGTCGATCTCGCGCTGCTGAAGGCCGGCGACCGGCTGATCCTGCCCGACAACGTCTACGGTCCGAGCCGCGAGTTCGCGATGACCACGCTGCGTGACTTCGGCGTCGACACCGTGTTCTACGACCCGACCGATCTCGCGACGCTCGACGCCGCGATCGACGAACGCACGAAGCTGATCTGGATCGAGACGCCGGGTTCGGTGACGATGGAGGTGCCCGACGTGCCGGCCATCGTCGCGCGCGCGAAGCGGCACGGCATCGTCACCGCGATCGACAACACGTGGGCCGCGGGCCTGCTGTTCAGGCCGTTCGAGCATGGCGTGGACATCGTCATGCACGCGCTCACCAAGTACCCGTCGGGCGGCAGCGACGTGATGATGGGATCGGTCACGACGCGCGACGAGGCGCTGCACCTGCGCCTGCGGGCCACCAACATCCGCATGGGCGTCGGCGTCGCGCCGGACGACTGCTTCCTGATGCTGCGCGGCCTGGCGACGCTCGAACTGCGGCTCGCACGGAGCGGGCAGAACGGCCTCGCGCTGGCGGGCTGGCTCGCGGAGCGGCCCGAGGTCGCGGCGGTGCTGCATCCGGCCTTTCCGTCGTGTCCCGGTCACGCGCTCTGGGTGCGCGACTTCACGGGCTCGTGCGGCCTGTTCTCGGTCGTGCTCGACGCGCGTTATGGTCAGGCCGACGGCGATGCGGTGATGGACGCGCTGAAGCTCTTCAAACTCGGCTACAGCTGGGGCGGCGTGCACAGCCTGGCCGTGTCGTACGCGATCAACGGACCCGACGGGACCAAGCGTCTCGCCTGGTCGCACGGTGGCCCGCTGCTGCGGTTCTACGCCGGCACCGAGGACGTCGCGGACCTGATTGCCGACCTGGAGCGGGCGTTCGCGAAGCTGGCTCGTTGAGGCGAGCTTCAATTCGTCGAAGTGGGTCAAGAGGGCCGGGAACTTAGGCCCTCTCGCCCCGACGATTTGGAACGAATGAATTAACGCAAGCGCGGCAGCTCCTTTTTTTGGCGACTCGAAAAGGGACGATTGGGTACACCAGTGATGTGCACGGTCGCCGCATCACATTGTCGCGGCGTGCTCGGTGATTGCTGGCGAACGACGATACGCCATGCATGACAGTTCACACCTTCCGGGTGAGCGTGGTCGAGGGCAGCGCTGATTGATTCAAGAGCCTTGCAGTGTCGAGGTCGCCCAACAACGACTCGACCCTGTTTGGATCGCGAATGGGCAATTGCAATGACATCCCCTCTCCGTGAAAACTGCCCGCTCGCGAACAAGACCGGGCAGCGCCAGTGGACGGATCAGTGAACCGAGAAAACGGCGACCCCGGCGTTGACGAAACCGTTGGCCACGCACGTCGCGCAGCCGGCCGGTGCACCCGCCGACGACACCGGCATGAAGATCTGGTTGGACGTCGGATCCACCGCGACCGAGTGTGCATTGTTACCGGACGGAACTCGCGCGACCACGGCGTAGGTTGCGGCATCGATGATGGCAAGCACCGGCGTACATGGCGAAGCGGCGCTGCAGGTCCCGCTCACGGCCGCGTTGCCTGTCGCGGTCCAACGGCTGCCCGCGTTGTAATAGCGATTGCTCTTGCTGTCGTATTCGAGCTGGTCGCCCCCTCCTGCATTCAGTGAAGCCACCAGGCCCCCGGTATTCCGGTTCAGAATCAATACGAGCAGGGGCGCGCCGGTCGTCGCTTCGCGGCAGCCGACTGCGATATCGGTTCCCGGCCCCAGTGCCAGGCCCGTGGGGTCGCAATTTCCTTCACCGTATCGTTGCAAACCTGCCAACGCCGTGTAGTTGACGGTCCCGCCGGTGGCGATCGCCCGGATGGCCGCTCCCGGCAATACATCGAGTTCGCCGTGCGGATTGACCGTCGTGCCGTCGTTGTTGACGTAGAAGGCGTCGCTCACGGAGTCGTATCGGCAGGCTTCGAGACCTGCAGATGGCGCACCCGCGGAATCGGCGAACGTAACCGTGGCGACGACGGTCTGGCTGGCAGTATTGATAAAGGTCGCGTAGGGAATCGCCGCTTCGGGAGCCGAGATCATATAAATGCCGTGCGCCGCGTCGTAGCACCCTTCGTCCGAGCGCACGCCTTGGTTGCCGGTCACGATCGTCTTGACCACTTGCTTCGTCGCCGTATCGATCACCTTCACCGAATTCACGTCGCCCGCATACAAGAGGGTGCCGACGGCATTGAGTCCATCCGGGCCGGAGTTGGCGTTGGATGCGAGGAGCCCGGCAAAAGCGTTGGCACCAGAGCCAACGATCTGCGCTGCCTGCGTCAGCGTAGGAATATCGATCGCATCGACCGACTTGTTATTTCGATCCGTGAAGTAGTAAGTGCTTCCGGAGACAGTGCTGATGTCAAATGAATAGTTGGTGCTCGCACCGACCCCCGAGATAGCGATTTGTTGGAGCAGATGCGGGTTATCGACCGCGACGGGGGCAGCGGGGGGAGTGCCGTCGTCGTGACCTCCGCATCCGGCGAGTGCGGTCGCTAAAGACAGCATCGCCATCAAATTCTTTCTCATCGTCGTCTCCTGTGTTCCGAGCGGAATGCCCGGATTTTTCTTCGCGCGGGGCTTACGGCTACGGAATCGCCCGTCGTTAACAGCCAATCGGGAGGTCGCTGTCCCCCATCTCTCATAATGGCATGACGCAACGTCCATGGCGATGCTCCAAGAGAGTGCCGCCCAGTAGCTCGTAGCCATGGACACGGTCGGCCGCGCCGCTGGAGAAGGGGACCTCTGCAAGACGAGATGTTCGTTCGATGAAGACCTGCATCGATGGCATCGTGTGACCTGCCCCGCTACCCCGTACCAACCATTCGGGATGAAGCCCGAAATGCAAGCCTTGGGGTCCGTGTACCTGATTCGTAAAGAATCGAGACTTTATGCATCTGGCAAAAATGTGCCGATGCTCAGTGAACCGAGGAAGTGTCGATGCGTCGTTCACATGTGTGGTTGATGGCATGCGGTCTGGTGTTTCTGTCTTCCGCGTCGGCATGGGCATCGGTCGCGGCCGCTGGTGCGCCGGCGCCCGAGACGATCGCCGTAGCCAGTCCCCGGACCACGCCGTCGGGCCACACGTTCATCGCGCCCGAGGGCTTCACGCTGACGATGCAGGCACACGCGGCGCTGCTGCGGCCGCCCGAAGGCGATTCGACCTTCGCGATCGTGGACGTCGATGCGGCCGATGCCGACGAAGCCGTCGCGAAGGCGTGGGCGATGGTGTTCCCGACCATGCAGCGCAAGCTCAAGCTCGCGACGGCGCGTCCCGCACGCAACGGCTGGGTCGACCAGCGCGCGTACGAGTACGAGACGTCGCCGAACGAGAAGGTCGTGGTCTTCGCGCAGGCGCGGCACTCGACGACGAAGCAGGGCTCGCCCTGGGCCGTGATCCTGGTGAACGCCACCGACGGCACGATGGAGAAGCGCGGTGCGCCGGTCGGGCAGGCGATGGGCAGTCTGCGGCCCAACGGCTATTCGCGTGAAAGCCTCGCCGGTCGCGCGCCCCATCCGCTCGACGCGGCGCGCATCGACGTGCTGAAGCGCTTCGTCGCCGACGGCATGAAGGCGCTTGACGTGCCGGGCGTGGGCTTGAGCCTCATCGACGGCAACCAGGTGGTCTGGGAAGGTGGAGTCGGCGTCAAGGAGAAGGGCAAGCCCGACCCGATCGACGCGAACACGCTGTTCATCGCGGCATCGAACACCAAGGCGATGACCACGTTGCTGCTGGCCGAGGACGTCGACGCCGGCAAACTGCGATGGGACGAGCCGGTGGTGGAGGCGTATCCCGCGTTCAGGCTCGGTGATCCGGCGGTCACGAAGCAGGTGGGGATCAGGCATCTGGTGTGCGCCTGCACGGGCATGCCGCGGCAGGACAGCGAGATGCTGTTCAACTATCTCAAGCGTCCGGCCTCGTCGACCTTCGGGTTCCTGTCGACGATGCAGCCGACCAGCCGCTTCGGCGAGGTCTTCCAGTACAGCAACCTGATGGTGGCGTCGGCCGGCTACATCGCCGCCGCGCAGATGTATCCGGGGATGGAGGTCGGTGCGGCCTACGATCGCGCGATGCGCGAGTACGTCTTCGCGCCGCTCGGCATGAACGACTCGACCTTCGACTACGCCGAGGCGCAGCGGGGCGATCACGCGTCGCCGCACGGCGACACCATCGACGGCGTGACGACGCGCGCGAAGATGGATCTCAACTATTCATTCGTGTCGGCGCGACCGGCCGGCGGTCTGTGGACCAGTCCGCACGACCTCAGCCGCTTCGTGCTGATGGAGCTCGCGAGGGGCGCGTCGGTCGACGGCAAGCGCCTCGTTTCCGAAACCAACCTGATGGAGCGGCGGAAGCCCCAGATCGTGGTCGGCGAGGACGTCGACTACGGCATGGGGCTCATCGTCGACAGGCATTACGACATCGAGATCATCCATCACGGCGGCGATCTGAGCGGGTATCACAGCGACATGGTCTGGCTGCCGGCCTACGGCATCGGCATGACCATCCTGACCAACGCCGACTCCGGCGCATACCTGCGCGGGCCACTGCTGCGCAAGTTGCTCGAGGTGGTGTTCGATGCGCAGCCCGAGGCCGACGACCAGATCAGGGTCGCCGCCGCCAATCGCCTCGCCGAGATCCGCAAGGAACGCGAGCGGCTCGTGGCGCCGGCCGCGCCGGCCGAGGGGAGCAAGCTCGCGTCGCGTTACGTGAACCCCGCGCTCGGCAGTCTGGTGGTGCGGCCTCGCGACGGAATCGTCGTCTTCGACTTCGGCGACTGGAGGAGCGAGGTCGCGACGCGTGCCAACGACGACGGGACGATCTCGTTCATCTCGATCGATCCGGGCGTGGCGGGGTTCGAGTTCGTCGCCGGTCAGGAGGGCGGCAAGCGGACGCTGACGTTGCGCGATGCACAGCACGAATATCCGTTCACCGAGATGAAGATGGCGACGACCAACACGAACGTTTCACATCGGTCAGGACGGTTCGCTCCTGCGCGCGGAGCGGCCAGCGCTCGGTGAGCCGTCCTCGTGCCGACGCCACGCGCGGCGCAGATGATGGGCCGAGCGGAAGCCCGCATCCTCGGCCACGCGTTCGATGCTGACGTCGGTCGTCGCCAGTCGTTCGCGA
>CAZZWS010000074.1:13144-17415 GCA_964657795.1 Beijerinckiaceae bacterium
TCGTGTCGGTCTCCTCACGGAACAGACGCGACAGGTGACGGACGCTGGCATGCGCCGCGTCGGCGATGCTGGCCAGCGTCCAGTCCCGCGTCGGATCGGCGAGGATCGCGTCCTGCGCGCGGTGCACGACCGGATGCAGATGGTTGCGATGCGCGAACCACGGCGACAACTGCTCGTCGTGATCGGTGCGCCGCAGATAGACCACGAGCGCCCGCGCGACGCGGGTCGCGACGACCGGCCCCGCATGCTCCGCGATCAGGTGCAGCGCGAGATCGATGCCCGCGGTGACGCCGGCGCTGGTCGTCACGTGACCGTCGACGACGAAGATGCGGTTGTGGCGGACCAGCGCCTTCGGATGCATGCGTTGCAGCCGGTCGCAATCCTCGTGATGCGTCGTGCACGCGCGGCCGTCGAGCAGACCGGCACGCGCCGCGAAGAAGGCGCCGGCGCAGATCGACATGAGCCGGTGTCGCTCGTCGACCGTCCGTCTCAGCCAGGTGACGACCGCCGTCGCCTCGGGTCCCTGCAGATGGCTCATCGGCGTCACGCCCGACAGGACGACCATCGCACCGCCGGCCAGCGTCGCGGGCAACGGTTCGAGGTTCGCCAACGGCAGGCCGATCGACGTCGGCGCGACCGGTTCGACGCCGTGGTAGCGGCAGTCGAAGACGGTCCTGCCGGCGATGCGATTGGCGCTGCGGAACGCATCGGCCATACCGGCGAGATCGAGCAGATAGACGCCGGGCAGCACGATGAAATGGACGCGCATCACGCGGCGGCGGCCCGTATCGCGACGCGCATCGCCGCCCGCGCCCGATCGATCGCTTCGTCGACCGTGACGATCGTCGCGAAGCGGCCGGCGAGGACCATCTCCGTCCGCTCGCGAATCTCGTCGACCGTTACGGTGCGGCCGGCGCGCGTCGTCATCGGCCAGGTCGTCGTGGCTTCGCTGACGTAGTCGACCTCGAAGCCCAGGTCCGACGCATGGCGCGTCGTGGTCTCGCAGCACTGCTCGGTGCGGATGCCGGACACCGCGAGCCGCGCGATGCCGCGCGCATTCAGCCAGGCGTGCAGTCCGGTGCCAACCAGCGCGCTGTGCACGGTCTTCTCGAAGGAGGCGCCCGGCTCGAACGACAGTTCCGGCATCGGTATCGCGTGCCCGGACGCCTTCGAGAACGGACCGTCGGGTTCGACGTGGATGATGCGGATCACCGGCAGGCCCAGCGCCTCGAAGCCGGCCACGAGCGGTCGCACGCGTTCGAAAAAGGCCTCGATGTCATGCGCGTCGAAACAGGGACGCTGGCGAAAAGATTGCTGCACGTCGATGACGAGCAGGGCGGTGGCGCGGGGGATGTTCATGGGCATGGCGACGCTTCGGTGAAAGAGGGTAGCGTCATCCTGCGATCTCCTGCAATGCCGCGCGAGCCCGTGCCGGACAGGCAGCGGCCGAATCCGGCCATAGCGACTTGCGTCGGACCATCCGTTTCGTCGAGCGCCCGCGCGCTTCGGTATCCTTGACTGCCGCTGAAAGGAAATCGATCGCATGGATGTCATCGCACTGCTTCTGGTGTTGCTGGCCGGACTCGTCCTGGGCGCCGTCGCGGGGGGTCGGGTCGTGCGGCGCTCGCAGCACCTGACGGTCGAGGCCGCCGTCGCGTCGGCAGGCGCGGACGCGCAGGCCAGGCTCGCGGCTGCCGAGGCACGGCTCGGCGCACGCGACGACGAGTTGCGCGAGATCGGCGCGCGTCTCGATACGGCCATCGCCGAAGCACGGGAGAGCGGCGCGGCCCTGAGCGACGAGCGCGTGACGCGCGCCGGTTTGGCAGCCGAGTTGCGAGAAGAACGCGAACGCGCGGGCGAGAAGCTCGTGCTGCTGACGGCGGCGCGCGACGAGCTGTCGGCGCACTTCAAGGCGCTGGCCGGCGATGTGCTCGAACTCAATCGTCAACGGATGAGCGAGCAGCATCACGGCGCGCTCGACAACATTCTGAAGCCGCTCGGCGAGAAGCTGATGGCGTTCGAGAAGAAGGTCGAGGACACGTACGACAAGGAGGCGCAGCAGCGCGCATCGTTGCGGCAGGAAGTGCTCAACCTGCAGGCCGCGACCTTGCAGATCAACGAGGACGCGAAGAACCTGACGCGCGCGCTGAAGGGCGAGTCCAAGACGCGCGGCAACTGGGGCGAGGTCGTGCTCGAACGCGTGCTGGAGCGGTCCGGGCTGACGAAGGGCGTCGAGTACCACGTGCAGCACACGATGACCGACGAGCAAGGCGTCGTCTCGCGGCCCGACATCGTCATCCGCCTGCCCGACGACAAGCACGTCGTCATCGACTCCAAGGTCTCGCTGGTCGCCTACGACGGCTATCACGCGGCCGTCGACGACCTCGCGCGCACGACCGCCGGCAAGCAGCACGTCGACGGCATGCGACGCCACGCGAAGCAGCTCGGCGAGAAGAACTACCAGGGCGGCAAGGAGGTCGACTCGCCCGACTTCGTCGCGATGTTCGTGCCCATCGAGCCGGCGTTCAGCCTCGCGTCGTCGCTCGACGCGGAGCTCTTTCTCGACGCGTGGGAGCGCAAGGTCGTGATCGTGACGCCGAGCACGCTGCTCGCGTTGCTGATGACCGTGCAGAGCCTCTGGCAGCGCGACAAGCAGACGAGGAACGCGATCGAGATCGCCGAGGAGTCGGGCAAGCTGCACGACCAGTTCGTGCTCGTCATCGAATCGTTGCAGACGCTCGGCCGTGGCCTGAAGAGTGCGCAGGATGCGTTCGAGGAGACCGGCAAGCGGCTGGTCGACGGGCGCGGCAATCTGGTCGGCCGGATCAAGAAGCTCCAGGACATGGGCGCCCGCACGAAGCGTCAGTTGCCGGCGGACCTGGTCGAGCGGGCAGGCAGCGTCCGCCAGACGGAGGCGGAGCCAGCGGCGTCGGCGCAGTCGGAAGCCAGGCGCGTCGGCGAATCCGGCGTGCCCGGCTGAGCGACGCGTCGACGAGGTTCGACGGCCGCTTTTTGGCTAAACTGGGATCGACGACGACGGCAGCTCGATCCGTCGCTCGCATCCTTTCTCTGGAGTTCGCATGAATCGTTCGTTCTGCTCGGCCGTCGTGCTGTCGGCCTTCACCATCGTCGCCGGCATGCCGATCGCGTGGGCCGATGATGTGACCGCGGATGCGGGTCCCGCACCGGTCGACTGTCCTCAGCCGGAGGGCCCCATGCCCTTGAAGGCGTCGAAGGCCGAAGCCGCGAAGAACCAGCAACGCATCGACGCGTACAAGACCTGCGTGACCACCTACCAGATGGCCAACATCACGAAGGCCAAGGAGCTGCAGGCACAGGCGCAGAATCTACAGACGCAGGCGCAGACCATCGCGGCTCAGGCGCAGACCACGCAGGCGCGCGCGCAGGCTTATGCCAATGCCGCCAACGGGGCGATCGACGGATTCAACGCGTACGTCGCCAACCTGAATGCGCAGAGCCAGGACGCGCAGAAGAAGTAGCGGGTCCCAAGCCCTTTCGCGCAACGTTCACAGAAGGCCGCGAAACGGCCACGCCTCGACCGCCTCGCCGCGGGTCACGAAGCCCCGGTCGTGGTTCAGGACGATGAGGCAGTTCGCTTCGCTCATCGAGCGCAGTACGCCGGAGCTCTGCGTGCCGGTCGTGCGTACGTGCCACCCATCGTCCTCGCGGCGGGCGATGCCGCGCAGGAACTCGGTGCGTCCCGGCGCCTTCGCGAGGTCGTGGTCGCAGATCGCGGTGATGGATGGAATGGGGGCTGGCGTTCCGCCCGCCAGCGTGAGCAGGGCGTCGCGCACCAGCGCGTAGAACACGACCATCACCGCGACCGGATTGCCGGGCAGTCCGAACAGCAGGGAGGCGTGGCCGTCGCATGCGATGCGACCGAAGGCCATCGGCCGGCCGGGCTTGACCGCCAGCGTCCAGAAGTCCACCGACCCGAGCCGGGCCATCACGGTCCGCGTGTGGTCCGCGTCGCCGACCGACACGCCGCCGCTGGTGACGACGGCATCGGCGCGGACGCCGCTGCCGTCGTCACCGTGGCCACAGGCGCGGCGCAGGACCGCTTCGAGCGCGTCGGGATCGTCGTCGACGATGCCGAGATCGACGACGTCGACGTCGAGGCGCTTCAACATGCCGATCAGCGTGTAGCGGTTGGCATCGCGGATCGAGCCCGGTCGCAGCGCTTCGTTCGCGTCACGCAACTCCGCGCCGGTCGAGAACACCGCAACCCGCGGACGGCGCAGCACGTCGAC
>CAZZWS010000075.1:0-2415 GCA_964657795.1 Beijerinckiaceae bacterium
TCGACCGCATGAAGACGACGCCGTTCGACGACTCCGCCGACCGCCCGCTGCGCATCGGTTTCGTGTCGGTCAGCGATCGCGCGTCGTCGGGCGTCTACGTCGACCAGGGCATCCCCGCGCTCACCGACTGGTTCGCGCGCGTGCTGACGTCGCCGCACCTGATCGACTCCCGGCTCGTCCCCGACGAGGGTCCCAAGATCGAGGAGGCGCTGATCGAACTCGTCGACGAGCAGCATTGCGATCTCGTCGTCACCACCGGCGGCACCGGTCCCGCGCGCCGCGACGTCACGCCCGAGGCGACGCGCGCGGTCGCGACCCGCGAGATGCCCGGCTTCGGCGAACAGATGCGGCGCATCTCGCTGTCGTTCGTGCCCACCGCGATCCTGTCGCGGCAGGTGGCCGTGATCCGCGAGATCGGCGACATCGAGGGCCGTCACCACGCCGCCTTGATCATCAACCTGCCGGGCCAGCCGAAGGCCATCCGCGAGACGCTCGAAGGCCTGAAGGACGACGATGGCCGCGCGCTCGTGCCGGGCATCTTCGCGGCCGTCCCGTACTGCATCGACCTGATCGGCGGTCCGTACATCGAGACCGACGAGACCATCGTCAAGGCCTTCCGGCCGAAGTCGGCCATCAAGAAGTAAAGATTCTTAACATTCATCGCGCATGAGCCTTCTGCCACAAACCATCGAACGCAAGAGCGGTCCCGCTGACCGACCCGCCGACGCCGCCATCATCTGGATGCACGGCCTCGGCGCCGACGCCAACGACTTCGTACCGCTGGTCGACGAGCTCGATCTCGGTCCCCTGTCGATCCGCTTCGTGTTCCCGCATGCCCAGGTGATGCCGGTCACGGTCAACGGCGGCATGGCGATGCGCGCGTGGTACGACATCTTCAGCTTCGACCTCGGACCGACCACGCCCGCCGATGTGCCGCGCGAGGACCACCAGGGACTGCGAGCGTCGCAGGCGATGATCGAGGCGTTGGTCGCGGCCGAGGTCGCGCGGGGCATCCCACCCGCCCGCATCCTGCTCGCCGGTTTCTCGCAGGGTGGCGCGATGACGCTGATGGCCGGGCTCCGGCACGGCACGCGTCTCGCGGGCCTGATCGTGCTGTCCGGCTACCTGCCGCTCGCGAACCTGCTCGCGGCCGAACGTCACGACGCCAATCGCGACGTGCCGCTGTTCATGGCGCACGGCACCTACGATCCGGTGGTGCGTTACGAGCGGGCGCTGCAGTCGCGCGATGTCCTGCTCGGACTCGGCTACCGGATCGACTGGCACAGCTATCCGATGCAGCACTCGTTGTGCGCCGAAGAGGTCGAGGCGATCGGCGCGTTCGTGCGGCGCGTGCTCGAGGCCGCGTGATGCTCCGCGTGCACCGCGCCCGAAACATCAGATGCATCACCTGATCGCGCTCCTCACGCAGTACGGCCTGGCCTTCGTGTTCTTCAACGTGCTCGCGGCACAGGCCGGGCTGCCGTTGCCGGCGTTGCCGACGCTGGTCCTCACCGGCGCGTTGCTTGGGGTCAGCGCCCATTCCGCGCCGACGCTGCTCGGCGTCGCGGTCATGGCGTCGCTGATCGCGGACTCGGCCTGGTTCTTCGCGGGCCGGCGCATCGGCCGTCCGGTGCTGCGCACGATGTGCCGCATTTCACTGTCGCCCGATACCTGCGTGCGTCAGACCGAGGACATCTACGCGCGCTTCGGCGCCCCGTCGTTGATCGTCGCCAAGTTCATCCCGGGCTTCGCCGCGGTCGCGACGGCGCTGGCCGGCGCGGTGCGCACGCCGTACCGCACCTTCGTGCTGTTCGATGCGATCGGCGCGGCGCTGTGGGCAGGCACCGCGATCGGCATCGGCGCGATGTTCAGCGGCGCCGTCGAAGGGCTGCTCAACACGCTCGCGCACCTCGGCGAAATCGGCGTCGCGTTGATCGGAGTCGCGTTGCTGGTTTTCATCGCTGCGAAGTGGTGGGACCGCCGGCGCTTCTACAACGAGCTGCGGATGGCGCGCATCACGGTGCCGGAGCTGGCTGCGCTGCTCGACGCCGGCAGTGCACCCATGATTCTCGATGTGCGATCGCTCGCCAGCCAGCGCGCCGACGGCCGCATACCCGGCGCCATCGCGGTCGACGAGAAGACCGTCGAGGTCCGCATTCCCGACGCGGACAGCGATCGCGAAGTGATCCTCTATTGCGCCTGTCCCAACGAGGCGTCGGCGGCGCGCATCGCCAAGCTCCTCAAGGCGCGTGGCTTCACGCGCGTTCGGCCGCTGGCGGGCGGCATCGATGCCTGGACCAAGGCGGGTCACGCGATCGAGCGGGGCGACGATGTCACGGTCGGCGGCGACGACGTGGTGGTGCTGGCGTCGTGACCGCGGGGCGGCTCGTCGACCACGCCTGTGGTCGACGAGAT
>CAZZWS010000075.1:2425-17005 GCA_964657795.1 Beijerinckiaceae bacterium
CCGTCACGGCAGTGTCGCGACCGTGAGCCGGCTCTCCGCGATCATCACGACCTGCTTGTGGCCGAGCAGTGCGATCGCGACGATGTTCGTTCCGGTCGTCGGCGTCGCCGGGCTCACGACGAGTTGCGAGCCTGCCGGTATCAGCAGGGTCGGTGCCACGTTGCCCGAGGTCGCGCCTGCCGGGACCGAATACAGACCGCCGATGGCACCGATGTAGATCGTGCCGTCGGTATCGATCGCGAACGTCCGTACGGACGACACGCCTTGCAGGGTCGTGACCGTGCCGTCGATCGCGACGTGGCGCAGGAAGCCGGCGTCCGCGATCCACAGCGAACCATCCGGGGCCGTGACGAGTTGCCCGGGTCCCGGAAAGCCCGCGGTCGCCAGCGTGCCGTCCTGGCGGGGCCGGTTGAAGGCGCCCGCATAGGTCGTCGTCGTGCCGGTCACGGCGTCGACGCGGCGGATCGTCTGGCTGCCGGCATCCGAGACCAGAACGGCGCCGTTCGATGCGACGGTCATGCCGCGGTTGGTGTTGAAACGCGCGACCGAGGCCGGACCGTCGATGTAGCCGAAGTCGGTGCTCGAACCGGCCAGCAAGGTCGTCGTGCCGTCGGTCGCGATGCGCCTCACACCGTAGTTGTCCGACGTGTAGATCGTGCCGTCCGGCGCCACGGTGATCGAGTCCCCGACGTTGGCGAACACGGCCTCGTTGCGCACGCCGTCGACGACGCCGGCCGGCGATCCGGGCAAGCCGGCCAGCAGGGTCACGTTGCCCATCGGGTCGATGCGACGGATCGACTGCGCGCTGTTGTCGGCGACGACGACGCCCCCGGTCGGATCGACGAACAGCGCGTTGTTCCGGTTCACCGGCAACAGGAACGGCAGCTGCGCCAGCACGCCGGTGGTGGCGTCGCTCGTGCCGCCCGAGTAGTTGAAGGTGCTGGTCGCGATCGATCGCACACGCCCCGTCGCATCGGCGATGCGCAGCGCGCGGCGATCGCCGATCATCAGGCCGCCGTCGCCGGTCGGCGTGATGCCGTTCTGCTGCGTGTTGTCGAGCGTGGCATGTCCGGGCAGGCCATCGACGTACGTCGGTCCCGCTGGGTTGGGCGTGCCCGCGAACGTCGTGACGGCAGCGGTCGTGAGGTCGATGGCGCGAATCAGGCCGGCCGAGTCGTAGACGTACAGCGTGTTGCCGCCGAGGGCCAGGCCGTTCGGTCTCGGAATGTCGGCGCCGGTGCCGATGCCGTTCCGCGGATTAGCCGTGGCGTCCGAGCCGCTGCCGGCAAACGTCGTGACGATGCCCGCGGTCGAAATCCGACGGATCACGCTGTTGCCCGTGTCCGCGACGAACACGTCGCCGCTGGACGCGACCGCCACGCCGAACGGAGCGGAGAACTGGGCGATGCTGGCGGCCCCGTTGGTGAGGCCGGCGACCGTGGTGCCCGCGACATCGGTGACCACGCCCGCAGGCGTCACGCGGCGGATCTTGTTGTTGCCCGAGTCGGCGACGTAGAGGTTGCCGTCCGGCCCCATCGCGATGCTGTTCGGGATGTAGAAGCGGGCCGCGGAACCGGTACCGTTGTCGGCCCCGCCGACGTTGACGAGTCCGGCGATCGTCGACACGGTGCCGTCGGGCGTCACCCTGCGGATCGTGTAGTTGTCGGTGTCGGCGACATAGAGGTTGCCTGCGGCATCGATCGTGAGGCCCTTCGGCGTGTTGAAAGACGCGACCGTCGGACCGCCGTCGACGGCGCCAAGGCTGTTGGCGCCGGTCAGGAAAGTGATGGACGACTGATCGGCCGAGAGTCGCTTGATCATGTTCCCGTTGACGAACGCGTAGCTGCCCGACGGTTCGCGCACGACGGCGGTCGGCGTGACGCGTGCCGGGTCGCGCGTCTTCTCGCCGAGGTAGCGCAACGTCAACGCGCTCGGCAGTGCGACGGTCAAGGTCACGACGCTGCTGGTCGCCGGCGACTGACCGCTGCAGCTCAGGTTGGCGCGGAACTGCGCGCCGTTGTCGGCCGCGACCGTCGTGAACGTATAGGTCGTGGCCGTGGCGCCGGCGATGTCGGCGAACGCGCCCGCCGTCGCGCGCTGCCACTGGATCGTCAGCGTGCCGCTGCTGCAGGTCGCGGCCACGGTGAGGGTGGCCGCGGCCCCCGCGATCACGTTCGTCGTCGCCGTCTGCTGCGTGATCGTCAGCACCGGAGGGATCGCGGTCACCGTGAGCGTGGCGCCGTTGCTGGTCGCCGTGCCGGCGACATTGCCGACGACGGCGCGAAAGACGGCGCCGGTGTCGGTCGCCGCGGTGCTCGCGATCGAATAGATGGTGGCGGTGGCGCCGGTGATGGCGGCGCCGTTGCGCTGCCACTGCACTGTCAGCGGCGCCGTGCCGCTGGCCGCGACCGTGAAGCTCGCGCCCTGGCCGCTGGCGACCGTCAGGTTCGCGGGCTGCTGCGTGATGACGGGTGCGACCGCGGCTGGTGCGCCGTCGACCGGCTGCGGCGGGTCGCCCCCGTCGCCACAGGCGGCCAGGAACACGCACAAGCCGATGGTCGCGGCCCGCATACGGCGTCGGAGGGACGTCGACGCAGCGGATGAGACGCGCCGGAAGGGTGTCGTCGCGATGCGCTCCATGTCAGACCCCCCGGCAGTCGAGGCCGCCGCCGTCCACGTGACCGGGAGCCATGGCCCGGGTCGACGCGCACGCCATCGAACGACGCACTTCCCCTGCACGACGTGATCGGTGACACCTGCGGCTCAATGGGGGTGTGACGAGACAGGACATGGCGACTCCGTGATGAAGGATGGCCGGCGCTGCCCGTTCTGAGCAGCCCTTTCACTTCATTGAACGAATTCGCTGGCCGCCGATGGACATCGGGACGGCGTTTTTTTGGAGGTTTCGCACGAGCCCATCGATGCCGGGTGCTGATTCAGTGCCGCTTCGCATCCGCGTTGAACTCTGGAGGCCACGCCGTCGATCCGCCGGGAGCAAGACTCGTGTCCGCGACAGGCAGAAGCGTTCGGTCATCCGGCCACGCGAGGGCACCGGGCATAGGTCCGCGCCGCGTCGGCGACGTCGGGACTGCGTTCGGGATCGAACACGAGGCGGTGCAATTGCAAGGCCTGCGCGATCACGGGGCAGGCGTCGCTCGTCCTGCCCTGCTGCAACAGGGCCTTGCCGCGGATCAGTTGGGCGCGTGCTGCGACATCGCGTCGATAGGCCTCCTGGCCGCTCGCGGCGATCTTCCGCAGCGCCGTCGACGCATGGGACTCGGCGACCGCGAGTTCGCCCGCGGCGAGCGCGACCGCCGCATAGTCGGTCTCTTCACGGACCGACGAGGCCGTGTCGGGCTCCGCCGGCAGCCCCGCAGCGGCGCGGGCCGCATTCCACGCCGTCAGTGCGTCGCGACCGCGCCCGCTGGACATGAGCCACAGGCGCTCGTTGCCGTCGCTCGCCTCCGGCGACAATCGACCGTTCGACTGCTGCACCAACGCGCGCGTCGCATCGAGCAGGGTCCGTGCCTCGGGCAATCGTCGTGCCCGGATCAGTGCACGCGTGCGAAGGTTGAGCGTACCCAGTTCGACCCTCGACATCTTGGTCGGCTCCATTCCCGTCGCTGTCACGTCGGCCGTGGCGTCCAGCACGTCGTCGACGCGGCCGTAGGTTTCCAGGATGTCCCCGTAGACGCGACGGATCCATCGCGCTTCGGCTCTGTCCGGCGTTCGACGGGCCCACAGCCACGCGTCCTCCGCGATGTCCAGCGCCTCGCGATCACGGCCGGTGTCGTGGAAGAACCAGGCCGACTGGAGCTCGGTCTGGTAGAGAATCACCGGATCGGCGTTCCGGGCCCGTTCCAGCCCCAGCCCCTTGCGGATATCCGCTTCCGCGCCGGCGATGTCACCGAGTTTCGCGCGCATCTGGCCGAGGGACCCGTAGGTCAGCGAGAGTTCGCCTGCTCCTAGCGGCGGGTGGGCTTCGCTGATGTGCACGATCTCGGCATAGGCATCGCGCGCCTTCGCAGAGGCACCCGTGAAGTCGGCGTTGTCGCCCATCACGCGCAGCGCGAGGAGCAGTTCATCGTCGGGGCCGCGCGTCCGCGCGAACGCCAGCGCCCGTTCCGCGACGATCAGCCCGTGGCTCGGGTCGGTCCGACGCTCCAGCGAAGCCAGCATCACGTCGACGCGATAGCGGACGAACGGCGCGGGATCGCGCTCTGCCGTCAGGATCGCGTCCGCCTGCTGCAGCAGCCCGATGGCTTCCGCAAACTGATTGTCCAGGGTCAGCGCGTGCGCGAGCGTCACGCTGCTCAGCACCGTTTCGTCGGCCGACGGACCGTACAGCGCTTCTGCCTGCGCGCGCGCCTGACGACGCAGCGCGATATGCCGATCGGGGATCTGCATCTGCTCGTACATGTCGCCGAGGATGCCGAGCAGATGCAACCGCGCCTCGGGCGCTTCGTGGAGTTCGGTCTCGATGCGCTCGGCGCCGCGATCGAGCAGTTGCCGCGCGGTCGTCTCCCGCGCGCCTGCCGGGTCGGACTGCGAGATCGTGTTCGCGCTGAACACGCCTTCCAGGAAGCCCTGCACCGCCTGGGCCGTCGTCGCCTCGCTCTTCGCGATGCGCGCCTGATCGCGTGCCTCGCGCGCCTGCCACAGCGCCACGGTCAGGCCGATCACGAGCGCGAGCACGACCGTCGCACCGGCCGTGACCTGCACCCGATGGCGCCGCACGAAGCGTGTCGCGCGTTCGCTGAAGCGGTCCGGTCGGGCCTCGACCGGCTCGCCGGCCAGATGGCGACGCAGATCCTGCGCGAAGGCGTCCATCGTCGGATAGCGATCGGCCGGCACGGTCTTCGTCGCCTTGCCGAGGATCGCATCGAGATCGCCCCGCAGGCGTTCGGCCGTCCGCCGGTCGCGCGCACGAGCGCTCGCCAGCGGCGCTTCGGGGGCTGCGATCGATCCGTCGTGGCCGGCCATGCGGGGGATGCTCCCTGGTAAATACGGCCGCTCGCCCGCGAGCAGTTCGAACGCCACGATCGCCATGCTGTAGATGTCGCTGGCCGTGCCCAGCGGATCGCCGCGGATCTGCTCGGGGCTCGCGTAGTCGAGCGTCAGCGCGCGTCCCGAGAACTCGGTCAGCGCGGTCTCCTGCGTGCGATCGCCCTCGAGGAGTTTGGCGACCCCGAAGTCGAGCAGCCGCACGCGCCCTTCGGCGGTGACGAGGATGTTGTTCGGCTTCAGATCGCGATGGACCACCAGCATCGCGTGCGCGTGCGCGACCGCCGACATGACCTGCAGCAGCAGGTCGATACGAGCTTCGAGCGGCAGATCGCGGACGCGGCACCAGACATCGATCGCCTCGCCCTCGACGTATTCCATCGCGAGGAAAGGCCTGCCCCGCGCGTCGACGCCGGCGTCGTAGAGGCGCGCGATGTGTTCGTGTTCGAGCGTCGCGAGGATCTCGCGCTCGCGGGCGAGCCGCTCCACGAAGGCATCGCCCCAGACCGCGTGCGGCAGCTTCAGCGCGACCCGACGCTTCGTCATCGCGTCGACCCGCTCGGCGAGCCAGACGGTGCCCATGCCGCCGCGTCCGAGCAACGCGATCAGCCGATAGGGACCGACCTGCTGTCCGGTGGACAGGCCGTCCGTCGCGCCGCGCCGCGCTTCGGGCAGCTGCGGCAGGACGCCGAGAAAGTCTTCGGTTTCGACGGAAGCCTGCACGGCCAGCAGCGACCGCAGCACATCGCGATGGGCCGCGCGGTCCCCGTCGAGCGCCGCCAGCCATGCTTCGCGTTCGACGACCGCCATCGCCAACGCTTCGTCGAGCAGCGTGCTGATGGCCGGCCACCGTGGGGCGATCGAGTCGGCCCAGTTCGACGCGTCCGGCGGCCGGGTCGCTTCTGCGGGGATCACTTCTGCGGCTCCGTGGCGCGACGTGCCGTCAGCTGCGCAATGCGTGGGCCAGCAGCAGCCGCGCCTTTTCCCAGTCGCGGCGCACGGTGCGATCGGACAGGTCGAGCGCTGCGCCGATCTCCTCGTCGCTCAGCCCGCCGAAGTAGCGCATCTCGACGACGCGTGCGAGCCGGGCGTCGACGCGGGCGAGTTCGTCGAGCGCGGCGTGCACATCGATGATTTCCTCCGCCGCGCCGGGCAGGGTGTCGATCAGATGGGTGTCGAGCGGGACGTGCTGCGCCTCGCCGCCGTGCCGGTCCGCCTGCGCCTGCCGCGCTGCGTCGACGATGATCGATCGCATCACGGTGGCCGCATACGCGAGGAAGTGCGCGCGGTCGCCCGGCGTGAGGCTGCCGCGCCGGACCAGCTTCAGATAGCACTCGTTGACCAGCGCCGTCGTCTCGAAGGCGTCGTTGCGCACGTTGCGCGACAAGCGTCGATGCGCCGCGGCGCGCAACTCGGGATAGAGCAGTTCGAAGATCTGGTCGAACGCCGCGGTGTCGCCGTCGCGCGCGCGTTCGATGAGAAGCGTGACGTCGCCCATCCATCCATCCCGTCGATCGAGTAGGCGGCCAGTGTAGCGGCACACCTGTCTCATCGTCGTGACCGGCCCAGCGTCGCTCTCGCACGTCAGCGAAGGATCTTGTTCACTCGAACCAGCCTCGCGGCCAGCGACACGGCGCAGCCTGTCGCGCAACATGCCAGGACCAGCGCCGTGCCCGCGTCGAGATTGATCGCGAGCAATGCGAACGCCGCGCCGAAGGCCGCCTTCGCGATCAGGCCGCCGACGTAGCCCCGCAGGAATCGCGTCGCCGCGACGGGCCCATGACGCGCGTGCTCCACCAACACGACGGCGCCGCTGATGATCGGCAACGACGACAGCAAGCCCGCCGCGAAGCTGCCGACCATCGATGCCGTTGCTGCGGCGGCCGCGGTCACCGTGCCGGCCACCGCGGCGGTGGGGATGACCGAGCGCGTGCAGGTTGGCTGCGTGTCGCAGACCCGCGGCACGCGCGGCATCAGGAGCAACGCCAGCACGCAGCTCAGGACGGCCAGCGACAGCGCCGACGGCAACGTCCGACTGGCGAGTTGGACGGGCCATGCGACGAGCGCCGCGCCGGCCATCCCGCACACGACCGCCAACCCGGATCCGCCGCGCCGCGGCGCTCGCGTGTAGCAGAGCGCGAAGGTCGCGAGCATCGCGCATGCGGCCACTCCCGCGATCGAGGCGTCGGCTGCGAAAGCGATGCCGCGATCGTGCGCGATCCACGCGAGCGTCGGGACGGTCACGGTCGGCAGCGCCGCGAGCATGCCGGCGGTTTTCTGCCCGAGATGACGTATCAGGCCCAATACCGCTGCAACGATCAGCGTCGTCAACAGCGAACCGAGTAACCATTCCATTCGCATCCCCAACGAGCCCGGCTTTCGAGTCGCCGTATCGGGATGTACGAGAAATGGAAAGACAACAGGACACGGGCTTCGGCACGCACGCGTCTCGTGGGCCCGATCGTGCTGTGCGGCTGCCTGCCGCTCGCGAACCTGCTCGCGGCCGAACGTCACGACGCTAATCGCGACGTGCCGCTGTTCATGGCGCGCGGTACCGACGATCCGAAGCCGGGCGATGCTCCCCGTGCACCGCGCTCGAAGCATCAGATGCGTCGCCTGAGCGCACGGCTGACGCGGTCCGGTCTGGCCTTCGTGTTCGTCGATGGGTCAGCCGCACCGGCCGGGCTGCCGTTGCCGGCGTCGCCGACGCTGTTCCTCGCCGGCGCGCTGCTCGGGGTCAGCGCGGACGGCCGCATACCTGGCGCCGTCGCGGTCGACGAGAAGACCGTCGAGGTCCGCATTCCCGACGCGGACAGCGGTCGCGAAGTGATCCTCTATCGCGCTGTCCCGACGAGGCGTCGGCGGCGCATCGCCAAGCTCCTCGACGCGCGTGGCTTCACGCGCGTTCGGCCGCTGGCGGGCCCCATCGATGCGTGGACCAAGGCGGGTCATGCGATCGAGCGGGCGACGATGTCACGGTCGGCGGCGACGACGTGGTGGTGCTGCGTCGTGACCGCTCATCGTGCTCCAGAGTAGGGGTATGTCGCTCGATGCGCGATACTGTGCTCGATGCCACCGCCCACCCCGACTCCGCATGATTCCAGCGCCGATATCGCCGCTGTGCAGTCCTTCGACGCGATTCCCAGGATTCTCGACGCGGTGTGCGAACTCACGGGTCTCGGATTCGCGGCCGTCGCGCGGGTCACCGGGGAACGGTGGATGGTCTGCGCGGCCCTCGACAAGATCGGGTTCGGCCTCGGCCCGGGCGGCGAGTTGCCGCTCGAGACGACGATCTGTCGGGACGTTCGCGAGGCTCGCGAGAGCGTCGTCATCGACCGCATCACCGAGGACGAAACGTATCGTTCACACCCCGCGCCGGCCCTGTACGGTTTCCAGAGCTACATCTCGGTACCCATCGTCCTGCCGGGCGGCGAGTTCTTCGGAACGCTTTGTGCCATCGATCCGAAACCCGCGCATCTGCGAACGTCGGCCGCCCGGAAGACCCTTCAGCTGTTCGCGGATCTGATCGCGATGCATCTGCGCGATACGAAGCTGATGCAGGACATCCAGGCGGAGAAAGCCGCGATGGAAAGCTTCCTCCGCCAGAGTCAGAAGATGGAAGCCGTCGGCCAGTTGACCGCTGGCCTGGCCCACGATTTCAACAATGTGCTGGTCGGTGTTACCGGATCGTTCGAGCTGATGGAGCGCCGACTCTCGCAGGGTCGTTCGGCCGAGATCGGTGGATACCTCGCATCCGGTCGGCAGGCGGCGCGCCGCGCTGCGGCCCTGGCCGAGCGGCTGATGGCCTTTTCACGGCATCGGGAGATCGCGCCGACCGTGGTCGATGCCGGCCAGGTCGCGCAGGGAATGAAGGACCTGGTCGGTCGCACGGCCGGTGCCGGCATCGCCGTATCGGTTGTGGTCGAACCGGACGTGTGGCCCGTCCTCGTCGACGAGAACCAGCTCGAGGTCGCCCTGCTCAACCTGTGCATCAACGCCCGCGATGCGATGCCGGACGGGGGCATGCTGACGATCGCGATCGCCAATCATCGCCACGACGCCGGGACCGGGCCGTCCCCGGCGCTCGTCGATGGCGATCGGGTCGCGGTGAGCGTGTCCGACAGCGGCGTCGGCATGTCGTCCGAGGTGGCCGCCCGCGTGCTCGAACCGTTCTTCACGACGAAGCCACCCGGTTACGGCACGGGCCTGGGCCTGCCGATGGTCAACGAATTCGTCCGGGCCGCGGGAGGACAGTTGCAGCTCGTGTCCCGGCTCGGCGAAGGAACGACGGTCAGCCTCTATCTGCCTCGCGAGCGAGCGGTCGTGGCCTGAATCTCGAGGTCCGGGACGGACGCCGGGCGTCGTGCATGCGAAGACGCAGGCGAAGACAGGCGACCCTCGTCAGAACTGCGCCTCTTCCATCTCCATCACCGCTTCCGACCCGGCGACGATGCTTTCGCGGATGCCGGGCGCCTGCGACAGCAGATGGTCCGCGAAGAAGCGGGACGTCGTGAGCTTGGCGCGCAGGAAATCCGCGTCGCCCGTGCCGGCATCGAGCTGCCGATCGGCGATGCACGCCGCGCGGGCCATCTGCCAGCCGCCGAGGACGATGCCGGCGAGCGTGAGGTAAGGCACCGATCCTGCGAAGACACCCTGGATGTCGGACCTGACGGTCGCCACGATGAAGTCGATCACGTCGTCGAGCGCCACCGCGCCGGCGTCGAGCCGGTCGGCGATCGCGGTCAGGTCGTCGACATGCGAGGACGTCGCCGACCGCAGCTCGTGGGCCGTCGCGTGCACGCGGGCGACCAGGCTCTTCGCGAACGCGCCGCCGTCGCGGACCGTCTTGCGGCCCACCAGATCGTTGGCCTGGATGGCCGTGGTGCCTTCGTAGATGGTGAGGATGCGCGCGTCGCGATAGTGCTGCGCCGCGCCGGTCTCCTCGATGAAGCCCATGCCGCCGTGGACCTGCACGCCGAGCGAGGCGACCTCGATCGAGAGCTCGGTGCTCCAGCCCTTGACCACCGGTACCAGATATTCGTAGAACGACTGGTGGTGCTTGCGGACGGCGGCGTCGGCATGATGATGCGCCGTGTCGTAGGCCGCGGCGGTCACGTACGCGATGGCGCGTGCGGCCTCGATCTGCGAGCGCATCGTCATGAGCATGCGACGCACGTCGGGGTGATGGATGATCGTCACCGGACCGCTGGAACCGGCCACGTCGCGCGACTGCACGCGGTCCTTCGCGTAGCCGACGGCCTGCTGATACGCACGGTCGGCCACGGCGATGCCCTGCATGCCGACCTGGAAGCGGGCGGCATTCATCATGACGAACATGTACTCGAGACCGCGGTTCTCCTCGCCGACGAGTTCGCCGATGGCGCCTGCCGCAGTCCCGTTGCCATCGTCGACCTCGAAGTGCCCGTCGCCGAACAGCAGCACGGCCGTCGGGCTCGCCTTGATGCCGAGCTTGTGTTCGATCGACGCGCAGTAGACGTCGTTGCGCGCGCCGAGCGAGCCGTCGGCCTCGACCAGCGTCTTCGGCACCGTGAACAGCGAGATGCCCTTCACGCCTTCGGGCGCGTCCGGCGTGCGGGCCAGCACGAGGTGGACGATATTCTCGGCCATGTCGTGTTCGCCGTACGTGATGTAGATCTTCTGGCCGAAGACGCGGTACCTGCCATCACCGGTGGGCACGGCGCGCGTGCGCACCTGCGCGAGGTCGGACCCGGCCTGCGGCTCGGTGAGGTTCATCGTGCCGGTCCACTTGCCGGCGATGAGCTTCGCGAGGTACTTGGCTTTCTGTTCGTCGCTGCCGGCGGTCATCAGCGCTTCGATGGCGCCGTCGGTCAAGAGCGGACACAACGCGAACGACAGGTTGGCCGCATTCAACATCTCGATGCACGGCGTGGCGATCAGCTTGGGCAGGCCCTGACCGCCGAACTCGACGTCGTGCTGCACACCCTGCCAGCCGGCCTCGCCGTAAGCCTTGAACGCTTCCTTGAAGCCCTTCGTCGTGGTGACCACGCCGTCCTTCCAGGACGACGGCGTGACGTCCCCGGCGCGGTTCAACGGCGCGACGACGTCCTGACAGAAGCGCGCGTTCTCCTCGAGCACGGCCTGCGCGGTGTCGCGTGTGGCGTCCTCGAAGCCGGGGAGGGCGGCAATGGCGTCGAGGTCGGCCAGTTCGTCGATGACGAACAGCATGTCTTTCAGCGGGGCGGTGTAGGTCATGTGGGTCTTCGGCAATGCTGGTCAGGGGATGGTCTGATCGGTGCGGCGGCGAATCGGCGCGTCCTCGGCTCGGAACTGTTCGATCCAGGTGCGCATGGTGTCTTCGTCCGCGACGGTGAAGCCGATGGTCTCGACCACGCGTGCCGGCAGGGCACCGTTCGCCAGCAACGCCACGAGTGGACTCGAACGCATTGCCGTGCGAACGTGGACGCTACAAACCCGCGACGAGCTCCGGCACCAGCGTGTTCAGATCCCCGACCAGCCCGTAATCCGCGACCCCGAAGATCGGTGCTTCGCCGTCCTTGTTGATCGCCACGATGACCTTGCTGTCCTTCATGCCGGCCAGGTGCTGGATCGCGCCCGAGATGCCGACCGCGATATAGAGCTGCGGCGCGACGATCTTGCCGGTCTGGCCGACCTGGTAGTCGTTGGGCACGAAGCCGGCGTCGACCGCGGCGCGCGATGCGCCCATCGCGGCGCCGAGCTTGTCGGCCAGCGGCTCGAGGACCTTGTGATAGTTCTCGCCGCTGCCGACGCCGCGTCCGCCCGAGACGATGATCTTGGCCGCGGTGAGTTCGGGGCGATCGAGCTTGACCAGTTCGCGGTTGACGAAGCTCGACTTGCCGAAGTCGGCAGCCGCGGCGGCCGACTCGACCAATGCCGATCCGCCGGTGGCGGGCGCCGCGTCGAAGCCGGTGGTGCGGACCGTGATGACCTTGATCGCGTCGGTGGCCTGCACGGTCGCGATGGCGTTGCCGGCGTAGATCGGGCGCGTGAACGTGTCTGGCGACTCCACCGTCATGATGTCCGACAGCTGTGCCACGTCGAGCTTGGCCGCCACCCGGGGCGCGATGTTCTTGCCGTAGGCGGTCGCGGGAAACAGGATGTGCGAATAGGCCGAGGCCAGCGACAGCACTTCGGCCGCGATGTTCTCCGCGAGGCCGTCGGTCAGATGCGGCGCGTCGACGAAGAAGACCTTGCTCACGCCGGCGACTTTGGACGCGGCGTCGGCAGCGGCCTGTGCGCCGCCCCCGGCGACCAGCACGTGCACGTCGCCCCCGCAGGCCAGCGCCGCGGTGATGGTGTTGAGCGTCGAACCCTTGAGTTCGGTGTTGTCGTGCTCGGCGATGACGAGTGAAGCCATGAAAAATCTCCCAGAACCACGATCGTTGCAAAGGCCGTGAGGGCCCGGCGGATTGAGCCGCCCGAAAGGCGGACTCGAATCCGCCGATTGAGAACCGCACGCGCAGCGTGTCGGCCCTAAATGACTTTCGCTTCGTTCTTCAGCTTCGCGATCAGCGTCGCGACGTCCGGCACTTTCACGCCCGCTTTCCGCGACGGCGGCTCGCTGACCTTCAGCGTCCTGATGCGCGGCGCGATGTCGACGCCCAGGTCGGCCGGCTTCATCACGTCGAGCGTCTTCTTCTTGGCCTTCATGATGTTGGGCAGCGTGACGTAACGCGGCTCGTTGAGGCGCAGGTCGGTCGTGACGATGGCCGGCAGCGTGAGCGTGATGGTCTCGAGCCCGCCGTCGACTTCGCGCGTCACGGTCACCTTGCCGTCGGCTACCTCGACCTTGTTCGCGAACGTCGCCTGCGGATACTCGCAGAGCGCGGCGAGCATCTGGCCGACCTGGTTGCTGTCGTCGTCGATGGCCTGCTTGCCGAGGATGACGAGTTGCGGCTGCTCCTTGTCGACGATGGCCTTCAGCAGCTTGGCGACCGCCAGCGGCTGCAGCTCCTCGGTGGACTCGACGAGGATGCCGCGATCGGCGCCGATGGCCATCGCGGTCCGCAGCGTCTCCTGGCACTGCGTGATGCCGCACGAGACCGCGATCACCTCGGTCGCGACGCCCTTCTCCTTCAGGCGCACGGCTTCCTCGATGGCGATCTCGTCGAACGGGTTCATCGACATCTTGACGTTGGCGATGTCGACGCCGGTCTGGTCTGACTTGACGCGGACCTTGACGTTGTAGTCGACGACGCGTTTGACGGGGACGAGTATCTTCATGGCGATCCTGGAGTCGGGTGCGGCCGCGTCACGGGCGGCGGGCCGAAGAACGGTTCACTGCGAGCGATGCGCGGCTGTCGTCATCGACCGCGCCTCTGACCGGTGGCGTCGTGGCTCACGATGCACGGCCGACGATGCGCGGCGCGCAGAATAGCACGACCGTTCGTAAATTTCGAAGCGCGGCATCGTCGATGGCCGGTCAATGTTCGACGAGCACCTTGACATGCGCGGCCACGCTGCGGCCGAGCGCCGACAGGTTGTAGCCGCCTTCCAGGCAACTGACGATGCGGCCGGCGGCATGGCGGTCCGCCACGTCCATCAGGCGCTCGGTGATCCACGCGTAGTCGGCTTCGACGAGGCGCATCTGGCCGAGGTCGTCCTCCCGGTGCGCGTCGAAGCCGGCCGAAACGAAGATCATCTGCGGCCTGAACGCTTCGAGCGCCGGCAGCCATCGCTGTTCGACGATGTCGCGGACCGCGGCGCCATCGGTGTAGGCCGGCACCGGCACGTTGCGCATGTTGGCCGCCGGATGGTCGACGCCGCTGTACGGATAGAACGGATGCTGGAAGATGCCGACCATCAGGACGCGGTCGTCGCCGCCGAAGATGTTCTCGGTGCCGTTGCCGTGATGCACGTCGAAGTCGACGATGGCCACGCGTTGCAGGCCGTGCACTTCCAGCGCCCGGGCCGCGGCCACCGCGACGTTGTTGACGAAGCAGAAACCCATCGCCTGGTCGCGCATCGCGTGGTGGCCGGGCGGCCGGATGCTGCAGAAGGCGTTGCGCGCGTTGCCGGCGACGACGGCGTCGGTCGCCGCGACCGCTGCCCCGGCAGCGCGCCAGACTGCGTTGATCGTCCCGGCGCACATCATCGTGTCCGCGTCGAGCGCCGCGTAGCCTTCGAGCGGCGCCGTGCGGCGCAGGTGATCGACGTGAGCCTGCGTGTGGACCCGCAGCAGGTCCTCTTCCTCGGCCAGCGGCACTTCCTCGCGGACGACCGCTTCGGCGAGGCCGGCGGCGATCATCCGGTCGTCGATGGCGCCGAGCCGGGCGGGCGATTCCGGATGCCAGGACCCCATCTCGTGCGCGACGCAGTCCTGATGCGAGTACCACGCGGTCCGGGTGGCGCCAGGCGCACGCATCGATGGGGACGCGACGGGCGGGGCTTCCACCGTCGTATCGACTGGCTCTTCCATGTTTGGCCCGTGCTCGTTTCCGGCCCGCCATCGGCGGCGCGCGTTTCAGGGCCGCCGATTATGCCCGAGCGGCAGCGGCCGGCCTGCAGGAAAAGAGGCTGACGGTCGGTGCTGAAACGGGGCGCGCGACCCCTGAC
>CAZZWS010000076.1:0-16951 GCA_964657795.1 Beijerinckiaceae bacterium
GCCGCAGCCGCAGTGGCGGGCCGTGATCGGCTGGCCGATCGTCGGGACCGCCGATGCGTGATCACGAAGCCGTCGAGGCCGCTGCGAACAACGCGACGGTGTCCCATCGCGAGTCGATTATAGCGTTGTCGAAATGGCTCGAAACCGCGCCGGGACGCTACGTGCTGGCCTGGGAACAGCGGGAGTTCGACGCGCTCGTCGCCGACATCTTCGGCTTCAACGCCGTGCAGATCGGCCTGATGGAACTGCAGGCCCTGCGCAGCAATCGCATGCCGTTCGTGTTCGCCGCGGCCGAGCCGGTCGCGGACGAAACCAAGCCGCTGTCGGACGCGGCGGTCGTCTGTCGCGACGGCGCCTCGAAGGCGGTGGCCCGCATCCACATCAGCCTGGAGCAGTTGCCGTTCGCGAGCCAGAGCATGGACCTCGTGGTCCTGCCGCACGCGCTCGAATTCGCGGAGGATCCGCACCGCGTGCTGCGCGAGGTCGAGCGCGTGTTGATGCCGGAAGGGCAGGTCGTCATCAGCGGCTTCAACCCGATCAGCCTGTGGGGTCTGCGGCAAATCGTGGGGCGCACGTTCGATGCGCCGTTCCTGCCGCGCGAAGGGCAGTTCCTGGCGTTGCCGCGATTGAAGGACTGGTTGAAGCTGCTGGGCTTCGAAGTGCATCGTGGTCACTTCGGTTGCTATCGGCCGCCCTTCAGCGCCGAGCGCTGGCAGGCGCGCTTCGGCTTCATGGAAGGCTTCGGCGATCGCTGGTGGTCGTATTGCGGCGCCGTCTACATGGTCCACGCGGTCAAGCGCGTGCAGGGGATGAAACTGATCGGCCCGGCCTGGAAGGAACGCAAGCGGATGCCGGTGGCGGCGTTGCAGCCGAGCGCCAACAGGATCGATGCCGATCACCGGTGTCGCGATCTGACAGGACATTTGATGGAAAGCGAAATCCATGTCGACGCCTGACGTCGTGATCTACAGCGATGGCGCCTGCAAGGGCAATCCCGGCCCGGGCGGCTGGGGCGCCGTATTGCGCTTCAAGTCGGCGGACGGCCAGGTCCACGAGAAGGATCTGTTCGGCGGCGAGGCGGTGACCACCAACAACCGCATGGAGCTGACGGCCGCGGTGAAGGCGCTCGAAGCGCTGACGCGGCCGTGCCATGTCGAACTGCACACCGACTCGCAATACGTGATGAAGGGCATCACCGAGTGGATGGCCGGCTGGAAGAAGCACGGCTGGGTCAACTCGGCGAAGCAGCCGGTGAAGAACGTGGACCTGTGGAAGGAGCTCGAGGCCGCAGCGGAACGCCATCATCGGGTCGACTGGCGCTGGGTGCGCGGGCACAACGGCCATGTCGACAACGAACGCGCCGATGCGTTGGCCAATCGTGGCGTGCCATCGAGGGCAGGGCGATCATGAGCATCCGGCAGATCGTGCTCGACACCGAGACCACCGGTCTCAATCCGCGCACCGGCGACCGCATCATCGAGATCGGCTGCGTCGAACTCATCGATCGACGGCTCACGGGCAAGACGCTCCATCACTACGTCAACCCCGGCCGCGACAGCGATCCGGGCGCGCTCGCGGTGCATGGCCTGACGACCGAATTTCTGCGCGACAAGCCCGCGTTTCACGCCGTCGCCGACGCGCTCTGCGACTTCGTCGGCGGGGCCGAGATCCTGATCCACAACGCATCGTTCGACGTCGCGTTCCTCGACGAGGAGCTGACGCGGCTCGAGCGGCCGCACTTCGCGCATCACTGCGAGAACGTCGTCGACACCCTGCTGATGGCGCGCGAGCTGCATCCCGGCAAGCGCAACAGTCTGGACGCGCTGTGCGAGCGCTACGGCGTTTCCAACGCGCACCGGACCTTGCACGGCGCGTTGCTGGACGCGGAGTTGCTGGCCGAGGTGTACCTCGCGATGACGCGCGGGCAGGAGAGCCTCGTCATCGACATCGCGCCGCGGGCGATCGCGGTGACCGGCTGGGCCGCGGTCGACCTGTCGCGCCTGCCCATCATCGTCGCGACCGACGACGAACTGGTTGCGCATCGGGCGTCGCTGGCGTCGATCGCAAAGGAGAGCAGGAAGCCCGCGGTGTGGGCGACGATCGCCGCGCTGGAGAGTCGTCCGGCGTTGCAGTGACGGTGTGGCTCCTGCGCGTCGGGCGACTTGGCCGCAACCCGCCCGTCGTGCATAATCCGGCCCGCTGCTTCTCCAGCAGCGCCGCGTCATGGTCATGACTCACTCACCGGGCGGTTAACTCAGCGGTAGAGTGCCACCTTCACACGGTGGAAGCCACTGGTTCGATCCCAGTACCGCCCACCAGATCATCGCCGGTCCAGGCGACCCCGCACGATCAGACGAATTCGACGGTCAGTCCGGAAAGCTCGGCGTGGTCGAAGCCGGTTCGCCAATGCTCACCGGGCTTCACCGAATACGCTTTGGTGATCGTGCCGGTCGTGATGATTTCGCCGGGCTGGATCGGATGGACCGAACCTTCGCGCCGAATCGCGGCGAGCAGACTCGTGATCGCCAATAGCGGGCTGCCCAGGACATTGCGGCCGTGACCGACTTCGACCAGCTCGTCGTTGCGATACAGGCCGACTTCGAATTCCTTCAAGAGTCCGCCGACGCCGGAATCCTGCATGGGAACCAGATGCCGTCGGCCGACGAACAGTTTTCCGTGAAACGAAGAATCACAAACGGCATCCGCAGATGTGAATTTCCAGTCGGGATAATGGCATTGGACCATCTCGATGCCGTGCGCGAACCATTCGATGCATTCGAGAACTTCCTCTTCGCCGGCGTCGTCGGAAGGCGCCCCTCTCATGCAAAGAACGATCTCCGGCTCGATCTTCGGCTGGACCAGATCGGATAACGCATATCGAAACGAGGACCCGACCTCCGCGTACGTCCTGTCGTAGACGAAAGCCCATACCGGCTGGGTGACGCCGAAGAGCGACCACATCTCCTTGTTGGTGAAGCCGATTTTTCGGCCGACGGCCTTCCAGCCTGCCTTCAATCGTTCTTCATGGACGAGCCACGAGACTTCGTAGGCTTCGTGCATGGACAGGTCGTGACCGGACGAAGAAAAAGCGCCGAGCCGAGTGCGGCTGTCCTGAGCCCGAACGATTTGCGCTGCAAGACTTCGGAGGTCGTTCTCGTTTCGCATGGGCGCGTCGCTGTGGTTCAGCGATCTCTGGACATCGGAGAATCAGAGCGGAGCACCGCAACCGGCAATGTCTCGAACAAGCCGGTCAATTGCAGGCGGCTCGCGCGTTCGAAGGGATGCGTCGTGACGACATCGGTCCACCGTGTCGTGGCCATGTCTGCCGGTAAGACCAACTCCGTTCCGGCCCATCGCGTCGCATCGGGCAGCGGCCGATCGCAGCCTTCCATCAGCACCGCGGTCTTCAGCGCGACGACGACGACGATCCGGTCGCGGCCATCGTCTCGCATGAACGCCAGGACGTGTGTCGCCTGGGGACCTTCGATCGTCAGCGGCACGTGGCGACCGCGCGCATAGAGCGACGGATGTGCCGCACGGTGCGCGAGCAGTTTCGTGATCAGCGCCTGCTTGATCGCGCCGTCCTGCCAGTGGCCGAGCAGCGTCGATACATCGGCAGCATCGTCGAGGCGCAGCGACTCGCTCCGCACCGCGTAGTCGACCGGCCGGCGATTATCGGGATCGACCAGGCTCAGATCCCAGCGGTCGGAGCCCTGATAGATGTCGGGAATGCCCGGCACCGTGCAGTGCAGGCACGCCTGTACGAGGCCGTTGAGCGCCGCGATCGGCGCGATCTGGCCCACGAACGTCGCGGCTTCGCGCACGAACGGGCCCTGCGTCGCGTCCATAATGCGTTCGAGGTACGCGCGACAGGTGGCTTCGTAGCGCTCGTTGGGCATCGACCAGTCCGACGGGCGCTTGGTCTCGCGCAACGCCTTCTGCTGCCAGGCCGCGACGCGTTCGATGTACTCGGCGACGCGTGACCTCACGGCGTCGGTCGCGAAGTCCACGTCGCCCCCCAGCTCGAGCGGCCACGAGCCGATCAGCGTCTGGATCAGCATCAACTGGTCTTCGGGCAGCGGAACCGGCGCGTCCTCCGCGACCGCGTGGGCGATGGCGGCGAGCGCCGCGGGCGGTGTCATCGCGACCGTCTCCGCCGCGACGTCCTGCCCGATCGTCTCCCTCGTGTCGATCGGCGTGTTCAGCACCATCCATCGTTCGACCAGGCTGGTCCAGCGCTGCGGCATCTCGGACAGCACCGCGAGCCGTGCGCGGACGTCCGCGCCGCGTTTGTGATCGTGCGTGGCGGTGGCCAGCATCGCGTGCGGGAACGCGGCGGCGCGACGCAGGCACTTCGCGTGGAACTGGTCGATCGTCAACGCGAACTGGCTCGGGTCCGAGCCCACCTCGTTACGCGAGATCAATCGACCATAGCGATAGAACGCGGTGTCCTCGATCGACTTCGCCGCCAACGGCGGCGTGAGCTGCTGGAAGCGCGTGATGGCTCTCGACCGTTCGGTGCGTGACCGACGCGTGGGTGCTTCGGGCAGCACGTCCGACGCCGCGTCGCCGCCCAGCCAGTGGTCGAGCCAGGCCAGCACCGGTCGGTCCGACGGGCGAACGGTCTCGTGTGCCGCGCGCAGCGCGCGGATCAGCACGGCCGTGTCGGCGCCGTCGCGGCCACGCGCGTCGACGTACGTGCGATAGACGTCGATCTGCACGAGCAGCTCGGTGTAGGCGCGCTGGATCGCGATGAGCCCGATGTCGCGCGTGTCGACGTCGGAGCGGGCCACGCGGTGCAACGCGCGCGCCGCCGCGTGAAACTCTGCCGGCAGGTTCTCGGCGAGGATCTGGCGGCGCGCCGCGAGCGCTTCGGTGCGGAACTCGGCCGGTCGCGACGTGGCCTTCGCCCAGAACGCCGCGAGCGGTTCGGCGGCCGCGGGCTCGTGAAGCAGTGCGCCGACCTCGTCCATGAAGTCGTAGCCGCTGGTGCCGTCGACGCGCCAGTCCTCGCGCAGGTCCTCGTCGGGCGCGAGGATCTTCTCGACGACGATCCACGGCCGCGTCCATGCCGAGGGCGGACGCTGCCGCTGCAACGTGTCGAGTCGCCGGCGCAGGCGCCGGCAGTAGCCGCGCGGATCGGCGAGGCCGTCGACGTGATCGACCCGCATCGAGTCGATGACGCCTTCGCGATAGAGCCGGAACAGGGTCGCGTGCATCGCGTCGAAGACGTCCTCGTGCTCCACGCGGATGCCGGCCAGTTCGGTGACCTCGAAGAAGCGCCGATAGTTGATCTCGTCGGCGGCCGCGCGCCACGACGAGAGGCGATACGACTGGGCTTCGAGCAGCGCATGCAGGTGTGCGCGGCCGTCGACATCGGTGGCTTCGAACGTGGCGAGGGCTCGTTCGATGCTGTCCGCGACGCCGTCGACCTGCAACGCTTCGGCGAAGCACGCGCGCGCTTGCGCCAAAGCGGCCTCGCGACGGTCGAGCGTGTCGTCGCGCGTACTCGCATCGTTGCGCGGCAGCTCGGCCGTCGCGGCCAGTGCGGTGTAGCGCTCCGCGATGTCGCGGAGCGCGGGATGCCGGGTCGCTTCCAGGATCGTTGCGTAGTCGACGAACGCGATCGGAAAGCGGTTCGTGAAGTAGCGGACCTCGAAGACCGTGCGTTCGGCGTCGAAGGCCAGCACGAGGTCGCCCGACGCCAGCGTCTCGCCGTAGCCGTTGCCGAGGAACGGGGCCAGCAGCTTGCCGCGCAACAGCGGGTCGGTGGATTGCCAGTCGATGTCGAAGTAGTGCGCGTAACGGCTCGCCGGTCCCCACGTCAGCACGTCCTGCCACCAGGCGTTGTCGACGCCGATGCCCATGTGGTTCGGCACGATGTCGACGACGAGGCCGAGGCCCGCCGCATGCAACGCATCGGCCAATGCGCGCAACGCCGGCTCGCCGCCGAGCTCGGGATTGACCTGGCTCACGTCGACGCAGTCATAGCCATGCGTCGAGCCCGGCCTGGCCTTGAGGATCGGCGATGCGTACAGATGGCTCACGCCGATCCGCACGAGGTAGGGGACCAGCGCCCGCGCGTGGTCGAACGTGAAGTCCTTGTGGAACTGCATCCGCATCGTCGCGCGCGGGACGTTGAGGTCGGCGCGGCGCGCGGGGCGTGACTTGGCAGGGGTTGTCATGCGATTCGGAGGTGGTGGTGGACGACGCGGGGATGGTCGATCAACGACGACGACCTTCCGCGAATGCCGCGAGCCGCATGGCGACGACGTCGGCTTCGAGCAGCCGGTCGACGGTATCGGGCAGGCGCATGCGCCAGTTGGGATGGATGGCGACCGTGCCGGGCAGGTTCGGTTGTTCGGCGAAGCCCAGCACGTCCTCGATCGGGGCCAGCGCGAGCGGCGCGGGGGTGGCGCCGACGAAGCGCAGTGCTTCGGCGATCGGGGCGTGGTCGACATCCGGTCGCTCGCCGTGCGCCGCGCCGCTGTCGCACAGCGCGTCCCACAGCATGTTGCGATCGACTTCGCGAGCCGCGCGCTCGACCTCTTCGGACGAGTGCTCGCCGAACAGCTGCAACTGCGCGCGCCAGTCGATGTCGCGGCCGCTCCACCATCCCGCGGTCGTCGGCAGGTCGTGCGTGGTCGTGACGGCCATGGCGCCGCTGGTCCATTCGCGCGCGGCGCGGAACGGTTGGCCGGGCACCTGCCACTGACGCTCGAACCACAGCACGCGGATGCCGAGCAGGCCCGCGGCCGCCAGCCGTTCGGGCAGGCCTTCGGGGACCGTGCCGAGATCCTCGCCGATCACGATCGCCCGATGACGCCACGACTCCAGCGCGACGAGTCGCAGCAGGTCGTCGAACGGATAGCGCAGGTATGCGCCGTCGGTCGCGTCGGCGCCGTCCGGCACGAGCCACATCCGCGTCAGGCCGAGGACGTGATCGATGCGGATACCGCCGGCGTGCGCGAACGCCGCGCGCAGCATGTCGATCCACGGCTTGAAGCCACCGGTGCGCAGGGCACGTGGCGAGAACGCGGCCAGACCCCACGACTGGCCGAGGGCGTTGAGCAGGTCCGGCGGCGCGCCGATCGACAGGCCGATCAGCATGTCGGTCTGACGCCCCCACGCCTGGCTGCCGCCGCCGTCCGCCCCCACGGCGAGATCGGCCACGATGCCGATGGCCATGCCGGCGTCGCGGGCCGCGCGTTGGGCGGCATCGAGCTGCAGCGCGGCCTGCCATTGCAGGAAGGCATGGAAGGCGACGTCGTCGCGATGCGCTTCGGCGAACGCGACGACCGCCGCGCCGTGCGGGTCGCGGTATTCGGCCGGCCAGTTGCGCCAGCCACCGAGCGTCGCCGGATCGTCGAACGTCAGCATCGCGTGCAGCGCCTCGAAGCGCGCATGCGATTCGAGGACTTCGCCGCCGCGCTCGCGAAACGCGGCGAACGCGGCGCGCGACGATGGGCCGCGATCGTCCTGCATCGTGGCGAATCGATCGAAGAGCTTCCGCAACAGCGTGAGCCTGAGGACCGACGAGGTCGGCCAGTCGACGAGAGCGTTGTCCGCGAACCGTTCGAGCGCACCCGGTTCCTCCAGCCCGGCCACGGCGGCTGCGTAAGCCTCGTCGCCGAATACGAGACGCGGATCGATGTGCAGCACGTTGGCCAGCAGCCGGCTCGACGGGCCGTACGGGCTGTAGCGATGCAGGTCGGCCGAGAACATCGCATGGACCGGACTGATGGCCAGCGCCGACGCGCCATGCCGCGCTGCTCGTCGTGCGATCGTGGCGAGCGCGCCGTAGTGACCGAGTCCACCGTCGCCATCGGAAGCGAGGCTGTAGACCTGCGTGGCCAGACCCCACGCCCGCTCGCCGCGATCGCGTCCCGCGTCGGACTGCGCGTCGTCGACGCCGTAGCAGCGCAGCGGCGCGACCGCGATCGTGAGCGAGATCGCCGCGCCGTCGGCCGTCTCGACCTCGAGGACGTGATAGCCGAACACGTCGATGCCTTCGATGATCGCCGGGCCGTTGTCGTCGAAGCGTCCGGTGCGTTGCTCTCCGCCATCGATGCGGACGCGCCACGGTCGGCCCCGGAGGAATGCCGCGGACGGCAGCACGATCGGCGCCCCGACCTGGGTCGCGATCAACGGCGGCAGATGCCCCTCGATCAGGCCTTCCTGCTCGGCTGCGAGCTGCAGGCGGCTGGCCGCGATCTCGTCGAGCGTGGCCGTCGCCAGGCCGAGCGAACGCAGCAGCACGTGCAGCGTGGGCGGCGCGACCGTGTGCATCTCTCCGCGATAGTCGTGCCAGACGGTCGTCACGCCCGCTTCTTCGGCGAGACCGCGGAGCGCTGCCTCGAGCGAGGCTTCGTCGGCGAGCCGTGCGTCGTCGGCCGCCTGGTTGGAATCGTTCATCGGGTTGCTCTGGAACAAAGGGAGGACCACGTCATCGGGCCGACTCGAGCATGACCCAGGTGCTGTAGCCGGGCAGGGTGCCCACGGCCGACGCACCGTCCACCTCGGGCGTGGCGAAGATCGCGGTGCCGCGCAGGTGGAAGCGATGCGCGTCGACCGATACGGGTTCCGCGGCGAGGTTGGTCGCGATGGCGAGGACTGCGCCGTCACCCATGTGCCAGCGGGCGATGACCGCCTTCGGGCCCACGGCTTCCGCGCCGAGCGATCGTGCGCCTTCGAGACGGGGCACGACGTGCTTCGCGCGGAGCGCGAGCAGGCCCTGCAGCCGCTCGAAGGCGGGATCGTTGCGAGCACTGGTCCGCGAGCGCTCGAACGTCGCCGGGTCGTTGGGATCGGGAATCTCGTGGACCGCCGCCTCGTTCGCGAAGCCCGGCGACCCCGCGAATTCCTGACGGCGACCTTCCCGGATCGCCTGCGCGAGTTCCTTGCCGGGATAGCTCGTGAAATAGAGGAACGGATCGGTCGCGGCGTGCTCCTCGCCCATGAAGATCAACGGGATCTGCGGCGACAGCAGCAGCACCGCCTGCGCCGCTTCGAGTGCGGCGGGCGCGGCCAGCGTGGTCAGCCGCTCGCCGAACGCGCGGTTGCCGATCTGGTCGTGGTTCTGCAGGAACGACACGAACGCGGTGGGCGGCAGGTCGTAGCTGGGCTCGCCGCGCGGCTGGCCCTTGCGGAACGGCGACGGCTGCCCCTGATAGATGAAGCCTTCGGACAGGCAGCGCGCGAGCTTGTCCGCCGGATCCTTGGCGAAGTCGAGGTAGTAGCCGTCGGTCTCGTCGGTAAGCAGCACGTGCAGGACGTGATGGCAGTCGTCGTTCCACTGCGCGTCGTAGCCGTGATGCGGACCGAGCAGATGGGCCGCGTTGCCCTCGTGTTCGACGACGAGGTGCGCGTGACGACCGACGTGCGCATGCGCGACGCGGTCGGCCAGTTCCTCGAGCCAGTCCTGCGGCACGATCGAATGGGTCGCATCGAGCCTGAGGCCGTCGAAGCGGTACTCGTCGAGCCAGTAGAGCGCGTTGTTGCAGAAGAAGTCGCGCACCTCGCGCCGGCGGAAGTCGATCGCGCGACCCCACGGCGTCTTGATGTCGTCGCGGAAGAAGTCGTCGGCGTAGCAGCCGATGTAGTTCCCGTCCGGGCCGAAGTGGTTGTAGACCACGTCGAGGAAGACCATCAGGCCATGGCCGTGCGCCTCGTCGATCAGGCCCTTGAGGTCGCCCGGAGAGCCATAGCTGGCGTCGGGCGCGTACGGCAGCACGCCGTCGTAGCCCCAGTTGTGCGCGCCCGCGAAGTCCGCGATCGGCATCAGCTCGATCGCCGTCACGCCGAGCCTGGCGAGGTCGGGCAGCATCCTGCGGATGCCGGCGAAGCCACCGGCCAGTCCCGGGTGCACTTCGTAGATGACGGTCTCGCACCAGGGCCGCCCGTTCCACTCCGGATGGCGCCACGTATAGGCCTCGGGGTCCACGACGATGCTCGCATCGTGGACGTCGCCGGCCTGCCTGCGCGAAGCCGGGTCGGCGACCGTCATCGCGTCGCCCTCGTCGGGCGTGAAGCGATAGCGGTAGAGCGTGTCGGCGCCGCACGGGACCTCGACCTCGAACCAGCCGCCGTCCGCCGCATGCATGGCGACGCCGTCGTCGCCCGCGCCGATGACGACGGCCACGTCCTTGCACGATGGGGCCCATACGCGAAAGCGCGTGCGATCGGCGGCGATCAGTTCGGCGCCGAACGGCAGGCGATGCCGATGATGCGTATTCATGTGGATTCCGGTCGGTGACGGGCGACCAGCAGCACGCAACTGTGCGCCGCGAGGTCGATGTGCGGTTGGTTCCAGGGTCCCGGCGTGCGATCCGGGTCCGCGCTGTCGATCGCGAACTGCCATGCGATGGCCGGGGCGGGCAGCGTGAACGCGTGGGTCGCGGATGCGCCGTTGAACAACAGCAGCGTGGCCTGGAGGCTGCCTCGCGTCTGGTCGCAGGCGCAGATGCGTCGGCAGGTGAGCAGACGCCCCTCGGCGAAGCGCCACGCGGCTTCGTCCATCCCGTGGCCCTTCTCGTCGAACCACGCGATGTCGTTGAGCCCGTCGCCGAGATCGGAGCGCCCGTTCATGAAGTAGTTGGCGCGCAGCGGCAGGTGTTCGGCACGCAACCGCGTCAGCCGTGCCGTGAACGCCGTGAGCGCGCGTCCCGCCGCGCTTTCGGCCGCGTCCCAGTCCAGCCACGAGATGTCGCTGTCCTGGCAGTACGCGTTGTTGTTCCCCCGCTGCGTGCGACCGAACTCGTCGCCGCCGAGCAGCATCGGCGTGCCGTGCGAGAACATCAGCGTCATCAGCATCGAGCGATGCACCTTCAGTCGCGTCTCGCGGATGCCCGGGTCGTCGGTGGGTCCCTCGACGCCCCAGTTGAAGCTGTGGTTGTCGTCGGCGCCGTCGCGATTGCCTTCCTGGTTGGCGTCGTTGTGCTTGCTGTTGTATGCCACCAGGTCGGCCATCGTGAAGCCGTCGTGCGCCGTGATGAAGTTGATCGACGCGGACGGCTTGCGATGCTGATGATCGAACAGGTCGGCCGATCCGTGCACCCGCGCCGCGATGGCGCCGCGCAGGCCCGCGTCGCCCTTCCAGAAGCGCCGCGTGTCGTCGCGATAGCGTCCGTTCCACTCGGCGATGCCCGGGGGATGATTGCCGAGCTGATAGCCGCCGGGGCCGATGTCCCACGGCTCCGAGATCAGGTGCACGCGCGCCAGCGTCGGGTCCTGGCGCAACGAATCGAAGAAGCCGCCGTTGGGATCGAAGCCGGTGGCTTCGCGACCGAGCGTGACGCCGAGGTCGAAGCGGAAGCCGTCGACGTGGAACTCGTCGACCCAGTAGCGCAGCGAGTCCATGATCAGCTGGATCACGCGGGGATGCGCCGTGTTGACCGTGTTGCCGCAGCCGGTGTCGTTGATGCAGTAGCGGGGATCGTCCTGCTGCAGCCGGTAGTAGCTCGCGTTGTCGATGCCGCGGAACGACAGCGTCGGCCCGCGTTCGCTCTCTTCGCAGGTGTGGTTGTAGACCACGTCGAGGATGACCTCGATGCCGGCCGCATGCAGCCGCTTGACGGCCTGCCGCATCTCGGACAACTCACCGGTCGCGAGGTACTGCGGCTCCGGCGCGAAGAACGCGAGCGAGTTGTAGCCCCAGTAATTGCGCAGCTGATGTTCGACCAGCCGACGGTCCTGAACGAAGGCATGGATCGGCAGCAGCTCGATGGCGGTGACCCCGAGCTTGACGAGGTGGTCGATGGTCGCGGGGTCGGACAGCGCCGCGAACGTGCCGCGCTCGTCGGCACGGATGCGTTCGTTCTTCACCGTCAGGCCGCGCACGTGCGCTTCGTAGATGACGCTGCGGGCGAGCGGCGTGCGCGGCGCCTTGTCGCCGCCCCAGCGGAAGACCTCGTCGACGACGACCGCCTTCGGCATCGCCGCGGCCGAGTCGCGGCGATCGAACGACAGGTCGGCGCGCGGCGAGTGCAGTCGATAGCCGAACAGCGCATCGGTCCACTTGACCTGGCCCGCGAGCTTCTTCGCGTATGGGTCGAGCAGCAGCTTGTGCGGGTTGAAGCGATGACCCTCCTCGGGTCGATACGGACCGTGCGCGCGGTAACCGTACAACTGGCCCGGCTTCAGCGTCGGCAGATAGCCGTGCCAGATCTCGTCGGTGCACTCGGGCAGGTCGTAGCGCGCGATCTCGCGCCGCCCGTTCGGATCGAACAGGCACAGCTCGATCCGCTCCGCGTGCGCGGAGAAGATCGCGAAGTTGACGCCGTCGTCGTCGACGGTGGCGCCCAGCGGATAAGGCAGGCCCGGCAGGATGCCGTCCGGCGGATGCCACATCGGTGATCCCTTCTGGTGATGGAAAGCGGTGAATGCGGCAGTGATTGCGGCGGTGACGGCGGCGATCAATGCACGGTGCTACGGCGACCGCCGACGGTCGATCAGCGGCCTTCCGGCTCGAGGATCAACGCGGCCAACGGCGGAAGCGTCAATGTCAGCGTAGCCGGTTGGCCGTGCAACGGCTCATCGACAGCACGGACCGTGCCCGCATTGCCCACACCGGAACCGCCGTACACATCGGCGTCGCTGTTGAGTCGCTCGTGCCACGCGCCGGCCACCGGCACGCCGATCCGGTAATCGGTGCGCACCATCGGCGTCATGTTGAGCACGATCACGACGGGCCGGTCCGCGCTCTTGCCGGAGCGCCGGAACGCGAAGACGCTGTTGACGCGATCGTCGCCGACGAGCCACGCGAAGCCGGTGGGATCGCTGTCCTTCTCGTGCAGCGCGCCGGTATCGACATACAGCCGGTTGAGGTCGCGCAGCAGACGTTGCAGGCCGCGATGACGCGGCTGGTCGAGCAGGTTCCAGTCGGGCGAACCGTCGTGGTTCCATTCCTTGTAGTCGCCGAGTTCGCAGCCCATGAACAACAGCTTCTTGCCCGGATGCGTCCACATGAACGACAGGTAGGCGCGCAGGTTGGCGTGCTTCTGCCAGTCGTCGCCGGGCATCTTGTTGATCAGCGAACCCTTGCCGTGAACCACTTCGTCGTGCGAGATGGGGAGCATGAAGCGCTCGGAGTACGCGTAGACCATGCCGAACGTCATGTCGTCGTGATGCCACTGCCGATAGATCGGCTCCTCCTCCGCGTAGCGCAACGTGTCGTGCATCCAGCCCATGTTCCACTTGTAGCTGAAGCCGAGGCCGCCTTCGGCGACCGGCGAGGTGACGCCGGGCCACGCGGTGGACTCCTCGGCGATCATCATCGCGCCGGGGCAGCGATCGAGGACGACGGTGTTGAGCTCCTTCAGGAACGCGACGGCTTCGAGGTTCTCGCGGCCGCCGTAGATGTTGGGTACCCACTCGCCGGCCTTGCGGCTGTAGTCGCGATAGAGCATCGACGCCACCGCGTCGACCCGCAGGCCGTCGATGTGGTAGCGCTCCAGCCATTCGAGGGCCGACGCGATCAGGAAGCCGCGGACCTCGTTGCGACCGAAGTTGTAGATCAGCGTGTTCCAGTCCTGATGGAAGCCTTCGCGCGGATCGGCGTGTTCGTACAGCGCGCTGCCGTCGAAGCGCACCAGACCGTGCGCGTCGCTCGGGAAGTGGGCGGGCACCCAGTCGAGGATGACGCCGACGCCGGCCTGATGGCAGCGGTCCACGAAGCGCGCGAAGTCGGCCGGCGTGCCGAAGCGCGCGCTCGGCGCGAAGAGGCCGAGGGGCTGATAGCCCCACGAGCCGCCGAACGGATGCTCCATGACCGGCAGGAACTCGAGGTGCGTGAAGCCCATCGCGTTCGCGTAAGGGATCAGCCGGTCGCCGAGGCCGCTCCAGTCGAAGCTGCAGCCGTCGTGTTCCATGTCCCGGATCCACGAGCCCGCGTGGACCTCGTAGACCGAGATCGGCGCGTCCGGCGCGTGTCGCGCGGAGCGCTCGGCCATCCAGGCGTCGTCGGTCCAGGCGAAGGCTTCCTGATCCGAGACCCGCGATCCGTGACCGGGCGGCATCTCGGTCGCGCGAGCCACCGGATCGGCCTTCAGCGGCAGCAGCGCGCCGTGACCGTCGACGATCTCGTATTGGTAGAGCGCGTCCGCCTCCACATGCGGCACGAACAGTTCCCAGACGCCGGCCTCGATGCGTCGACGCATGACATGACGGCGGCCGTCCCATCCGTTGAACGGACCCACGACCGACACGCGTTGCGCGTTGGGCGCCCACACCGCGAAGCGCGCACCGGCCACGCCGTGCATCGTCGTCGCGTGTCCACCGAGCGCCGCGCCCAGTTGATGATGACGACCTTCGGCGATCAGATGCAGGTCGAGCTGGCCGAGGACGGGACCGAACGCGTACGGGTCGTCGATGTCCTCGACGACGGTGCCGCCGTCCTGCTTCGGCCAGGTCACGCGCAAGCGATAGCGCGGTGCGCCGTCGCGGCTGTCGGACGGCGCGACGCTGCCTTCGAAGAGCCCGGCATCGTGGATCCGGTTGAGCGTGCCGAGCGAGCGCGTCGCGTCTTCGGCGTCCAGGACCTCGACGGTGATCGCCGACGGCAGCAGGACCCGTACGACGTCCACGTCGCCGACGCGATGGGGGCCGAGCAGCGCGAACGGATCGTTGTGGCGCGCGACGATCAGCGCCTCGATGGCGCCGGTGGCCAGCGACGGCGTCGTCAACGGAGCGACCGCATCGGCCGCGCGGGGACCGGCGAGCCGATGCGGGTCATCGGCGGGCTTGGCGGTCGAATCGCGGCGCGGCTTCTGTGCCGTGTCCGCCTCGATCATCGTGACCTCGGGATCGGGCACCCTCGGGTCCCGCGCGCGTTTCGTCGCCATCAGCGTGCATCCTTGTCGGAAGTCTTCGCGGCCTTCGTCCTGGCCGCTGGTTTGCCATCGAGGGACCCATCGAGCAACGTCGCTGCGAGATCGACCAGCCCCGCCAGCGGCACGCCGATCCACGTCGGCCGATTGGCGGCTTCGTAGCAGAGTTCGTAGGCCGCCTTCTCGAACGTGAACAGCGCGAGCAGCGCCGCCTCGCCATCGCCCTCTTTCCAGGCATGCCCGATGCGCCCGGACTCCTCGCCGTACGTCGCGAGGAACGCCTGCTTGGCGGCCGGCAGGTAGCGCGCCACGATTTCGCGCTTCTTGTTCTCGCCGGCATCGCCTACGTCGGACGGTCCCGATTTGAGGCCCATCGCCGCCGCGTACTCGATCGACCGCAGCAGACCGGCCACGTCGCGCAGCGGACTCATCTTCTCGCGGCGTTGCGCGAGCGGCTTGGCCGGCTCTCCTTCGAAGTCGATGATGACCGCATCGCCGTTGGTGACGAGCACCTGGCCGAGATGGAAGTCGCCGTGGATGCGCGTGGCCATCGAGCCGACCGCTTTCGCCGCGAGCCTGATCGCGCCGGCGCTGAGCGCCGCACGTTGCGCGACCAGAGCGGACGCCGCCGTGCGCTCGTCGTCGAGCAGGGTCGCGTCGTCCTTCGCCGCCAGCTTCTGTTCGAGGACGTCCATCGCGGCATCGATCTGGCGTACGGCCGCTTCGCCCCAGCCCTTCGCCATCGCCGCATCGACACGGATCGGCTTGAACGCCTCCTCGTCGCAGTCCTGCGCGAGCACGGCGTGCAGCTCGCCGAGCCGCTTGCCGAGAACGCCCGCGGCCGTTTGCAATTCACCGAGCGCCATGTCCTCGATGGAGACCGTGGTGTCGTGCACCGCCTCCGACGTGCCCGCACCTGTTTCGGACGCCGTTGGCAAAGCCGGCATCGCGACCGTCACCTGGCGGAACACGCGGGTCAGCACGTTGAGCGTCCATTGCCACGCATCGCCCTGGTTGTGGACGAACTGCTGCAGCACGATCAGCAGATGCGGCGTGCCGTCGTCCCCGATGCGCGAGACCTCGCCGAGCAGCGGCGACGTGTTCGCGAAGCCGCGCTCGGTCAGCAGACGCGTGATCTCCGCCTCCGGGTTGATGCCGGCCGCGACGCGCCGGATGACCTTCAGCACGGCCGCATCGCCGATCACGAGCGAGCTGTTGCTCTGCTCGGCTGATAGCCAGCGCACGCCGCCCGGGACCCGCGCCGCGATCAGCGCGGGCATGACTTCCTGCAGCAACGGCGTCGAGTCGAAGCGCAGCTCGCCGCCGTCGGTGCTGGCGATGCGCGTGCCCTGGCACAGCATCTTGACGACGTGATGCGCAAACTCGCCGAGCGCGAACGCATCGGTCAGGAAGCCGACCTGCCGCCCACGCCGCACGCGTGCGAGCGCGAGCTGCTGCGGCAGCGCCGTGGTCGTCTCGGCCTCGCCGAAGAAGCCGAACGGCAGTTGATAGCGCTCGGCTGGCGCGTTGCCGCGAGCCCTGGTCTCGATCTCGACCAGCACCAGCGGGCGTTCGGTGCCGGGCATCTGCGTGGCCAGTGCGATACGCACCGGACCGACCTTGCCGTCCTTCTGCGAGAACCAGCGCCGCTTCTGCAGGTAGCCGGGCAGGATGTCGTTCTCGAGCTGTTTCCGCGACGGACCGTTGATCAGTTCGTCGATATCTTTCCGGACCACCAGCGTCATGTAGTCGGGCAGGGCCTCGGGCGCCGCGACGTGCCAGGTCGGCAACTCCGCCTCGGCAGCTAGCATGAACCAGAAGAAGCCGTAAGGCTGCAGCGTCAGCACGTAAGGCGACGAGGCGATGGCCGGGAACATCGATCCGCCGATCATCTCGACCGGCATGCGCCCGTTGAACTCGGACAGCTCGAGCTCGACCGCCTGCGCCGAGCGCGAGACGTTGGCCACGCAGAGGATCGTTTCGAGCTTGCCGTCGGCGCTTTCTTCTTCGCGCAGGTACGCGAGGATCTTGCGGTTGGTGGGGGCCAGCATCCTCAGACGACCACGGCCGAAGGCCTGGTGCTGGGACCGGATCGCCAGCATGCGACGCGTCCAGTTGAGCATCGA
>CAZZWS010000077.1:0-16949 GCA_964657795.1 Beijerinckiaceae bacterium
CGAACGAAAGTCGGTGCCCGTGCCGGGCGGGACGATGCGAATAGGAACGATGCCAAGCGGGACGATGCGGATCGAGACGATGCCGACGCAAGTTTCATGGGCATCGCCGCTTCAACAGCGATGCCGACATCGATGACCACGAATTATTGCATGCGCCTCATCGACGACCTCGCGACGATCGGCGCCGAGCGATGGGATGCGCTGATCCGCGCCGATGCCACGCGGCGCAGCGCGGCCGATCCTTCGGCCTCGCGCGAGATCAATCCTTTCCTGCGTTACGACTTCCTGGCCGCGCTGCACGAGACCGGTTGCGCCAGCGCCGAAAGCGGCTGGGCGGTCGAGTACCTCGGCCTGTACGAAGGCGAAGGCGACGACGCCGCGGACGATGCGGCGCTGATCGGCGCCGTGCCCATCTACCGCAAGGACCATTCGTACGGCGAGTACGTCTTCGACTGGGCCTGGGCCGATGCCTATCGACGCCACGGCGTCGACTACTACCCGAAGCTGCTGTCTGCGATCCCGTTCACGCCGGTCACCGGACCGCGCCTGATCGCAGCCTACGCAGCGACCATCGACCTGCTGGCCAAAGTGCTGCTCGCGCATGCCGACGCCAGCGGGCTGTCGTCGCTGCACGTGCTGTTCCCCGACGGCGACGACGAGGTCGCGGCGCTTGAGGACGCCGGCTGTCTGCGCCGCGAAGGCGTGCAGTTCCACTGGACCAACACGGGCTTCGCGGACTTCGAGGCCTTCGTCGATTCGCTCGAACGCAAGCGTCGCAAGAACATCCGGGCCGAGCGTCGCAAGGTCGCGGAAGCGGGCGTCACGGTCCGCCGCATCGAAGGGAAAGACGCCACCGACGCCGACTGGCGCTTCTTCGCGCGCTGCTACGCCAACACCTACCGCGCGCACTACTCGACGCCGTACCTGAACGCGGCGTTCTTCCGTCGCATCGGCCGGTCGATGCCGGAGAACCTGCTGCTGGTCATCGCCGAACGCGACGACGAGACCGGCGACGACCCGGGGCCGAAGCCGATCGCGAGTTCACTCGTCGTCCACAACGGCGACCGGCTCTACGGTCGCTACTGGGGCGAGGTCGAGCACGTGCCCTGCCTGCACTTCGAGTGCGCGTATTACCAGCCGCTGGAGTTCTGCATCGAACGCGGCATCCGCGTCTTCGAAGGCGGCGCGCAGGGCGAACACAAGATGGCCCGCGGCTTCCTGCCGGTGAAGACGCGCTCGCTGCACTGGCTCGCGCATCCGTCGTTCGCCGAAGCGATCGAGCAGTTCCTCGCGAAGGAGACCATCGGCATCGGGCACTACGTCGACGAATTGAACGAGCGCGATCCGTTCAAGCGCGATGCGCAGGGCCCCGGAGATCGAGCGACGGATTGACCCTCGATCACATCGCGCTCTGGACAATCGGCTTGAAGGTCTTGTCGCCCACAGCGAAAGAAGCCTTCTGGATGAGACCGTCCAAGACTTCATAGACGCATAGCATTTCGACGGTGCCGAGTCCTTCGGGGAAGTTTCGAGTGATGCGCTCGTGGTCCACGACGACGTTGGCCATCACCGTCCTCGAGATCAGGTGCGCATGCAGGTCGGGCTCGGCAAACCTCGCGAGGAACCGGAGACGCATTTCCTCGCGACCTTTCGCCAGGCGTTCGCCATGCAACGTGAATTGCTCGGCATCGACCGCGTAGGTTTCCAGCAGGGCCTCGATGTCTTTCGCGTTGTAGGCGTCGAGTTGGGCCTGGACGACGGCGAGCGGTGAGCGCGGGGACACGAGCGGATGGAAGGATCGAAGGTTCGAATGCGGGCCGCTGAAGTGCTCAACACACGGGTCTGCGAGCTGAAAACACCGACGTTCAGGATGGGACGACTCGAGAGGCGTTCGCCGTCCGGGCCGAACCCATCCCAGACCGGGTAAGCCCAATCACTTGACGCGATACATGGCGCAGAGCTTGTTGCCGTCGGGATCGCGCACGTACGAAAGATGCATGGCACCGACGCTGCCGTTGCGCAGGCCCGGCGGGTCTTCGATCGACGTACCGCCGTGTGCGACGGCCACGTCGTGGAACTCGCGCACCTGCTCGGGCGAGTCGCACTTGAAGCCGATGGTGGCGCCGTTGGCGGAGGTCGCCGGCTCGTCGTCGATCGGCTCGCTGATGCAGAAGGTGCTGCCGTCGTGCCGATAGAACAGCCGGGTGTGGCCCGTGGAGGCCTTGTTGCGCAACGGCTCACCGGCGCCCAGCGTTCCGAGCACGGCGTCGTAGAAGCGCTTGGAGCGCTCGATGTCGTTGGATCCGATCATGACGTGACTGAACATGGCTTTCCTCGATAAAGATTAGGGATCGCGCGCGACCGGAAATTCGTCGAACTGGGGGAGGGCATCGGTGATCTCGTGCCAAGGTGCTTTGGAGCCGACGAAGACATGGCAGATGGGACGGCTCACCGGGTCATCGTCGAGCACCCCGAGTGCGAGACCCAGGACGCGAGGCGTCGCGTCGAATCCGGTGATCAGGTTTGACCCGCACACCGAACAAAAACTTCGGTGCTCACCCGGCGACGATTCGTAATATCGAACGATGTCCTCGCCTCTGGTCCATCGAAACTCTGAAGTCTTGACCTTGCCACGCGCCCGAAATGCCGAGCCGTGTGCCTTGCGACACATCGCGCAGTGACAATACAGGAGGTCGCGGACAACGCCGTCGATCTCGAATGCCACGCCTTGGCAAAGACAACTTCCTCGAAGCACGTCCGCTTCTCCTCGGCGAAAAACTCCGGGCCGATCAGCGCGCCTCTTCCCGCTTCACGCTCGCGTCGAAGTTCTTCACGCCCTCGACGATCTCCGCCGCCGCATCTTCCGGCCCGCCCCATCCCTCGACCTTCACCCACTTGCCCGGCTCGAGATCCTTGTAGTGCTCGAAGAAATGCTGGATCTGCGCCAGTCGCTCGGGGTTGATGTCGTTGACGTTCTGCCAGTGGCGATACCACGGCAGGATCTTGGTGATCGGCACCGCGAGCAGCTTCGCGTCGCCGCCGCCCTCGTCGGACATCTTGAGCACGCCCAACGCGCGGCAGCGCACGACCACGCCGTGAACCAGCGGGAACGGCGTGATCACCAGCACGTCGACCGGGTCGCCGTCGTCGGCGATGGTGCGCGGGATATAGCCGTAGTTGCACGGGTAATGCATCGCCGTGCCCATGAAGCGGTCGACGTAGAGCGTGCCCGTCTCCTTGTCGACCTCGTACTTGATCGGATCGGCGTTCATCGGGATCTCGACGATCACGTTGAAATCGTTCGGGATGTCGTTGCCGGCGGTCACGTTGTCGAAGCTCATGTCGCGTCTTTGATGATGGTTTTGATGAGCGCGGAGTATAGCGAGCGAGCCTCGCGCTGCAGCCGCGCCCGCGCCTTTCGTCGCCTTCGACGCGTGATAACTTCAGGCTCCCATTCGCACCTGCCCTCGATCGATGCCTTCCCACTTCATCAACGGCCGCCAGCAACCATCCGCCTCGTCGGCCACGATCGCCGTGATCGATCCGTCCGACGGCCAGGTGTTCGACCAGCTCGCACGCGGCGACGCCGCCGACATCGACGCGGCCGTCTCGGCCGCCCGCCACGCCGCGAACACGTCGTGGGGTCGCATGCCGGCCGCCGAGCGCGGCCGTCGGCTGCAACGCCTCGCCGTGCGACTCGCCGATCACGCCGAGGAACTGGCACTGCTCGAAGCCCGCGACTGCGGCAAGCCGCTGACGCAGGCGCGCGCCGATGCCGCGGCCATCGCACGTTACTTCGAGTTCTATGCCGGCGCCGCCGACAAGCTGCACGGCCAGTCGATTCCGTACCAGAACGGCACGACCGTCTTCACGATCCGCGAACCGCACGGCGTCACCGGCCACATCGTGCCGTGGAACTACCCGATGCAGATCTTCGGCCGCAGCGTCGGTGGCGCGCTCGCCGCCGGCAATGCCTGCGTCGTCAAACCGGCCGAGGACGCGTCGCTCTCGGTGCTGCGCGTGGCCGAACTCGCGGCCGACATCCTGCCCGACGGCGCCCTCAACATCGTGACCGGCTACGGCCACGAAGCGGGCGACGCGCTGGTGAGTCACCCGGATGTCGACCACGTGTCGTTCACCGGCTCGCCGTCCATCGGCAAGGTCGTGGTCCGCGCGGCGGCCGAACATCACACGCCGGTCACGCTGGAGCTGGGCGGCAAGTCGCCGCAGATCGTCTTCGCAGACGCGGACCTCGACGCCGTGCTGCCGGCGGTGATCAATGCCATCGTCCAGAACGCGGGACAGACCTGCTCGGCCGGCAGCCGCCTGCTGATCGAAAGATCGGCCTACGAGCGCGTGCTCGAGATGCTCGGCGCGCGCTTCGAGGCATTGCGCGTCGGCTCGTCAACGATGGACCTCGACTGCGGCCCGCTGATCCGCGCGTCGCAGCTCACCCGCGTCCACGGCTTTCTCGAAGAAGCGCGCGACGCGGGCATCGCGGTCGTCGCGCAGGGTCGCATCGCCGATGGCGTGCCGGCCGAGGGCTACTACCAGGCGCCGACGCTACTGCGCGACGTGCCGATCGCCCATCGACTCGCGCAGGAAGAGGTCTTCGGCCCGGTCCTCGCGGCGATGGCGTTCGACGACGAGGCCGACGCGATCCGCCTCGCCAACGGCACGGCGTTCGGTCTCGTCGCCGGCGTCTGGACCCGCGACGGCGCCCGCCAGATGCGGCTCGCCCATGCGGTGCGCGCCGGCCAGGTCTTCATCAACAACTATGGCGCCGGCGGCGGCGTGGAGTTGCCGTTCGGTGGCGTGGGTGCGAGCGGACACGGTCGCGAGAAAGGCTTCGAGGCCCTGTACGGCTTCACGACGCTGAAGACCATCGCCATTCGGCATGGCTAGCGTCATCACCAACACACGAGGAGACAGCATGCGGCTTGAAAACAAGATCGCCGTCGTGACCGGCGGCGGCTCGGGCTTCGGGGAAGGCATCGCGATGCTGTTCGCCGAACAGGGTGCGAAGGTCGTCGTGGCCGACATCGCGGAGACCGCGGCGAAGCGCGTCGCCGAGGCCATCGGCGCGGCTGGGGGCGTGGCCACCGCGGTGGTCGCCGACGTCTCGAAGGATGCGAGTGTCGCCGCGCTGCTGCAAGCGACGCTGGCCGCGTACGGCGACGTCGACATCGTCGTCAACAACGCCGGCACCACCCATCGTAACCGACCGATGCTCGAAGTCACCGAGGAAGAGTTCGATCGCGTCTACGCGGTCAACGTCAAGAGCATCTTCCTCACGGCCAGGCATTTCGTGCCCGTCTTTCGCACGCGCGGCGGCGGCGTGTTCGTCAACATCGCGTCGACCGCAGGCGTGCGGCCGCGGCCCGGGCTCACCTGGTACAACGGCAGCAAGGGCGCGGTCATCGTGACCAGCAAGTCGATGGCCGCCGAGCTCGGCCCCGACAACATCCGCGTCAGCTGCGTCAATCCGGTGATGTCGGCGACCGGCCTGCTGACCGAGTTCATGGGCGTCGAGGACACGCCGGAGAACCGCAAGCGCTTCACCGCGACGATTCCGATGGGCCGCTTCTCGACGCCTGCCGACGTCGCGCAGGCCTGCCTGTATCTCGCGTCCGACGACGCGAAGTTCATCACCGGCGTCAGCATCGAGGTCGACGGCGGACGCTGCGTGTGAGATAGCGCACGCGGGCGCCGATCGTCGCTGCTCGTCGCTTGCGTCTCGATCGGCCTTGGCCACGTTATCCGCTTGTCATTGTTTTCGGGGGTAACGATGAACGCGCTGGTTCGTCTGCATGAAGCGGCGTTCGTGACTCAATACGCAGAGGTCAAGGAGCGCGTGCGCGGCATCTGACGCATACCTCCAGGGTCGCCGGGCCGGCTCAAGAAGAAGACCATCGCTGGTCGTTCGAAGACTCATCGCGACTACTACGCAACGCCGGAGAAGCGCGTTGAATCCTGGATCGCAGGTGCGGCCGATTCTGGCGCCATCGAAACGATGCGTGCCCGTATCGAAGCGGCCCAGTGGGTCGGGCAGCAAGTCATCTTCCCGCGAAAGCTGGACTTTCAGGTCGCGGACCGCGGAGCAGCGCGAGTCCTCGTGAAATTACACGATCGAGATGCGTCTACGGCCGGTCTGGTTCTGGTCGGATCGGTTGCAGTGATGGCCTGATTCAACGAGTGGAGCGTCGTCTTTGCCGACGCGCCCGGGGCCACCAGTCGCCCCATCGCTCCCGCGTTCCGCGAACCGAGGGCAATCCGCTATTGCGTGTTCGTGCGACCGACCGCAACATCCCGGCGCTCACAAGAACCCAGGAGACGCACCATGGCGGCAAATCTACTCGACGGCGGCAAGCCGTTGCGGACCGAGGGGACGACTTTCGAGGAAGCCGTCTATCGCAAGGTCGGCTGGCACATCATCCCGTTCCTCATGCTCTGCTACGTCGTCGCGTACCTCGATCGCGTCAACGTCGGCTTCGCCAAACTGCAGATGCTGACGGACCTCAAGTTCAGCGAGACGATCTACGGCTTCGGATCGGGCATCTTCTTCATCGGCTACTTCCTCTTCGAAGTCCCGAGCAACGTGCTGCTGCACAAGATCGGCGCGCGCGTCTGGATCGCGCGGATCATGATCACGTGGGGCATCCTGTCGGCGTGCATGATGTTCGTCTCGACGCCGCTGACGTTCTACATCGTCCGCTTCCTGCTCGGCATCGCAGAAGCCGGCTTCTTCCCCGGCATCATCCTGTATCTGACCTACTGGTATCCGGCGCAGCGACGGGCGCGTGCCACGGCGATGTTCCTCGCGGCGATCGCGATCTCCGGCGTCATCGGCGGCCCGGTCTCCGGCTGGATCCTGAAGGAACTGGGTGGCGTCAACGGCTGGGCCGGCTGGCAGTGGATGTTCCTGATCGAAGGCATCCCGTCCGTGCTGGTCGGCCTGGTCGTCCTGTTCTATCTCGACGACCGCATCGCGCACGCGTCGTGGTTGAGCGCGGACGAGAAGGCGCTGCTCGCTCGCAACATCGCCGCCGACAACGTGCACAAAGTCGAGGAACCGGTCGGCAAGGTCCTGACGCAGCCGCGCGTGTGGCTGATGGGCCTGATCTACTTCAGCTTCGTGATGGGGCTCTACGGCATGAGTTTCTGGCTGCCGACGATCATCAAGCAGACCGGCGTCACCGACGCGCTGACCATCGGACTGATCTCCGCCATCCCGTGGGCGTGCTCCGTCGTCGCGATGATCCTCATCTCGCGCCACGCCGACAAGGTGGACGAGCGCCGCTGGCATATCGCGATCCCCGCGGTGATCGGCGCGCTGGGACTGCTGATGAGCGTGGCGTATCGCGGCGACGTCGTGCTCGCGATGACCGGCCTGACGCTCGGCATCATGGGAATCATGACGGCGCTCCCGCTGTTCTGGAGTCTGCCGACGGCGTTCCTCGCCGGCACGGCCGCGGCCGCCGGCATCGCGTTGATCAACTCGCTCGGCAATCTGGCAGGCTTCGCGGCGCCTTATGCGGTCGGCTGGCTGAAGGACCTGACGTCGAGCACCAACTCGGGCGTCTACCTGCTGGCGTTCTTCCTGGTGCTCGGTGCAGCGTTGACCTTGTCGGTCCCGGCACGACTGATCCGCAAGCCGGTCGTCACGCGCTGAAGCGGACCGTGACGACGTGCTCGTCCGGCGCGTCGTCCCTCATCGGTTCAGCGTCGACTCCGCAGCGGCACGGAAGTGCGTACGGCTGCGCTCCAGGTCGTCGATCTGCTCGAACACGAGGCCGAGCTCGAAGTGGGTCGCCGCCGCGAGACGTGCCTCGGGCGATCGCTCCAGGACGCCGCTCAACGCGGCGCGCGCCTTGCCCCACAAGCTTTCACGCGCGCACAGCGTGCCCAGCGCGTAGAACGCCGAGGCGTCGGCCGGATGTTCGAGCGTCCAGCGCTCCGCACGTTCGATCTGCGCCCGCGCGTCGTCGGCCGGCGTCGCCCACCCTTCGCGTCCGCCTCGCACTTGCTCCGACGCCGGCACGGGCCGCTCTGCGCCGCTCTTCGCGTATTGCTCGACCAGCCGCGCGTCCCATTCCGTGGTGAGCGCGTTCTCGATGACGATGCGCGCCTGGTAGCCGAGCCCGGCGCGCTCGAACGCCTGCGCCGCGACCAGCGCGACGTCGGCGATGCGCTTGTCCGGGTTGGGCACGCTTTGCCACAACGCGAGCAGCGCATGACTGTCGTCGCCGCGCGCGGCGAACAACGCGCGATACGCGAGCGACTTCATCTGGCGGGCAGCGACCGGATGCAACGCGTCGCGCTTGTTGAGCGTGCGCAGCAGCCGCAGCACCGCGTCCCAGTCGCCGGCGTATTGATGCGCCTTCAGCGCGAGGCGCAGGGACTGGATGTGGCGGGCGCCCGCGGTATGCAGTTGCTCGACGACGCTCAATGCCCGCTGTCCCTCGCGCGCATCGACCAGGCACTCTGCCTCGGTCATCAGCTTCGCGGCGCGCAACGCCGGATCGGCCTGCGCACGCCGCAGCCATTCGTCGCGACGGCCGTACTCGCGCATGCGATGGGCCGAGCGGGCGGCGACCAGCGCGGCGAGACCCGCGGTCTCGGGCAGTTCCTGCGCCTCCTCGGCCTGGCGTTCGGCGTGTCCGTAGCGCCCTTCGAAATGGGCCTGCAATGCGGCGCGGAGCGCGCGCGATGCCCGCTTCTCGCTCTGCCGTTGCCGATAGGCGGCCACGCGCTGCGGCATCTGCACCGTCTTGTACCCCAGCCGGATCAGCAGATACGCCACGACGAACGACACGATCTCGATCAACAGGAACAGGTTGAGCGAGAGGTCGATCCGATACGGTGGATAGAAGACGACGACGTTGCCCGGATCGGCGCTCAGCGTGAGCGCGAGGCCCACGGCTGCCGCGAAGACGACGATGCCGACGAGGAAGAAGCGCATGGCCTGTCAGCGCGACGCGTTCGCGATTCGATTCATCGCTGACCCTTCACGGCCCGGGCGGCGGTGAGGCTCTCGGCGAGGGTGGGCACCTCGATCACGGTGTTCGCGCTCTGCACCTGCTTCAGCAACGCGAGCGCGGCGATGGTCTGGCGCGACCGCAGGTCGAAGTATTTCTGCAGCGCGTCCTGCGCCCGCAACAGGTCGGATCGATAGGTGGTCTCCTGCCGGGCGAGCAGCGCGAGCCGCGCGTTGAGCAGGCGCAGCTTGAGGTTCTCCCGCACGAAATAGGTCTGGCCGGGCGCGAGCAGCAGCGCATCGGGCTCGCTGACGTCGCGCACGCGCACCAGTTGGCCGAAGCGTTGCCACGCCTCGGCACCGAGATAGCGGAGTTGATCCTGCAGCCGCTGCATCCAGGTGCCGGCGTCCGACTGCGCCGGCTGCACGCCGCGGTCGAGCGGCTGCGCGTCGAGACGCGGCCGCGGGGCGGGCTTCTCGTCGGACAGCAACGGCAGGTTGTCGATCATGCCGACCAGGCTGTCGATGCGCAACGCGTTGCCCGCGACGTCGACCGACGGCAACGCCTTCAGCCGATCGAGGTCGCGCGCGATTGCTCGTCGCAGGACGATGAACTGCGGTCGTTCGGTCCGGGCGAGCCGCTGGTCCGCGTTCTGCAGCGCGATGATCGCGCCCTGCACGTTGCCTGCGAGCTGCAACTGTTCGGACGCGACGGCGAGGATCTGTTCGACCTCGGCCAGCGCCCAGTCGTCGCGCGTGCGCGCGAGGTCGGCGTAGAGCTGTTCGAGCGACGCCTGCTGGCTCTGCGAGTCCGCGACCCGTGCTTCGACCGCACCGAGCCGGGCCGTGTTCGCGATGACCTGGTCCTGCGCCTGCTTCGCCGTGGTCTCGGCCGACCGGCTGATGACGCCATCGTCCTGGATGCGTCGCGCGAACTCGCGCTCGCTGCGATCGAGACGATTGGCGGCCAGGAACCACAGGCCGATGGCGACCAGCAGCACCAGCGCGAAGCCGCTCAGGAGCCAGAGCACGACCGCGCGTCGCAGGCGCCGCAACTCCTCGGTCGCGGCGACGTGCGCCGGATCGATCGTGGGCTGGACGATGGGGATCAGGCTGTTCGGCAGGGTTTGCGGTGGGGTGCTGGACACACCGGTGATTCTAATGTGCCGGGTCTCGGGCGAGCGCTGAGGCGATACCCCTATCGCCGGAAGCCGTTGTGACGACGCGTCGAAATCCGGCCTCCGTCGCCTTCGCGGCGATGCGTCGATGCGGCGCGACCACGGTGCTGGCGAACAGCCACGTCCGCACGGCCGTCGGGGTCGCGAAGTCGGCCAGCGCCTCCTCCACAATCGCGACCAGATGCCCGACGCCTTCGGAGCTGGTGACGATGAAGACCGGCGCGACGGCTTCGCCGAAGGCGCGTCGCAGGGCCTCGACCTGTCCGGCGTCCGCCACGGGCCGCACGCGGCGATAGGCCTCGACCTCGTCGACGGCGATGCCGAGATCACGCAGTCGATCGCCGAACCACGCGCGTCCGCCGTTGCCGCGCACGATCAGCACGCGGCCCGTGAACGCCGTCGTCAGGCCGAGCATGGCATCGAGCGCGTCGAACAACGCTTCGGAGTCGAAGCGGTCGCCGGCTCCCTCGATCGTCGATGCGCGTGGCGGCGCGATCACCCGATGCCCGGGCGCCGCGATGCCGAGCGAGGCGAGCGTAGCGACGCTGCCCGGTCCCATCACGCCGATCGTCACGTCGGTCGGCCACGAGGCATCGCGCAAAGCGAGCGCGCGACGGATCGCATTCGGACTGACGAAGACAACCAGCGCGTATCGGTCGACGGTCGCGAGCGCCTGCCGGGCCGCGACGATGTCTCCGGCATCCTCGATCGCCAGGACCGGCAGTGCCCACGCATGACGGCCTTGCGAAATCAGCGCGTCGACCAGTCGTCCCGCTTCGGGCTCGGGCCGCGTGACGATCAGCGTCGCTGTCGGGTCGACGCCTTCGCTTCCCGCGACTTCGACGTTCAAAGTCCCGCGAGCAGCGCCGCCCCGCCCTGCGCCATGAGGCGCTCGCCGACGCTGCGGCCGAGTGCTTCCGCAGCGGCAACCGCGCCGTCGTGATCGTTATGCTCCATAACAATCGTCGCTTCGTCGGACGACGTGACCAACAGCGTGCCGTCGGGCTTGCCGAGCACCGCCGACAACGCGAGTCGATCGTTCGAACGCCACGTCGCGTAGGCGCCGAGCGGGATCGTGCAGTCGCCGCCGAGCGCGCGCGATACGGCGCGTTCGGCGAACACCGCGAGCGCCGCGCCGCGATCGTGCAACGGCGCGAGGGCGGCGATGACGTCGTGCCGGCTGCTGTCGACCTCGATGGCGAGCGCGCCCTGGCCCGGCGACGGAATGCAGGTCACCGGATCGAGGCGACAGCGGATGCGCGACTCGAAGCCGAGCCGGATCAGCCCCGCGGACGCCAGCAGGATCGCGTCGAAGTCGCCGCGATCGAGCTTGGCGAGGCGCGTGTTGACGTTGCCGCGGACCGGGATCACGCCGATGTGCGGATGCGCCGCGCGGAACTGCGATTCGCGGCGCAGGCTCGACGTGGCCACGATCGCACCCGGCGGCAGGTCGGCGGGCGACGCATGGCGATTGGAGACGAACGCGTCGGTCGCGTCCTCGCGCGTCATGATGGCCGCGAGCGCCATGCCCGGCGCCAGCGCCATCGGCACGTCTTTCAACGAGTGCACCGCGAGATCGGCGCGACCTTCGAGAAGCGCGGCCTCGAGTTCCTTGACGAACAGGCCCTTGCCGCCGACCTTCGAAAGGCTGCGGTCGAGGATCTGGTCGCCCTGCGTCGTCATGCCGTCGATGACGACCTCGATGCCGGGATGCGCAGCGACGATCGCGTCGCGGACGAAGTGCGCCTGCCACATCGCGAGAGCGCTTTCGCGCGTGGCGATGACGAGACGGGGCGGTGGTGTCGGCATGGTGCTGTGCTCAGGGAAACAGACCGCTCAGGGGTAGAGCCCACGTTTTTCGCGAGCTTGCAGCACCCGCGTGCAGGCCACGACGAACGCCGCGGTCCGCAACGGGATCCTGTGCTGCTCGCCCATCTCCCAGATGCGCGTGAACGCGTCGACCATGATCTTGTCGAGCCGCACGTTGATCTCGTCCTCGCTCCAGAAGAACGAGCTGAAGTCCTGGACCCACTCGAAGTACGAGACCGTGACGCCGCCCGCGTTGGCGATGACGTCGGGCACGACCATGATGCCGCGGTCGCCGAGCACGCGGTCGCCGTCGGGCGTGGTCGGACCGTTGGCGCCCTCGAGCACCATCTTCGTCTTGAGTCGTTCGGCGCGTTCCTGCGTGATGACGCTTTCGAGCGCGGCCGGGATGAAGATGTCGGTCTCGACGTCCCAGAAATCCTCCGCGGCGATCGCGTCGCCGCCCTTGAACGCGCCGATGCCGCCGGTCGTCGCGACCTCGGCGAGCAGACCGGTGATGTCGAGACCGTTCGGATTGTGGACGGTGCCGGTGTGGTCCTGGACCGCGACGATCTTCGCGCCGTTGGCGGCGAACAGTTCGGCCGCGACCGAGCCGACGTTGCCGAAGCCCTGCACCGCGATGCGTGCGCCATCGATGGACACGTTCATCCGTCGCGCGGTCTCGCGGCCCACGACGAAGACGCCGCGGCCGGTGGCCTTGACGCGCCCCAGAGAGCCGCCGAGCTCGATCGGCTTGCCGGTGACCACGCCGGTCGACGTGGCGCCGGTGTTCATCGAGTACGTGTCCATCATCCACGCCATGATCTGCGCGTTGGTGTTGACGTCCGGCGCGGGGATGTCGCTGTGCGGGCCGATGATCAGGCCGATCTCGCTGGTGTAGCGGCGCGTGAGCTTCTCGAGTTCGTGCAGCGACAGCGCCTTCGGATCGACGCGGATGCCGCCCTTCGCCCCGCCGTACGGCAGGTTGACCGCCGCGCACTTGACCGTCATCCACGCGGAAAGCGCCATCACCTCTTCGAGCGTGACGTCGGGATGGAAGCGCACGCCGCCCTTGCCCGGTCCGCGCGACAGGTTGTGCTGCACGCGATAGCCCTCGAAGTGCGACACCGTGCCGTTGTCGAGCTCGATGGGAATGTCGACGATCAACGCGCGCTTCGGCCGCTTCAGCGTCTCGGACCAGCGCGCGAGCGGGCCGAGGTAAGGCAGCACGCGATCGACCTGCGACAGATACGTCGCCCAGGGACTGTCCGGCGATTGATTGACGAAGGAAAGATTCATGGTCTCTTTGTCGCGGCGTCCCTGTGAGGACGGCGCTTTTGCCCCCTGAATAGTGGCCGCGACGATACAGCAATCGATAGGTCGTGTCGCGAAGCCGGCCCGGATGCGCAGACGGGGACGGACGACCCGACGCGGTAGAATCCGCCCCCTGTTTTCCGTTCCTGATCGGCTTCTCAAATGACCTATTGCGTAGCGATGCGCCTCGACGAAGGGCTCGTATTCCTGGCGGACTCGCGGACCAATGCCGGGATCGACCACGTCAGCACGTTCCGCAAGCTGACCGTCTACGAACGGCCCGGCGATCGCGTCATCGTGTTGATGACGTCGGGCAACCTCGCGGCGGGCCAGGCCGTGCGGCAACTGGTCTCCGAGACGCGCGACGAGGACGGCCTCAGCATCTGGAACGCGAAGACGCTGTTCGAGGTGGCCTTGATCGTCGGCGACGCGGTCCGCAAGATTCGCGCGCGCGACGCGCAGGCGCTCGAGGACGCGGGGCTGGAGTTCACGATGAGCATATTGCTCGGCGGCCAGATCGGCGGCGAGCACTGCCGACTGTTCCTGGTCTATTCGGCGGGCAACTTCATCGAAGCGCTGCCCGAGAGCCCGTACTTCCAGATCGGCGAGTCGAAGTACGGCAAGCCGGTCCTCGACCGCATGATCACGCCCGAGCTCTCGCTGGACGACGGCGCGAAGTGCGCGCTGGTCTCGATGGACTCGACGATGCGGTCCAACCTGTCGGTCGGGCTGCCGCTCGACCTGCTGGTCTACGAGGTCGACAAGCTGGCCGTCACGCGCTTCGCGATGATCGACGCCAACAACGAGTATTTCCGCATGATCCACGACACGTGGGGCGAGCGGCTGAAGCAGATCTTCCTGGACATCCCTTCCCCGATCTGGGACGCGTCGGGCTCGCTCGGCGACGCATCGACGGAGCCGACGCGGATGTCGGGCAGCACCTACTCCACGCAATCGGAAGCACGGCAGCCACGGGCCGAGCCGATGCGTGCGAAGGTGCCGCACGATTTCGATGCCGGACCCATCGTGCGGGGAGAGGTGCAGACGCTGGCCGAAGACACGGACGGGCCGCAGCGCGACTAGCGACGACGCGGACCGGTCTTACCGCGCAACCCGAAACACCGCGCGCGCCACCACGCCCGCCTGCGCGGGACCGGGGAGCTCGTCAGGCGGCCAGAGCGACGCTGGTCAGAGCGGGCGCGTTGTCGACCTGTCGGGCCGCTTGGCCTTGCGCCTCCGATTGATCGGCGAGCGGCACCTCGCTGATGTTCGGCTGGATATCCGTCATCCGGGCCGGCCCGTAGATGATCGCGAACGCCACGTCCATCGCGTCGTGGCCCGACGCGATGCGGATCACGTTCTCGACCGGCGCGAGGCCGGTCGGGTCGAACAGGATCCACTTGCCGCCGAGGAACACCTCGAAGATGGCGTGGAAGTCCGGCGGAGGCGTCTCGAACTTGACGTAGCCGACCACGAAGCGCGCCGGAATGTTGAGCGCCCGGCACATCGTGATGGCGACATGCGCGAAGTCACGGCACACGCCGACGCGATTGGCCAGTACGTCCCGCGACGTGGTGGTCACGTCCGACTGACCGACCTGGTAGGTGATGTGCTGCTGGATCCACTCGCAGATGGCCTGGACCCGGCTGTAGCCGCGCGGCAGATGACCGAATGTCCGCTGCGCCATGCCCGACAGGATGTCCGACTCGCAATACCGGCTCGGCAACAGATAGCCCATGACCTCGTCGGGCAGCTGCGAGATGTTGAGTTCGGGCGCGTCGCGGTCGGGTTCCTCGAAGCGCCGGACGACGCGGGCGCGGTAGACGATGGACGTGGTGCCCGCCTCCGCGTGGACACGCAGCGAGCGGTTGTGCGAATTGGGCGGCAAATATTCGCTCGGCACCGAGATCAACGGTGTGACGTCGAACGATTCCGAGAGGATGGTGTGCTCGGGGATGCGCGCCGCTTCGATCTGGAAGAAGAATTCGGAAGGCCCGCCCACTTCGTAGGAGAGCTTGCAGTCGATATCGAATGTTTTCATTTTGGGGAGGAGTAACGAGGCCGTCGGATGGCCAAAAGACCCGTCATTTTATGGGCTTGCCGCGTACCGAAGCGGCTACGCGGCCGTGATTCAGCCCGCGTCCTACGCCACCGTCGCCGTCCGCGTCCACCGACGTTCGCGTCCGGTACCATCGGGCGACTCCTCCACGACCGCAGGGCTCGCGACTTCGATGACTCCCGACGTATTCCCGACCGTTCGTCTGCGCGATGTCCAGTGCGTCACACCCGCCGGCCTGCATCGCATGGCCTACCGCGAGTGGGGCGACCCGGACAACGATCGCGTCCTCGTCTGCGTGCACGGCCTGACCCGGGTCTCGAACGACTTCGACACGTTCGCCGCAGCCGTGTCGTCGCACTACCGCGTGGTCTGTCCCGACGTCGCGGGCCGGGGCCGCAGCGATCCTCTCCTCGATCCCGCGCTGTATCAGTTGCCCACGTACGTCGGCGACATGGTGACGCTGCTCGCGCGACTCGACGCTGCGACCGTCCACTGGTTCGGCACGTCGATGGGGGCGTTGATCGGCATGGCGATCGCGGCGCTGCCCGGCACGCCGATCGAAAGGCTCATCCTCAACGATGCGGGTCCGGTCCTCGGCGCGGCGGCGCTGGCGCGCATCGGCAGTTACGTCGGCGACACGCCACGTTTTGCGACGCTCGAGGAGGCGGAGGCTTATATCCGCGAGATCACCGCGCCGTTCGGCGCGCACACCGATGCCGAGTGGCGCTTCCTGACCGAAGTCGTGATGAAGAAGGACGGCGACGCGTGGGTGCGGCCTTACGATCCCGCCATCGCGATCCCGTTCAGGTCCATCCCCACCACCGACACGATCCTGTGGCCGTGGTACGACGCGATCCGCTGCCCGACGCTGGCCGTACGCGGCGAGCACTCCGACCTGCTGTCCGCGGCAACGCACGCCGAGATGGCGACGCGCGGGCCGCGTGCGCAGCTGGTGACCATTGAGGACGTGGGCCACGCGCCGACTTTCATGCACGACGACCAGATCGCGATCGCACGCGACTTCCTCTACGCCGCCTGACAACAGGTGCAGGTACACGGTTCGGCCGGCGCCCTCCTCCAATCGACTGAAGGATTCTTCAACATGCACGACGAAGCACGCGTCAAGCGACTCCATGTCGGACCGCGGCTCTCCGAAGCCGCGATCTTCAACGGCACCGTGTACCTGGCCGGCCAGATCGCGGAAGAGACCAAGGCCGACACGTACGAGCAGACGGTCGAGGTGCTCGGCCACGTGGATCGCCTGCTCGCCGAAGCCGGCAGCGACAAGCGGCACATCCTGTCGGCAACGGTCTACGTGTCGAACATCAAGCACTACGCCGAGATGAACAAGGCGTGGGATGCGTGGGTCGAGCCGGGGACCACGCCGCCGCGGGCGACGATCGAGGCGAAGCTGGCGCGACCCGATTGCCTCGTGGAGATTCAGGTGATCGCGGCGCAGATCATCTGAAGAGACGTTTCTCTCAAGGTCAACAGCGTATGTCCCCTTCGGGGGCCGGATACTTTCTTGGTTCGCCAAGAAGCGAGCAAAGTCGGAAAGGTGTATGTCCCCTTCGGGGCCAGTTCCTTTCTTTGAACCGCCAAAGAAAGGAACCAA
>CAZZWS010000078.1:0-16599 GCA_964657795.1 Beijerinckiaceae bacterium
GCCTTCCCCCTCCTCAATCATTTCCGTGACGATTCAAGAAAGAAACTGGCATCGAGGAAGACATACCTCCACCTATCCAATCATCCCCGTAGGGGTTAAGAAAGTAACCAACCCCAGGATCCCACCGTCACGCGCGACCCGGGTCCTGCCGATAATAAGAAACCAACAACCCATACCACCCCGGATAAGCCCGCTTCAATTTCTCAGGCGCCACAAAGAACGCCTCACTACAAACCGAGAAGACTCCGCTTCATCGCTGGCCGCGTAGGCATCCAGCGGCAAGCTCTCGTAATACCGATCGGCCCGCGCCGACTCGGGATCGACGTGCCGCGGGATCGATGCTTCGACCGCGTCGACCCGTGCCTTGAAGTCATCGAGCGCTGCGGCCATCACGTCGCGCCACATCTCGGCATCGAGACCCGGATGCAAACGACGCGAAAACGCCGGCACCCCGTCGATCGCGTGATTGCCTGCATCGAGCTTGTGCGCGAATTCGTGGATCACGACATTGAAGCCGAACGGCAGAGGCTTTCGCGAGCGCGGCGCCACGTCGGCCGCGTCCCACGCCAGCACCAGCGGCCCGTCGTCCCACGATTCACCCGACGCGAACTCGCGCCATCGATGCACCACCCCATCCTCGTCGACGCTCTCGCGATCGATGATGAAGTCGCTGGGATAGACGATGATCTCGTCGAAGCGCGGATAGGCCTCGACACCGAGTTCTAGGATCGGCAGGCAAGCCTGCGCGACGATCCTCGCGATCATCGATTCATCGACCACGAGGCCCCCGGCGCCGTTGATCGCCTTCGTCGAAAGAAACAGACCGCACGCCGCACGCAGTCGCAGGCGTTGATCGTCATCGAGTCGTGCGAGGAAGGCCTCGCTATCGATCAACGCGAACCAGGTGTCGTCATCGACCCAGTCGCTGCGATCGACCCGCGCGCGGGACGCGCTAGCGAACGGCCAGCGCATCCGCGAGCAAGCGCGAACTCTTCACGTGACCTCGTCGATCCATGCGGCCTGGATCGCCTCGAGAATCTTCTCGTTGGAGCGCGCGGGATCGTCGTCGAACTCTTCCAGCTCCGTGACCCAGCGATGCAGGTCGGTGAAGCGGATGGTGTGCGGATCGACTTCCGCATGGCCTTCCTGCAGCGCGATCGCGATGTCGTCGATATCGGTCCACTTCATGGCTCGTCTTTCCCCTCAGCGACGCGGCAACGTCATGACGTCAGCCGTTTTCCTTGGCATGGTTGATGGAGTACTTCGGAATCTCGAGGACGATGTCCGCGTCCGGCATCATCGCCTGACACGACAACCGCGAGCGCGGCGTCAGGCCCCAGGCCTGGTCGAGCAGGTCGTCCTCGGTATCGTCCGACGGGGCCAGCCGGTCGAAGCCCTGCTTGACGATGACGTGGCAGGTCGTGCAGGCCGCCGACATCTCGCAGGCGTGTTCGATCTCGACGTGATGGTCGAGCAGGTTGACGCACAGGCTCGTGCCCACGACCGCGTCGAAGGTCATGCCCTCGGGACAGGTGGACGGGTGCGGCAGGACCGTGATGGTCGGCATGGTGTGAGGATTCGACGAAGACGAAGACGAAGACGGAGGGTGAGGTCAGACGATCTCGTCGAGGCGCTTGCCGGCGAGCGCGCGACGGACGCTCGCGTCCATCCGCAGCTCGGCGAACTTCTCGGTGCCATGGGCGAGCGCGTCGATCGCCTGCTTGATCGCGTCGTGATCGTCGCTGGTGGCCACGCTGCGCACGGCGTCGATCTGGCAGCGCATCCGCGTGACCTGCGCATCGTCGAGCAGCGACGCGTCCGCGGCGAGCGCCGACTCGGTGGCTTCGACGATGCGCGCGGCTTCGACCTGCTGCTCGCGCAACGCGCGCACACGCATGTCGGCGTCGGCCGCGCCGAAGCTGTCCTTGAGCATCCGCGCGACCTCGTCGTCGCCGAGGCCGTACGACGGCTTGACCACGATGCTGGCCTCGACGTTGGACACGATCTCGCGCGCCGACACCGACAGCAAGCCGTCCGCGTCGACCTGATAGGTCACGCGGATGCGCGCGGCGCCGGCGGTCATCGGCGGGATGCCACGCAGCTCGAAGCGCGCCAGCGAGCGGCAGTCCGATACCAGTTCGCGCTCGCCCTGAACCACGTGGATCGCCATCGCTGTCTGGCCGTCCTTGAACGTCGTGAACTCCTGGCCGCGGGCGACGGGAATCGTCGAGTTGCGCGCGATGATCTTCTCGGCCAGGCCGCCCATCGTCTCGACGCCGAGCGACAGCGGAATGACGTCCAGCAGCAGCCATTCGCCGGACCCGACCGCGCGATTGCCGGCCAGCGCATCGGCCTGCATCGCCGCGCCGAGCGCGACCACGCGATCGGGATCGAGATCGATCAGCGGCGGCCGGCCGAACAGGCGCTCGACGGCGGCGCGCACGTGCGGCATCCGCGTCGCGCCGCCGACCATGACGACGCCGGCGATGTCCGCAGCGGACAGCCGCGCATCGCGCAGCCCGCGTTCGGCGGCCTGGAGCGTGCGGTCGACGAGGTCGGCGGTCGCGGCGACGAAGGCATCGCGCGAGATCGCCGCATGGCGATGCACGCCGGCGGCCTCAAAGGCCAGATCGACGACCACCGCTTCAGTGAGTTCTTCCTTCGCTCGGCGTGCATGCGCGGCCAGGCGCGCGTGCTCCGCGTCGTCGAGCTGGTCGCCGGTCACGCCGGCCGCGTTCATCGCGAGGGTGGCGAGACGCGCGTCGAAATCATCGCCGCCGAGGGCCGTGTCGCCACCGGTCGCGAGCACCTCGAAGACGCCCCTGGTCAGCCGCAGGATCGACAGGTCGAACGTGCCGCCGCCGAGATCGTAGACCGCGTAGACGCCTTCGATGCCGTTGTCGAGGCCGTATGCCACAGCCGCCGCGGTGGGCTCGTTGAGCAGGCGCAGCACATTGATGCCGGCGAGTTGCGCGGCATCCTTCGTCGCCTGGCGCTGCGCGTCGTCGAAGTAGGCCGGCACGGTGATGACCGCGCCGACGAGATCGTCGCCGAGCGTGTCTTCGGCCCGCTGCCGCAAGGTCGCGAGGATCTCCGCGGACACCTCTACCGGAGTCTTGATGCCGGCCGCCGTGACGAAGCGGATCTGATCGGTGCCGCCGGTTTCGTCGAGGTCGTAGCGCCAGGCATCGCCGCCGTCCACGGTGACCTCGTCGCGGCCGCGACCCATCAGTCGCTTGACCGACACGATCGTGTTGCGCGGGTCCGCGCCGCGCTGCGCGAGCGCGTCGTGGCCGATGCCGGCCGTGCCATCGGCGCGATAGCGCACCGCCGACGGCAGCAGCACGCGGTCGTGCTCGTCGGGCAGCACTTCGGCCACGCCGTTGCGCATCGCGGCCACGAGCGAGTTGGTGGTGCCGAGGTCGATGCCCACGGCGAGCCGCCGCTGATGCGGCGCCGGCGCCATGCCGGGTTCGGAGATCTGCAGCAATGCCATCAGTCGGACGCCATCAATGCGCGGCAGCGGCAGCGGCGGCGCCTCGATCGGCCGACGCGACGTCCTCGCCGAAGCGTTCGACGAACATCCACTGACGCACGCGCCCGGAAGCGAGCGCCGCATCGTCGTCCCGATCGAGCGCGACCTCCACCTCGGCCTGGAGCCGTGCACGCGACGCCTGAAGCTCGGCATCGAGTCCGGCGATAGCCGCCTTGTCGCCGCGCTCGCGCGCTTCGTCGAGTGCCTCGCGCCATTCGAGCTGTTGCATCAGGAAGGGTGCGGCCATCTTCGTGTCGTGCTCGTCGGCGGGATCCTGTCCACGCAACGTGCACAGATAGATGGCCCGCTTCAGCGGATCGCGCAGCACGCGATAGGCCTCGTTCGCGCGCGTCGCGAACTGCAGCGCGACGCGCTGCTCGGTCGCCCCCGCATGCGCGTAGCGATCCGGATGGACCTGCGCCTGCACGTTGCGATAGGCGGCGTCGAGCGCGTCCGCATCGATGGCGAAACGCTCGGGCAAGCCGAAGAACGCGAAGTGGTCGTGCTGGATGTCCATCGGGAAACGAATGGCTGAGCCGTAAAAAAACAAGGCGGCCATGCCGCCTTGGATCATGTCCGTCGTGTCGAACCGTCGTCAGATGCGAAAGCTCTCGCCGCAGCCACACTCGTCCTTGGCGTTCGGGTTGCTGAACTTGAAGCCTTCGTTCAGCCCTTCTCGCGCGAAGTCGAGTTGCGTCCCGTCGATATACGGCAGGCTCTTCGGATCGACGTAGATCTTCACGCCGTGGCTCTCGAAGACGACATCCTCCGGAATGGCCTCGTCGACATATTCGAGCTTGTAGGCAAGGCCGGAGCAGCCCGTCGTGCGCACACCGACGCGCAAGCCGTCACCCTTGCCGCGGCGCTCGATGTAGCGCGTCACGTGACGCGCCGCCTTCTCGGTCAGCACGACGCCGGTGAGACCCGCCGACGGCTTCGGCCCGGACACGGGCTTGAAGTCGGCAGGCTTGAAGTCGGGCGTCACCGCGGATTCCATCGTCGTCACGTCAGGCCGCCTTCTGCTCTTCCGTCTGCGCGGCGATCACGTGCTTGGCGCGATAGTCCTGCACCGCGGCCTTGATCGCGTCTTCCGCGAGGATCGAACAGTGGATCTTGACCGGGGGCAATGCGAGCTCTTCGGCGATGTGCGTGTTGCGGATGCTCATCGCCTCGTCGAGCGTCTTGCCCTTGACCCATTCGGTCACGAGCGACGACGACGCGATGGCCGATCCGCAGCCATAGGTCTTGAACTTGGCGTCTTCGATGCGACCGTCGTCACCGACACGGATCTGCAGCTTCATGACGTCGCCGCAGGCGGGCGCGCCGACCATGCCGGTACCGACGTCATCGTCACCGGCGCCGAACGAACCGACGTTCCGCGGATTTTCGTAATGATCGAGAACCTTGTTGCTATAAGCCATGATGCTCTCCGTTGAGACGGTACAGCTTTCGATCAGTTGAGCGGCACGAAGTGTCCGCTCCAACCGATCGCGTTATCGCAGAAGCTGCGATGACAGTTAATGGGCAGCCCACTGGATCGACTCCATGTCCACCCCGTCCTTGAACATGTCCCACAGCGGCGACAAATCGCGCAGCTTGCCGACACGCGACTTCAGCAAACCGATCGCGTAGTCCACGTCCTGCTCCGTCGTGAAGCGACCGATCGTGAAGCGGATCGACGAATGCGCGAGCTCGTCGCTGCGCCCGAGCGCCCGCAGCACATAACTGGGTTCGAGACTGGCCGACGTACACGCCGAGCCCGACGACACCGCCAGTTCCTTGATCCCCATGATCAGCGACTCGCCTTCGACGAAGTTGAAGCTGACGTTGAGGTTGTGCGGCACGCGATGCTCGGCATCACCGTTGAGATAGGCCTCCTCGATATCGGACAGACCGGCCCACAGCCGGTCGTGCAGCATGCGCACGCGTTCGTTCTCGGTGTTCATCTCGAGCCGAGCGATGCGGAACGCTTCGCCCATGCCGACGATCTGGTGCGTCGCCAGCGTGCCCGACCGCATGCCGCGCTCGTGACCGCCGCCGTGCATCTGCGCCTCGAGCCGCACGCGCGGCTTGCGACGCACATACAACGCGCCGATGCCCTTCGGACCATAGGTCTTGTGCGCGGTGAAGGTCATCAGATCGACCTGCCAGCTCGACAGATCGATGGCGACCTTGCCGGTGGCCTGCGCCGCATCGCTATGAAAGATGATGCCGCGCTCGCGGCACAACGCACCGATGGCCGGGATGTCCTGTACGACGCCGATCTCGTTGTTGACCATCATCACCGACACGAGAATCGTGTCCGGACGCATCGCGTCCCTGAGCTGGTCCAGCGTGATCAGGCCATTCGACTGCGGTTGCAGGTAAGTGACCTCAAAACCTTCGCGCTCCAGCTCGCGACAGGTGTCCAGCACGGCCTTGTGCTCGGTCTTGACCGTGATCAGGTGCTTGCCCTTTTCCTTGTAGAAGTGGGCCGCGCCCTTGATGGCGAGGTTGTTGCTTTCGGTCGCGCCCGACGTCCATACGATCTCGCGCGGATCGCAGTTGACCAGCAGCGCCACTTCGTTGCGCGCGTTCTCGACCGCCTCTTCGGCGGTCCAGCCGAACGCGTGACTGCGCGACGCCGGGTTGCCGAAGTCGACGGTCAAGAAGGGGATCATCTTCTCGGCCACGCGCGGATCGACTGGCGTGGTCGCCGAATAATCCATGTAGATCGGAAGGACGGGCTGGGACGGTTGCATGACGACTCCTGACTGCGGATGCTTAATTAACGAGGACGCCTACCGGCTTGTCGCAGGGCAAGCGACGGTCGCGGAGAACGTGGACGCGTGGCGACTTCTCGCATCGGGTCAGACGTTCACGTTGTTCGGTGATCAGACTTTCGAGCGACACACCGTCGAGGAAATCGACCATGTGCGTGTTGAGGTTGGCCCACAGATCGTGCGTGAGACAGCGCCGATCGTCGAGGCAGTTTTCCTTGCCCTGGCATTGCGTGGCGTCGACCGGCTCGTCGACGGCTTCGATGATCTCCGCCACGGAAATGTCCGCCGCGGACCGGCCGAGACGATAGCCGCCACCCGGTCCACGCACGCTTTCGACGAGCGCGTTGCGCCGCAGTTTGCCGAACAACTGCTCGAGATAGGACAACGAGATGCTCTGCCGTCCGCTGATCCCGGACAACGCCACCGGACCGGCATGGTCGCGCAACGCGAGATCGATCATCGCGGTGACTGCAAAACGGCCCTTGGTGGTCAAACGCATCGGAAGCTCGAGAATCCTTGACAGCGAACCGCGATTGTAGGATATCCGAGTAAAACAGTCAAGTATTGGGACACCCGAGCGGAGCCCCAATCCCGTCGATTCCGCGCAGGCCGAACCCGGTGTCGTTCGTGATGGCGGCTTCGATCGACGCCGCCGGATTCACCCTCGCAAAACGACGAGGGGTGCAAACGCGAGCGTTCGGCTGCTCGTGCCGCACCCGCAAACTCAGGCCGCAGCCTTCTGCGCCATGCGCCGCCGGACGAAATCGACCAGGTTGATGCAGGCATCCTCCACGTAATCGAGCACCGTCTCGAATCCGTCGGCGCCGCCGTAGTAAGGATCGGGCACCACCGCCGACTCGTGCTCCGTCGCGAAGCTCATCAACAGCTTGATCTTGTGATGGTATTGACGCGGCGCGAGCTGCTGGAGCGCCGCGTGATTTTCCCAATCCATCGCGAGGATCAGATCGTAATGAATGAAGTCTTCCTTCGTGATCTGCCGCGCGACCAGCGACTCCATGTCGTAACCGCGCTTCTTGGCCGCGCGTGTCGCGCGGGTGTCGGGCGCTTCGCCTTCATGGAAGCCATGCGTGCCGGCCGAAGCGACGACGACATGCTTGTCGAGGCCGGCTTCATGGACCTTGGCGCGAAACACCGCCTCGGCTGTCGGCGATCGGCAGATGTTGCCCATGCAGACGATGAGAATCTTGAACGCTTCGTACTTCGGCATATTCCTTCACCCTGGTCGGTGGATCCTGGCCGCGACGGACCTCGTGGTCCGACACTGCGCGCGCGCCTGACGACGACGCCTTGCAGCGACGCTGACCGCGCCGCTCTGCAACGTCTCTTCAGAGCGTCGCTTCACAGCTTCGGTCTGAAGCTTCGCGCTACAGCTTCTTCACGCGGCCCTGTTCCCTGCTTTGTTTCCATCGCTGAGTGCCACGACATTCTCGCCGCCGGTGGCTCCGAATACCTGCTGACGCAATTGCGCCAGCTGGTCCCTAGATCGAGCTGCTTCCTCGAATTCCAAGTTGCGCGCGTGATCGAGCATCGCCTTCTCCAACCGCTTGATCTCGCGTGCCACGTGTTTCTCGTCCATCGCGCCGTAGCGCGCCTGTTCCTGCGCCGCCTTCAACTCGGACTTGGCCGACGTCGCGTCGTACACGCCGTCGATCATCTCGCGCACCTGCTTGATGACGCCGCGCGGCTCGATGCCGTGTTCCTGGTTGAACGCGACCTGCTTGACGCGTCGGCGATCCGTCTCGTCGATCGCACGGCGCATCGAATCCGTGATCGAGTCGCCGTACAGGATCGCCGTGCCGTTGATGTTGCGTGCCGCCCGGCCGATGGTCTGGATCAGCGACCGCTCGGCGCGCAGGAATCCTTCCTTGTCGGCGTCGAGGATCGCGACCAGCGACACCTCCGGAATGTCCAGACCCTCGCGCAGCAGATTGATTCCCACGAGCACGTCAAAAACGCCGAGCCGGAGGTCACGGATGATCTCCGCGCGCTCCACGGTCTCGATGTCCGAGTGCAGATAGCGCACCTTCACGCCGTGTTCGCCGAGATAGTCCGTGAGCTGTTCGGCCATCCGCTTGGTCAGCGTGGTGACCAGCACCCGCTCACCGACCTTCACGCGCAGGTTGATCTCGCCCAGCACGTCGTCGACCTGCGTGCTCGCGGGTCGCACCTCGATCCGGGGATCGATCAGGCCGGTCGGTCGCACCAACTGCTCCACGACCTGACCCGCATGCGTGTTCTCGTAATCGGCCGGCGTCGCCGACACGAAGACGCCCTGCCGCACCTTGCCCTCGAACTCGTCGAACTTGAGCGGCCGGTTGTCGAGCGCAGACGGCAGGCGGAAGCCATAGTCGACCAGGTTCTGCTTCCGCGCGCGGTCGCCGCGAAACATGCCGTTGAGCTGGCCGATCAGCGCATGGCTCTCGTCGAAGAAGATCAGCGCGTCGTCGGGCAGATAATCGATCAGCGTCGACGGCGGCTCGCCGGGCGCCGAACCCGAGATGTGCCGCGAGTAGTTCTCGATGCCCTTGCAGTGACCGACCTCGGTCATCATCTCGAGGTCGAATCGCGTCCGCTGCTCCAGCCGCTGAGCCTCGACGAGACGATTCTCCTTGTAGAAATAGTCGAGCCGCTCCCGGAGTTCGGCCTTGATCGTCTCGATGGCGTTGACCACCGTTCCGCGCTGCGTGACGTAGTGCGAGCCCGGATAGATCGTGAAACGCGGAATCTTCTGGCGCACGCGACCGGTCAGCGGATCGAACAGCTGCATGCTCTCGATCTCGTCGTCGAACAATTCGATGCGGACCGCGAGCTCGGCGTGCTCGGCCGGGAACACGTCGATGACGTCGCCGCGCACGCGGAACGTACCGCGCCCGAAGTCCACCTCGTTGCGCTGGTACTGCATCTGGATCAGCTTCGCGATGACGTCACGCTGGCTGACCCGATCCTTCACGCGCAGCGTGAGGATCATCTTGTGGTACTCGCTCGGGTTGCCGATGCCGTAGATGGTCGACACGGTCCCGACGATCACGACGTCGCGCCGCTCCATCAGCGACTTCGTCGCCGACAGGCGCATCTGCTCGATGTGCTCGTTGATCGACGAGTCCTTCTCGATGAACAGATCGCGCTGAGGCACGTAGGCCTCGGGCTGGTAGTAGTCGTAGTAGCTGACGAAGTACTCGACCGCGTTGTTCGGGAAGAACTCGCGGAATTCGGAATACAACTGCGCCGCGAGCGTCTTGTTGGGCGCGAGGACCAGCGCCGGCCGGCCCGCCCGGGCGATGACGTTGGCCATCGTGAAGGTCTTGCCGGACCCTGTCACGCCGAGCAACGTCTGGAAAGCGAGGCCGTCGTCCAGGCCTTCGACGAGCTTGTCGATCGCCTGCGGCTGATCTCCGGCCGGTGCGAACGGCTGGAATAGCTGGAACGGGCTGCCTTCGAACGTCACCAAAGCGGTGTCGGTCGATGGCTGGGCGAGAGTGGCGGCCATGCTAGGATTTGTGCGGTTGCGGTGCGGAAAACAGCACCACTGGAAGACGAGAAGCGGACAAGAAGCGGGAAGAGAGCCTGTGCGCGAAAGCGAATGCGACACCGGGCTCAGAGCAAGCTTGGTGCACTGCGACAAGAGCTTCGATTATCGCGCGGAACGCCATCGAGAATCCAGCCCTTTTTCATAAATCGAGTCGGATCAAGCGCTTGCGAGAGCTTGCTGAAGATGACTCACGCCACGCGCCGTGAGTGCGCCGAGAAGATCATGCAATCCCCGTTCGCCGCCGTCGCCCTCGCCCCCAAGGATCCGATCCTCGGGATGACCGAGCTCTATCTTGCCGATGGCCGTCCGAACAAGATCAATCTGGGCGTCGGCGTCTACACCGACGCCAGCGGCAAGGTACCCGTTCTGGCGGCGGTGAAAGCGGCCGAGGCCGCCCGCATGGGCGACATGCCGACGCGCAGTTACCTCCCGATCGACGGGATGTCCGCGTACAACTTCGAGACGCAGAAGCTGATCTTCGGCGCCGACTCGCCGCTGCTTCGCGACGGACGTGTCGTGACGATCCAGGCGCTCGGCGGTACCGGCGCGCTGAAGATCGGTGCCGACTTCCTCAAGCAACTGACGCCCGATGCCAAGGTATTGATCAGCGACCCGAGCTGGGAGAACCATGCGGCGCTGTTCAGCCAGGCCGGCTTCGAGGTCGAAAGCTACCGTTATTTCGATCCGGGCACCTACGGCCTCGACTTCGACGGCATGATCGCGTCGCTGGCAGCGGCGACGCCCGGGACCATCGTCGTGCTCCATGCCTGCTGCCACAACCCGACCGGCGTGGATCCCACGCACTCGCAGTGGTCGACGATCATCGAGACGATCCGCGAGCGCGACCTGATGCCCTTCGTCGACATGGCTTACCAGGGTTTCTCGGGCACGCTGGCCGAGGATGGATGGGTGGTCGACGCTTTCGCCGCATCCGGCCTCGAATTCCTCGTGTCCAGTTCGTACTCGAAGTCGTTCTCGCTGTATGGCGAGCGTATCGGCGCGCTGTCCGTGGTCACCGCCGCGAAGGAAGAATCGACGCGCGTGCTGAGCCAGCTGAAGCGCACCATCCGCACCAACTACTCCAGCCCTCCGACGCACGGCGGCGCGACGGTCGTGCTGGTGCTCGCCGATCCGAAGCTGCGCGCGATGTGGGAAGACGAACTCGGCGGCATGCGCGACCGCATCCTCGCGATGCGCACCGGGCTGGTCGAGCGACTCAAGCAGCGGATGCCGACGGTGAGCTTCGAACACATCGAACGCCAGCGCGGCATGTTCTCGTACTCGGGCCTGACAGCCGTTCAGGCCAGGCGTCTGCGCGAGGAGTTCGCGGTCTACGTCCTGGACACGGGGCGCATCTGCGCGGCCGCGCTGAACGAGAAGAATATCGACTCGGTCGCCGACGCGATTGCGACAGTTTCGCAGCCGGCGCTTTGACCCGCGCGACCGCGTTGCTATAATCGCGCTCCCTCTTTTCCCCGATAGCTCAGTTGGTAGAGCAACGGACTGTTAATCCGTGTGTCCCTGGTTCGAGTCCAGGTCGGGGAGCCAAAATAAGTTTTTCGAATCAAGCAATTACTTCGAAAAACCTACGCAGCGCCGTTCTGCACTACAAGGGCCTGTGACGGATTTGTGCCATGAATGGCCAGTCCTTCTCCACACAGCCCACCAAGGCGTTCTGCATAGGGTGCTAAGTGGTCCGCGGCAAGGTGAGCGTACCGCCTCACCATCTCCGCGCTGGCCCAGCCCCCCATCTCCTGCAAGACGAACAACGGCGTGCCCCCTTGCACATGCCAGCTTGCCCAGGTGTGTCGAAGGTCGTGCCATCGAAAATCTCCGATGCCCGACCGCTCGAGCGCTGAATACCAGGCCCGGGTACTGACCTGCTTGATTCGGCTTCCCTGATAGCTGAACACGTGCGTCACGTGTTTCCCAAGCTGCTTCGTGATCAGCGCCACCGCGTCCGCATTCAGCGGAACCGGGATTGCCTTTCGCGCTTTGGCTTGATCCGGATGGATCCACGCCAGCCGTCGTTCCAAGTCCACTTGCGACCACATCAAGCCGGTGACATTAGCCGCGCGCAGCCCCGTTGAAAGCGAGAACGCCGCCATGTCTGCCAAGTGCTCGGGCAACTCGGCCAGCAATCGTTGGGCTTCCTGTCGCGTCAAGTACCGAATGCGTCGCTTCGACTCCCGCAGCATGCGAACTGCAGGCGCCTTGTCGAGCCACTCCCAGTCTCTGACGCATTTGCGCAGGATCGACCTGACCAATGCCAGCACACGGTTGGCCGTCGCGTTATTGCACCCACCCGCAAGCTTGGCTTCCGTGATCTTGTCGATCAAGGCGCGGTTGATGGCGTCGAGTTCCTTGCCGCCAAGGTGCTGATCAAGCCATCTGAGCTTGGCCCTATCCTCTTTGGCGGTCGCTTTATGCGACTGCTCCTTCAGCCATTTCACCGCTGCCTCGTTCCAGGTCCGCCGCGGCTTTTCGCCAAGCTTTGCGATCCGCCACAGTTCGGACTTAACCCGATCATGAAACTCTTGCGCTAGGGCTTTACTGGCAGTCCCAGAAGTTCGGCGTACTCGTTCGCCGTTTGGAGCGATGACGTCGATCCACCAGGTACCGCCGCGTTTGCGTAGTGACATTCCGAATCCTTTCTCAGTGTCACTTGCAACGCTTGCCGGGGCACAGGATAGCGCGAGCGGATGTGCTCGGCTAGGTCGTCCTCGATGAAGACCCAGGCGCGTCCGACCTTGGCGCCGGGGATCTTTCCGGCCTTAGCCCGCGCACGCAATTCCTGCGGATGACAGCGCAGAAATGCAGCAGCTTCACCGAGGTCGAACGTCTTCATCTCGCCTCACAAGCACTGCCAACTTAGGCGCCGGGCAATCCACGTCGAACGATGCGTAGAGACCAACGAGATGAGGCGAATGTTTGCGACACTGGGCGCCGAGTTGAACCTATCGGAGCGCATCAGAGCGGAGGCTGTGCAAGCCACCCTGCTATGACTAAGGCGTCGGTACAGGCGATTTGCGGCGAAGCGCCTTAAAGCCACGATCCCGTGCCATAAAGGTAGCGACCATGTGTGGGATGAGCGTCACGACGTCCACTGCCCCGTGCAGCTTGCCGTGTGCCTGTGCATAGGCGTCGAGCTGCTCCTTTAATTCAGCGGAAAGCGTGATGGTTATCTTGACGACCTCGGTCCGAGGGAGCGCGCCTAGGCTCAATCGACCAGCACCTTTGCTCATTGCGACGATCCTCGTTGGAAAAACAGTGGTTGATAAGGCCGCAGCACCAAGTCCTTGTTAACCATCACCCGCATCGGGAAGCCTGGCCGAATGGTCAGCGTCGGCTGGATGCTCGCGTTCCGCTTCGTGAGCTCCTGCCCGACCTGATTGACCGTGTCCTGCGTGCCGTTGCGCGCAGCGACGACGATGCGATTGGCATCGGCCTGGTTTTCCGGTGCAGCGAGTTCGGCTCCCAAGCCAAGTAACGTCGATAGAGCTGCCGCGGAAAGGATGCGGTCCCAATGCCAGTCGACGCCGTCTTCGAGTCCTGCATAGCCAGCCGGGTCGATACCGGGCAGCTTGTCGAGCGCGATCGACGACGTGTCGGGCAGGATCAATCGCGTCCAGACCAGCAGCACGCGTCGTTGACCAAAGGCCACTTGGCTGTCGTAGCGGCCAATCAACCGCGAACCTTGGGGGATCAGGAGAAAGCGGCCCGTCGCCGTGTCGTACACGGCCTCCGTCACACTCGCGATGACCTGCCCGGGCAGATCGGAGTTGATCCCGGTCAGCAGCGCCGACGGAATAATCGTACCGGCCATCACCTGATAGGGGGACGTCGGCACCTGCAAGCTACCGGCATTGCGCGTCGCAGTGTCACCGGCTTTTGCGAGAAAGGCTTCCTTCTGGTCCTGTCGATTTTGGATCGATGTCGGGTCTGTCACTTGAACAGCGCCGATGGTTGAAGTGGCCGGATTGAATGGTGCATTGCCGGCAGGCGAAGACAAAGGGACAGCTGTCGGCGTGGCAGACGATGCCGCTTTACCCGCGCTATTGCTGCTTCGAAAGAAGACCGATGAGCGTGCTGCCTCCTCGGCTGCAAGCCGTTCGGTCTGTGCCGGGTCAACGCCTCTCACCGTGCCAGGCGGTGCCTGCATCTCCGTCGATGGATGAGCTTTCACCATCGCTGCACCGAGATCCCCGGGCAACGGTTCACCGAGCATCGGCACCGGCGGCTTGACCACCGGCGGCAGCTTCGAATAGTCCTTTGGCAACTGATCGAGACTTTCCGCCTTGGCCACGCGGTCGACGTTGTACAGCTCCGCTGCCGGACTGCGGTCCTTCTTGTGCGATTGAAACGACCACCACGTCGCGCCCAACACGGCGACAGCCAACGTGCCGGTACCGAGCGCCAGCATCCGACGATTGAGCCGCATGACGGCGCGGGGCGGCGCCCGCAACGTCATGGCTTCCGGGTCGAGCTTCGGAGGAAGGGAGGCTGGTGCGTCAGGATTGTCGTTCACGCTCATGGTCAATTGCTCCGTGCCGAGCTTTCCGCATCGGTGCGCTCGATGCGAACCACTTGGCCCTTGCTTCCGCCGAGCCGTAACTCGGCCGCACCGAAGAGACGATCGACGACGTAGTACGGCGACCGGAAGCGGTAGTTGACGAGCTGGCCATCGCCTTGCGGCCCGATCACGAAGAGCGGTGGCAATTCTCCTTGGGCAATGCCGCCCGGGAACTGGATGTAGACGCGCTCACCGTCGTCGAAGGCTCGAATCGGTTTCCAGGGCGGCGCATCGCCGGTGATGGCATAGCGGAACCTGATCTGCTCGAGCGTGACACCGGAGGCGACGGGCGTCGCAGTGGCCGCATCGCGCGTCTGCTTCTGCAGCGCCAGCATCCGGTCCTTCGGATAGTCCCAAGATACCGAGGCCATCCAGGCCAATGGCGTCGACGACAGCTCGATCAGATAGGTGCGCCGGTTAGTCGTGATGACCAGGTTCGTCTTCAAGCCCGCGCGCGTCGGTTTTATTAGAATGTTGACGCGCAAGGTCGCGCCCGATCCACTCGCCGTGTCTCCGACGATCCAGCGAACCGTGTCCCCGGCCGACACGGTGACCAGTTCCTCGCCTTGCTGCAAGGCGATGACGCTGACGCGGCCGGGGCTGGTGTAGATCTGATACAGCGCACCTTCGGCGTAGGGCCAGACCTGGATCGCATTGACATAGCCTTCGCGCGAAGGCGCCATGCGCGCTTCTTCATTGGCCTGCGAAACGCGGACTTTCTCGTCGCTAGCCTCAGGCTCCGGCATGGCCTCGGCGGTCAACGGCAACGGCTTCGTTGGTGTTGGTAGAGGTGATGGTTGGGCTTCCCCCAGATCTCCGGACGGCTGGGTTAACCCATCAAGGCCCGTTCGAACTGAACAGGGCTCATGAACTTCAGGGTCGAGTGCTTGCGCTGCTGGTTGTAGAAGCGCTCGATGTAATCGAACACGTCGGCGCGTGCGTCGTTGCGGGTGCGGTATATCTTCTTGGCGGTGCGTTCCGTCTTCAATGAACTGAAGAAACTCTCCATGGCTGCGTTGTCCCAGCAGTCCCCGCGTCGGCTCATGCTGCAGGTGATGCCTTGATCCTTGAGGAGCGTCTGGAAGACCTCGCTCGTGTACTGGCTGCCTTGGTCGCTGTGATGGATCAGCTGATGCGGCTTGCCGCGTCTCCATAGAGCCATGACCAAGGCGTCGGCCACCATCTTGGCGTGCATGGTGTCGCTCATCGACCAGCCGATGATCCGTCGCGAGTAGAGGTCCATGACCGCAGCGACGAACAACCAGCCTTCGGCCGTCCAGATGTACGTGAAGTCGGCCACCCACTTGCGGTTGGGGGCATCGGCTTCGAAGTCGCGTTGCAGATGATTCGGCGCCAGGTAGTGCTGTGCGCGAGCCGAACCATCGGACGGCAGCCGGCGGCGCTTGTGACGTGCTTGCAAGCGGGCCAGTTGCATCAGCCTCGCTACGCGGTTCTGGCCACACCCCTCACCGCCTGCCCGCAAGTCATGCCAGACCCGCGGGCTGCCTAGGTCCGATCGCTCAGGTCGAAGCTCTCGCGGATCCGCCGCGTGAGCCGCGCGTTGTCCTGCGACCGGGCACTCGGACCACGACCGAACCATTCGTAGAAGCCGCTGGCCGACACATTCAACATCCGGCACATCGACCTGGTTGGCCACACCCCGCGTTGCCGTGCGATGTAGGCGTACTTCACTGCGGTTCCTTCGCGAAGTACACCAACGCTTTTTTTAAGATGTCGCGTTCCATCGTTACACGCTTGAGCTCGCGCTGCACCCGCTGCAGCTCCGTGATCGCCTCGGCCCTTAAGGACTTCGATGAACTCATCTCCATCACGCCGTTACGCTCTAGCTGCAGCCACCGTCGCAGGACCGTCTGATCGAGCCCCAGATCCCGCGCGATATGCGTCACCACGGCACCAGGCTGATGACACAGCCTTACCGCTTCACGCTTGAACTCGTCCGTGAACTTCCGTCTTGCCTTTGCCATCTCTTCCTCCTGACCACATCATGCTAGTTGATGTGTCCGGAGAACCGAGGGAAGCCCAATCAGCCGGATCGCCGGCACCGAGTGCGTCGTCGCGTGGACCCGCGCGCTGGCGACCTCGTCGAGCCAGCGTCACACATGCTGAATCGCCCCGGGTTCCGTGGAGGCCAGTTGGTTTAAGTCATGCTGGCACAGCG
>CAZZWS010000079.1:0-9153 GCA_964657795.1 Beijerinckiaceae bacterium
CATCCATCGCGGCATCGATCGCGGCATCCGTCGTCATAGGGGTCGTCGCTGCGCCGTCGACCGCGTCGGCGCAGTCGAAGCGATCCACGAAGCAGGCCGCGACGCGCGCTCCCGAAGACCGCGTGTCGCTCAACTTCGTCAACGCCGACATCGAATCGGTGGTGCGCGCGATGGGTCAGTTCCTGAAGCGCGACTTCGTCGTCGATCCGCGCGTCAAGGGCCAGATCACGCTGGCCAACGACCAGCCGGTGACGCGCGCCGAGGCTTATAACCTTCTCCTCACGTCGCTGCGCTTCCAGGGCTTCACGATCGTCGAGAGCAACGGCGTCTACAAGGTCCTGCCGGAAGCCGATGCCAAGTTCGCCGGGGGCCCGATCCAGATCGCGCGCGGCGGTTCGCGCAGCGACGGCGTGCGCGGCGACCAGATCGTCACCCAGATCTTCCGGCTCAACTACGAGTCGGCGTCGAACATGGTCAACATGCTGCGACCGCTGGTGACCGCCAACAATCCGATCACGGTCAATCCGGGCAACAACTCGATCGTCATCACCGACTACGCCGACAACCTGCAGCGCATCGGCCGCATCATCGCCGGCGTCGACATGCCGCCGTCGGCGGACGGCGACGTGGTGCCGCTGCAGTACGCGCTCGCGGTCGACATCGCGCCGCTGATCCAGCGCACGCTCGAGCCGGCGCAGGGCGGCACGGTCGATCCCGGCCAGCGCGTCACGGTGCTCGCCGACGCGCGGACCAACACCATCCTGCTGCGGGCCAGCAGTCCGGCGCGCATCTCGGCCGCGAAGACGCTGATCGCGCGGCTCGACGTGCCGACGACGACGGCGGGCAACATCCACATCGTCTATCTCAAGAACGCCGAAGCCACCAAGCTCGCGCAGACGCTGCGGTCGATCACCAGCGGCGACTCGTCCGCGCTGCAACCGTCGTCCTCGTCGACGTCGAGCAGCTTCGCGGCCGGTGCTTCCGGCGGCCTCGGCGGCAGCAGCACCAGCAACGGAACGCAGGGCGGCAGCGCGACGAGCGGCGTCGCGGGTGCGGCCAGCGCGTTCGGCGGACCAGCGGCCGGTGGCTCGACCGCCTCGACGATCGCCAATCCGTTCGGTTCGCCGACGTCGTCGTCGTCGTCCAGCAACGCGGCCAGCGGCTTCATCCAGGCCGACGTCGGGACCAACGCGCTGATCATCACCGCGCCCGAGCCGATCTACCGCAACCTGCGCGCCATCATCGAGAGCCTCGACGTGCGGCGGCCGCAGATCTTCATCGAGGCGCTGATTGTCGAAGTCACCGCGAACAAGGCGGCCGAATTCGGCGTGCAGTGGCAGGACTTCAACGGCCTCACCAAGTCGGGCAACAACCTCGTCGGCGGCACCAACTTCGGTGGCAGCGGTGTCAACATCATCTCCACCTCGTCCAGTCCGCTGTCGGTCGGGCAGGGCCTCAACATCGGTTTGGCACGCGGCTCGGTCACGATCGGCGGCGTGCAGATCTTCAACCTCGGCATCCTCGCGCGCGCGCTCGAGACCGACGACAACGCCAACGTGCTGTCGACACCCAACTTGCTGACCCTCGACAATGAGGAAGCGACGATCATCGTCGCGCAGCAGATTCCGTTCATCACGGGCTCGTACGCGCAGACCGGCACCACCGCCAGCGTGACGCCGTTCCAGACCATCGAACGCCGCGACGTCGGTCTCACGTTGAAGATCAAGCCGACCATCTCCGACAACGGCACCGTGAAGCTGCTGATCTACCAGGAGGTCTCCAACGTCGTGAACTCCACGATCTCCGCGGCTGCCGGTCCGACCACCAACAAGCGCGCGGTCTCGACGGTGATCCAGCCCAACGAGGACGAGCTCGTGGTGCTCGGCGGCCTCATCCAGGACCAGGTCGAGAACGGCGTCAGCCAGGTGCCGATCCTCGGCAACATCCCTTATCTCGGATCGATCTTCCGCTACCAGACGCGGACGCGGTCGCGGACCAACCTGATGATCTTCCTGCGGCCGCACGTGATCCGCGACGAGGCCAGCAAGGCGGTCTACGCGGAGAAGTACGACATGATGCGCAAGACGCAGATCGACGCGGAGGCGCCGCACACGCCGCTGCTGCCGGACATGCCCGGCACGGTCCTGCCGCCGCGCAACGAAACGCCGTCGAGCATCACCGGTCCGTACACCTCGCCGGCGCAGCCCCCCAACCCGGCGTTGCCGACGACGGTCAAGCCGCAATGAGTTCCACGCCGCAGACGTTCTCGCGATTCGGCGCCGCGGCCGCCGCGGCCGTGGCTTCCACGCAGTCGGCGACCATCCCGCGCGATCTGCGCGTCGCGCGCGAGGTGCCTTACGCGTTCGCACGCGACCATCATGTGCTGGTCGCGCGACGTGAAGAAACCGAAGCCGCGGGCGCGCCGCGCACGGTGTTCATCAGCACGGCCACGGCGCCGCTCGCGATCGCCGAACTGCAGCGTGCGCTCGGCCCGATCCGCGTCTCCGAAGTCGCCGGCGACGCGCTCGAGAAGGCCATCGCCAAGGCCTACGCGACCGACGACGGCGCATCCGCCCGCGTGGTCGACGAGGTCGACGCATCGCTCGACCTGTCGCGGCTGATGCAGGACGTGCCCGAGATCGAGGACCTGCTCGAAGCCGAGGACAACGCGCCGGTCATCCGCCTCATCAACGCGCTCTTCACCGAGGCCGCGCGCGAGGGCGCGTCCGACATCCACCTCGAACCGTTCGAGACGCATTCGGTCGTGCGCTTCCGGGTCGACGGCACGCTGCGCGACATCGTGCGGCCGCGCCGCCAGCTGCATTCGGCGCTGATCTCGCGGATCAAGATCATGGCCAACCTCGACATCGCCGAGAAGCGCCTGCCGCAGGACGGGCGCATCGCGCTCAGGGTCGCGGGCCGGCCGCTCGACGTGCGCGTGTCGACGCTGCCGGTCGGCAACAGCCCGTCGCAGCCCGAGCGCGCGGTGCTGCGTCTGCTCGACAAGGAAGCCGGCCGTCTCGACCTCACCGCGCTCGGCATGGGCCGCGACGCGCTGGCCACGTTCGATTCGTTGATCAAGCAGCCGCACGGCATCGTGCTGGTCACCGGGCCGACCGGCTCGGGCAAGACCACCACGCTGTACGCGGCGCTGTCGCGGATCGACGCGGCGACGACCAACATCCTGACGGTCGAGGACCCGATCGAATACGAGCTTCCGGCGATCGGCCAGACGCAGGTCAACGCGCGCATCGGCATGAGCTTCGCGGCCGCGCTGCGCGCCATCCTGCGGCAGGACCCGGACGTCATCATGATCGGCGAGATCCGCGACCTCGAGACCGCGCAGATCGCTGTGCAGGCGTCCCTCACCGGCCACCTCGTGCTGGCGACGCTGCATACCAACGACGCGGTTTCGGCGGCGACGCGCCTGGCCGACATGGGCGTCGAGCCGTTCCTGTTGTCGTCGAGCCTCCTCGGCGTCGTCGCGCAGCGGCTGGTCCGCAAGCTGTGCGACGTCTGCAAGACCGAGAAAGAGGGCAACGATGGAAGCCGTGAGATGCATCCGGTCGGCTGCCCGACCTGCGGCCACACGGGCTACCAGGGTCGCACCGGCATCTACGAACTGATGCGCGTCGACGATCGCGTCCGCGACCTGATCCACGATCAGTCGGGCGAGCCGGTGCTGCGCGAAGCCGCCCGCGCGGCCGGCATGACCAATCTTCGCGAGGACGGCGATCGCTGGATCCACACCGGCGTCACGTCGCGCGAGGAAGTCTTTCGCGTCACACGCGACTAGCTGGGGACGCGAACATGACGTCGCTGCTCGTCGCCCTCGTCGTCCTGTTCTGCGCGCTGCTGCTGGCGATGCGGGTGCTGCGCGCGCTGACGCAACAGCGGAGCGACGAAAGCTGGCCGTTCATCGCGAAGAAGCCGCTGACCCGGGTCGAGCAGGCGCTGTACTTCCGGCTGATCGACGCGTTGCCGCAGCAGATCGTGCTCGCGCAGGTGCCGATGACGAGCTTCCTGCGCGTGCGTCGCGGGCAGACCTGGAGCGAGTGGCACAGCCGAATCAGCCAGAAGAGCGTCGACTACCTGATCTGCGAGCGCGACTTCAGCATCGTCGCGGCGATCGAGCTCGACGATGCGTCGCACGACAGCCCGGCGCGGGTCCACGCCGACGCGACGAAGAGCCGGGCGCTGACGTCCGCGGGCGTGACACTGGTGCGCTGGCGCACGACCGCGATGCCGGACATCGCGACGATCCGATCGATCGTCGACGACATCCGCGACCAGGGCCGCGAAGGTCGCGACGGGTTGATCGCGGCGCGTCTGGAGCCGCGACTGCACGTCACCCGCATCGACGCGAGCAACGATGCGTCGATCGTCGCCGAGGAGCGCCGGCCGTGATCGACGGTCGGCAGGCTTGAATCCGTCATGACCGCGTTCCGCTACGAAGCCGCCGAAGACTCCGGCCGCATCCGCACCGGCGTCGTCGACGCGGACAGCCCGCGCCTCGCGCGTGCCGGCTTGCGGCAGCAGGGCCTGACGCCGTTGTCGGTCGAGGCGCTCGGCGCGTCGAACGATGCGCGCATCGACGCGACCGACGCGGACGGGTCGGCGGGCGCATCGGCCGGTTCGCGGGCCATCCGTCGTCGCCTGCCGACGACCGAGCGCGCGCTGCTCGTGCGCCAGCTCGCCAGCCTGTTCACGGCCGGACTGCCGCTCGCGCAGGCGCTGGCCGTGGTCCAGGACCAGGCCGAGAAGCCGCGCGTGCGCGACCTGCTCGCCGCGATCCGCGGCGACGTCGTGTCGGGCATGTCGCTGGCATCGGCCTTCGCACGCCACCCGCGCGACATCCCCGAACTCGATCGCGCATTGATCGCGGCCGGCGAACAATCGGGTGACCTCGGCACGGTGCTGATGCGGCTCGCCGATCACATCGAGCGGCGCAATGCACTGAAAGCCAAGGTCACGGCCGCGTTCGTCTATCCGGCCATCGTCACGACGGTGGCCGTCATCGTCGTGACGGCGCTGCTGGTCTACGTGGTGCCGCAGATCGTCGGCGTCTTCGCACAAACGAAGCAGAAGCTGCCGTTCCTCACGCTCGCGCTGATCGGGCTGTCGGGGTTCATCCGCGCCTATGGCTGGATCGTCGTCGTCGCGCTGGTCGCGATCGGCGTCTTCGTGCGCAAGCTGCTGAGGCAGCCCGGCCCGAAGCGCGCCTGGCACGCGCGCCTGCTGAAGCTGCCGCTGGCCGGTCCGCTGGTGCGGCGCGCGGACCTCGCGCGTTTCTCGGACACGCTCGCGATCCTGGTCGGCGCGGGCGTGCCGATCCTGCGCGCGCTGGTCGCGGCGCGCGACACGATGAGCAACGTCGTGTTGCGCGACACCGTCGACGAAGCCATCGTCCGCGTGCGCGAGGGCGCGTCGCTGTCGCGTGCGTTGCGGCCGCCACGCGGGCAGCGCGGCGAGTTCCCGCCGGTGCTGCTCAACCTCATCGCGAGCGGCGAGGCGACCGGCAAGCTGCCCGACATGCTGGAGCGCGCGGCGACGAGTCAGGCCGACGAACTCGAGCGCCGCACGCTGTGGCTGACGAGCCTGCTCGAACCGCTGCTGGTGCTCGCGATGGGCGCGATGGTGCTGCTGATCGTGCTCGCGATTCTGATGCCGATCATCGACATGAACCAGCTGATCCGGTAAACCGCGAGAGCGGCTCTGCGATCATCGTCGGCGAGACGGACCTGCCGTTCGTATCGTTGCCTGATCGTGGACGTTGCTCTACGCTCCTGGCTCCACCTTGCGAAACGGAGACGTCGATGCGGTCCACCTGGTATCGGGTAGTGGTGGCCTTCTGTCTGCCGCTCGTCGTGTCGGCGGCCCTCGGCGAAGACGGTGATCCGACGTTCCGCCTGAAAGCGGCCGAGACGCGGCTCGGGTCCAACATCAAGCGCGATGCCGTTCTTTCAGGCGCAGTTCCGCTGAACAAGTCCTACGGCGAGATGACTCCCGAGCAACGCGCGATCATCCACGGCTGGTACGAGAATCTCGGCGCCCGCGACGAACCGCCGTTCCCGCGCGATGGGCTGGCGCCGATCTACCGGCAGATCGCGAAAGCGCAACAACGGGTGCTGATCGATGGTTCGCTCGACGCGGACGTCGACGTGGATGCCCTCGGTGTCGTCACCGCGGTGTCCATCGTGCGATCCACGGGACGTCCCGATATCGATCGCTACATCGCGTCGACGTTGATGGAGGCGTCCTACAAGCCGGCGCTGTGCGATGGGACGCCGTGCCGGATGTCGTTGCCGTTCAGGATCAACTTCAAGACATCGTTCTGACGTCGCCGACCGCCCCGATCAGCGCGCGGCGTCGCTTCGACGTGCGGTTCCGAACGGTCGATCATCGACCCCGATCAGCTCGCTCATCAGGCAACGACCTCGCTTTTGGCCGACGCGTTCTTCCGGCGTCGCACCGCGATCAGCGCCGCGGCCGCGAAGCCGAGCACCGCGATCGTTGCGGGTTCCACGATGGGATTGGGCGACCACGGCGTGTTTTCCCGGGTGTGGCCGACATCCTGCCGATTCGCCGCACCGACGCGGCTCCGGGCGTGCTCGTCGGTCGGCGCCGACGTCTTGACGGAAACATGACGACCGAGGTCGCCGAGCTCGGCGCTGGCGACCACCGCTCCGGGTGCCGGCGCCTGCACGTCGCTCGCGTGGGCGGGCCGGATCGCCACCAGGCAGGCGACGACGGCGACGGCGAAGGCAACGTGAACCAACGCGGCTTTCGCGCGGGCCGCCGTGTCCGCGGTCGTGCGTGCCGATGTGGCCGTTCTGTTGAAACCTGATGTGTTGCGCTGCATGGATCCCCCCGGATGGATGCGTTCGACTCTTGCTCCAATCGTCGCAATAACCGAACCAGCACGGCGCGATCGCTGCGGGTCGCTCTCCGTTCCCCTATGGAAAGAGGTCGCGCGGACGCGATGCATCGCGAGCGACCGGCGGTTGGCGGTGAACGAACAGGTGACGCGACTGGGCGCTTTCGAACGCGATCCGCCAGGGTCGGCCGATTCGGGGACGCACCGGTCGGCCCTTCTATAATCGTCGCGCGCGGTTCGCAGCAAGCCGACGCTCCTCGTCGACCGACCCGAATCGCATGCCTCCCTACAGCCCGAAGAAACCCAGCCGCTCGACCTTCGTCCGCATCCGCGACCTCGACTACCACCTGCGCGAGTGGGGCGATCCGCAGGCGCCGCTGTTGGTCATGGTCCACGGCTGGATGGACGTGTCGGCGTCGTTCCAGTTCCTCGTCGACGCGCTCGCGAAGGAGTGGCACGTGGTCGCGCCCGACTGGCGTGGCTACGGGCTGACCTCCAGCACGAGCGCGGGCTGCTACTGGCTGCCCGACTATATCGGCGACCTCGACGCCATCCTCGAACACGTGTCGCCCACGGCGCCCGTCCGTCTCGTCGCGCACAGCCTCGGCGGCAACATGGCGTTGATGTACGCCGGCGTGCGGCCCGAGCGCATCGAACGCCTCGTCAACCTCGAAGGCCTCGGCATGCCCGGCGACGACCCGACGAAGGCGCCCGAACGGCTCGCCAGATGGTTGGGCGAGTTGCGGCAGCCGCCGACGATGTCGACCTATCCATCGCTCGCGGCGGTCGTCGGCCGCCTGCAGAAGACCAACCCGCGGCTGCCCGACGATCGCGCCCGCTTCCTCGCGGAGCACTGGTCGAGTCCGAACGACGATGGAACCTATCGCGTCCTCGGCGACGCGGCCCACAAGGTCGTCAACCCCTATCTCTACCGCGCCGACGAGGTGGTCGCCTGCTGGGCCGGCATCACGGCGCCGGTGCTGTGGGTCATGGCGCGCGAGTCGGACTACGCGAAGCGCATGGACGCGTTGCCGGGCTACGCCGACCGCATCGGCCGCATCGCGAACGTGCGACGCCTGTGGATCGAACGGGCCGGCCACATGCTCCATCACGATCAGCCCGAGCAACTCGCGGTGGAGATCGAAGGCTTCCTCGCCGAGAGCCCGTGATGCGGCCGCCGCCGTGATCGATCGCGCCGTCGCTTGAGCCGACTCGCCTATCGCGCCGACATCGACGGGCTGCGTGCCATCGCGGTCGCGCTCGTCGTCGCTTTCCACTTCGGCGTGCCGGGCGTCCGCGGCGGCTACATCGGCGTCGATCTGTTCTTTGTGATCTCGGGCTTCCTGATCGCGTCGATCATCGATCGCCAGCCGGTCATCACGGCACGCTGGCTGCTCGCGTTCTACGGCCGGCGCGTCCTGCGCCTGTTGCCCGCCTTCGTCGTCGTCGCCGCGGTGACGATCGTCGTCGCGACGTTCCTGATGCTGCCCGACGACTACGAGGCGTTGTTGCGCAGCATCCGCGAGTCGCTGGTGTTCCGCGCGAACGGCTGGTTCGAGCGCGAGACGACCGGCTACTTCGCGGCCAATGCGCATGAACTGCCGTGGCTGCACACCTGGTCGCTGTCGATCGAGTGGCAGTTCTACCTGGTCTTCCCGTTCGTGATGCTGGCGCTGCGTCGCCTGCCGACGATGCGGGGGCGACGGATCGCGTTGCTGGTGCTCGTCGCGGTCGCAGCGATCGCGTCGACGGCCATGGTCGCCGCCGCGCCGACGCACGCCTACTTCTCGGCTGTCGCGCGCTGCTTCGAGTTCCTGATCGGGGCGCTGGTCGCATCGATGGACCCGCCGGTCGTCGCCGCGAACCGACGACGCATCGTGGTCTGGCTCGCGGTCGTCGCACTGGTCATCGCGTCCGCGGCGTTCACCGCCGCCACGCCGTTCCCCGGTCTCGCGGCGCTGGCGGTCTGCGCGATCGGCGGCGTGCTGCTGGCCACGGGTCGCTCGTCGATGCTGGGCACGGCAGGGCTCGCGTGGCTCGGTCGCAGGTCCTACTCGATCTATCTGTGGCACTGGCCGGTCGTGGCCTTCCTCGCGTACGTGCAGCGCCCACCGTCGTGGTTCGAGACGATCGTCTGCATCGCCGCGATCGTGGTGCTGTCGGACCTGAGCTTCCGCCGGGTCGAGCGCCCGTGCATCGCGCTCGAGTGGCGGCCATCGATCACCATCGCGGTGTGGGCCGTCCTGCCGTTCCTGTGCGTCGCGGGCCTCTATCTG
>CAZZWS010000079.1:9163-16428 GCA_964657795.1 Beijerinckiaceae bacterium
CGTGCGCAACCACGGCGGCTTCCCGCAACGACTCGGTCCGGAGGCCGAACGCGTCGAAGCCAACCTGCGCCGCTTCGATTTTCGCGACGCGTCCCGCTGCCACGACGATCGCGAGTCCGACCTCGAACCCTGCGCGTTCGGCGACTTGCGATCGACGACGACCGCGTTGATGATCGGCGACTCGCACGCGCGTCATCTGCGGCCGTTCGTGCAGGTCCTGGCGGCGGAGGCGCACGTCAAGGTCTACGGCCTGACCGACAGCGAGTGCTTTGCGCTCGAAGGCGGCGGCAGTCCGAACCGGGAGCTCGACGTGGGCTGCCGGACCGGCATCGCGCGCGATTTCGCGTTGATCCGCGGCGGCCGCTTCCGCCACGTGATCCTGGCCGAGCGCTGGATCGGCTACGACCGCTCGTCGTGGGCCTTGCTCGACCACGCGCTCGCCACCATCGTGGCCGCCGGATCGATCCCGGTCGTCTTCGGCTCCACCGCCGAGGACGGCAACGACCCGCGGGCGTGCTTCTACCGGCACATCAAGATCCGCCGTCCCTTCGTGGAGGATTGCGACATCGCGCTCGCCAACGGCTTCGCGCAGCCAGCGATGGCCGACGCGCTGGCGCTGATGGACGGTCTGCGCCGCCGTTACCCGACGCTGATCGTCATCGATCCGGCCGCGATCCAGTGTCGCGACGGCCGCTGCGCGACGGTCATCGACGGCACGCCGATCTACGCCGATACCCATCATCTGAACGCATACGGGTCGGCGATGCTGGGAAGCGCTTATCGCCAACGATTCGGCAATCCGTTGCTGCCGGCACCGATCCGGCGTTAGCGGCACGGTCGCAGCGTAAAATACGTCGATGTTCTCGCTTCGCTCCCGCCGCGATCCCGCGCAGCTCAACGCCGATCTGCACTGCCACTCGACCGTGTCCGACGGCACGCTCGAGCCGGAGGACATCGCGCGGCGCGCGCACGCGCAGGGCGTGCAGTTGTGGGCGCTGACCGATCACGACGAGTTGCGCGGACTCGCGCGTGCGGCCGATGTCGCGGCGGAGGTCGGCCTGCCGTTCGTGGCCGGCGTGGAGATCTCCGTGACGTGGTCGCACGAGACGCTGCACATCGTCGGCCTGCGCATCGATCCGGGCAACGCGACGCTCGCCGACGGTCTTGAGCGGACGCGATCGGGCCGCACGAAGCGCGCGCACGAGATGGCCGCGCAGCTCGCGACCGCCGGCATCCCCGATGCGTTCGAGGGCGCGCTCGAGTACGTCGGCAACCCCGACCTGATCGGCCGCACGCACTTCGCGCGCTACATCGTCGAGACGGGCCGCTGCGACGACGTCAAGGAAGTCTTCGGCAAGTATCTGGTCGAAGGCAAACCGGGCTACGTGCCGATGCAATGGGCCTCGTTGCCCGAGGCGATCGGCTGGATCAGGGCCGCGGGCGGCGTGCCGGTCATCGCGCACCCGGGTCGCTACAAGCTCAAGGACGCCGAACTGCGCGCGCTGTTCGTGGAGTTCAAGGACCTCGGCGGCGAGGCCATCGAGGTCGTCACCGGCAGTCACACGCCGGATCAGTACCGTCGCTTCGCGAGCTTCGCGAAGGAGTACGGCTTCTCGGCATCGCGCGGCTCGGACTTCCACGGGCCCGAGGAGAGCCGTTACGACCTCGGCTCGCTGCCGCCTCTCCCCGACTCGGTGGTGCCGGTCTGGCAACACTGGTAGTCGTCCCCACATCGCATGACGAGGGGCGCCACCCGGCCGCTTCGCTCCGTTCGCATGCCTCCCGTTCGTTCGTCCCCGTCCGCTCGCTGATCGCATGTCCCAATACTTCGCTCCCCATCCCCAGAATCCGCAGCCGCGCCTGATCCGGCAGGCCGCGCAGATCGTGCGCGACGGTGGCGTCATCGCGCTGCCGACGGACTCGTGCTACGCGATCGCCTGCCAGCTCGACGACAAGGACGCGGTGACGAAGCTGCGTCGCATCCGCGGCATCGACGACAAGCATCACTTGGCGCTGCTGTGTCGCGACCTGTCCGAGATCGCGCTGTACGCGCAGGTCGACAACGTGCAGTACCGCCTGCTCAAGGCGACGACGCCGGGTCCGTACGTCTTCATCCTGCCGGCGACGCGCGAGGTGCCGAAGCGCGTCTCGCATCCGTCGCGGAAGACCATCGGCCTGCGCGTGCCGGCCCACGCGATCACGCAGGCGCTGCTGCAGGAGCTCGGCGGTCCGCTGCTGTCGAGCACGTTGATGCTGCCCGGCGAGACGGTGCCGATGAACGACGGCGAGGAGATCCGCGAGCGCCTGGAAAGCGTGCTCGACCTCGTGCTCGATGGTGGCGCGTGCGGCATCGAACCGTCGAGCGTGATCGACCTGACCAGCCCCGAGCCGACGCTGGTTCGGGCCGGCCTCGGCGACCTCGCGCCGTTCGGACTGTCGTCGCTGGCCGCATGACGACTCACGCATGAACGACATCATCCAGCAGCTGACCGTCTATGCGATCCCCGTGATCTTCGCGATCACGCTGCACGAGGCGGCGCACGGCTACATCGCGCGCCACTTCGGCGACAACACCGCGTACGCGCAGGGCCGTGTCACGCTGAATCCGCTGAAGCACATCGATCCGATCGGCACGAACGTGCTGCCGATCGTGCTGCAGGGCCGCTTCATCATCGGGTACGCGAAGCCGGTGCCGGTCGTCTTCGGCAACCTTCGCAAGCCCAAGCGCGACATGATCTGGGTCGCACTCGCCGGTCCGGCGGCCAACCTGATCCAGTCCATCCTGTGGCTGGTCGGCGGTCTGATCGCGACGAAGTTCGGCGTGCGCGAACCCTTCGTGATCGAGGTCGTCAAGGCGGGCTTCGGCGTGAACCTCGCGATCATGGCGTTCAACCTTTTTCCGCTGCCGCCGCTGGATGGCGGGCGCGTGATGCAGGGCGTGCTGCCCACACGGGCCTCGCTCGCCTATTCGCGGGTCGAGCCCTACGGCTTCTTCATCGTGATGGGACTGGTCGCCGTGGGCGCCCTCAACATCTGGATGCAACCGGTGATGAACGTGTTCCAGTCCCTCATCTTTTTTCTGATCAGTCCCTTCTTTTGATCATTCCGATCCGCTGACCATGGTCCCCGAACGAGTCCTCTCCGGCATGCGTCCCACCGGCGCGATGCACATCGGCCACTATCACGGTGCGCTCAAGAACTGGGTCCGCCTGCAGGACGCCTACGAGAGCTTCTTCTTCGTCGCGGACTGGCATGCGCTGACGACGGTCTACGACGAGATCGACATCATCGAGAAGAGCGTCTGGGAGATGCTGATCGACTGGCTCGCGGCCGGCCTCGATCCCGAACGCTCGACGATCTTCATCCAGTCGCGGGTCGTCGAACATGCCGAGCTGTCGTTGCTGCTCGGCATGACGACGCCGCTCGGCTGGCTGGAACGCATGCCGACCTACAAGGACCAGATCGCCAAGCTCGTGCACAAGGACCTGACGACGTACGGCTTCCTCGGCTATCCCCTGATGCAGTCGGCCGACATCCTCATCTACCGGTCGCATTTCGTGCCGGTCGGCGAGGATCAGGTGCCGCACGTCGAGATCACGCGCGAGGTGGCGCGCCGCTTCAACCATCTGTTCGGTCGCGAGCCGGGCTTCGAGCAGAAGGTCAAGGCCGCCATCGCGCAACTCGGCAAGTCCAACGGGAAGACCTTCGAACTGTTGAGGAAGCGCTACGGCGAGCAGGGCGATACCGATTCGCTCGAAGAGGGGCGCGCGCTGCTCGCGAACGCCGGCAGTCTCGGCGCGGCGGATCGCGAACGCCTGCTCGGTTACCTGACGGGCTCGCAGCGGCAGATCCTCGTCGAGCCGGCCGCGCTGTTGACCGAGTCGCCGAAGGTGCCGGGTCTCGACGGCGCGAAGATGAGCAAGAGCTACGGCAATGCGATCGCGATGCGCGAGGAGCCGGCCGTCGTCACGAAGAAGGTCCGTCACATGCAGACCGATCCCGCACGGGTCCGTCGCGACGACAAGGGCGACCCGGAGAAATGTCCGGTGTGGTCGCTGCACAAGGTCTATTCGAACGACGCGACGCGCGCATGGGTCGTCGAGGGCTGCACGACCGCGGGCATCGGCTGCCTCGAATGCAAGCAGCCGCTGATCGACGCCATCATCGCGGAGCAGGAGCCGATCCGGGAACGCGCGCAACGCTATCTCGATCGGCCGGCGCTGCTGCGCGACATCGTCGACGCGGGCTGCGACCGCGCGCGGGCGGTGGCGCGGGAAACGATGGGGGAGGTGAGGCAGGCGATGGGTCTGGCGTATCGGTGAGGACGGGTCGGGCCGACACCCCGTCGCCCTGGGTGGTCCGTTTCGGGCCGCTGATCGCCCCGGCCGGTCCGGTGCTCGACGTGGCCTGCGGCAGCGGTCGCCACGCGCGCTGGCTCGAAGCGCACGGTCATCGCGTGACCGGCGTCGATCGGGATGGCGAGGCGCTGGCCGGCAGCGGTGCGAGCGAGACGATCGTGGCCGATCTCGAAGGCGCGCCGTGGCCGTTGGACGATCGGTGGTTCGCGGCGGTCGTCGCGACCAACTACCTCCATCGTCCGCTGTTCCCGGCGTTGGTCGCCGCGCTGGCGCCCGGCGGCGTGCTGATCTACGAGACGTTCGCCGTCGGCAACGAACGTTTCGGCAAGCCGGGCAACCCGGCGTTCCTGCTGCGTACCGGCGAACTGCTGGACCATTGCCGCGACCTCGACGTCGTCGCCTACGAGGATGGACTGGTCGACGATCCGGCGCCGGCGTCGCGGCAGAGGATCTGCGCCGTACGCCGCGCCGTCTCCCCGAACGGCCCCGCTGGACGACACCGTCACGCGCTGTAACGGCCGACGCGGCCGGTCGTTTGCAAATCCGCTAAAATCGATGGTTTATCGGACCGCAAGCCATCGGCAGTGGTTCGGTATGCGGTTCCGGACCGGTCCGGCCCATCAATTCGCGGTTGAATCACGCCTGTGGTGTCCTTCCCGCGGCGCACCGCCTTCAAAGTGTTCGATGCCATGATCCAAGGCAGCATCGTTGCGATGGTCACTCCCATGCATCCGGACGGACGTCTGGACATGGACGCGTATCGACGCCTGATCGACTGGCACGTCGCCGAAGGCACCGACGCCATCGTCGCGGTCGGCACCACCGGCGAGTCGCCGACGGTCTCGGTCGACGAGCATTGCGCGCTGATCCGCGCGGCCGTCGAACAGGCCGCGGGTCGCATCCCCATCATCGCCGGCGCCGGAGGCAACTCCACCGCCGAGGCCATCGAACTGACGCGCTTCGCGAAGTCGGTGGGCGCGGACGCCGTGCTGTCGGTCGTGCCTTACTACAACCGCCCGCCGCAGGAAGGTCTCTATCGCCACTTCGCGGCCATCGCCGAAAACGTCGACATCCCGGTCATCCTGTACAACGTGCCGGGGCGCACCGTGGCCGACCTCGCCAACGACACCGTCGTGCGTCTCGCCGACGTGCCGGGCATCGTCGGCATCAAGGACGCCACCGGCGACATCGGTCGCGGCATCGCGTTGATGGCGGCGCTTTCTGCATCCTCTTCGCCGAACTTCGCGGTCTACAGCGGCGACGACGCGAGTGCCGTCGCGCTGATGCTGATGGGCGGCAAAGGCAGCATCTCGGTCTCCGCCAACGTGGCGCCCCGTGCCCTGCACGAGTTGTGCAAGGCGGCGATGGCGGGCGACGTCGCGGCGGCGCAGGCCTGGCATCTGAAGACGCTGGGCCTGCATCGCGTCCAGGGCATCGAGCCGAACCCGATTCCCGTCAAGTGGGCGCTGGCACGGATGGGCCTGATCGACAGCGGGATCCGTCTGCCGCTGGTGCCGTTGTCGCTCGAGCGACAGGACGCCGTGGTCGAGGCGCTCCGTCAGTCGGGAGTTCTGCAAGATGACGGCGTCGGGGAAGAACTGAACGCGGCGCCAGATGCATGCGCACGCACGAGCGCGCGCCTCGCTGCCTGACGCGATCGTCCGACCTGCCGGCACGAGTCGCGTGTCGGTCGAAAGAACCAACAATGGAACTCATGAATTCACACCTCGTTGCTCCGCGGGCCACTCGATCGATCATCATGCGGTCGATCGTCAAGCGGTCGATCATGGCCGTCGCGCTGGTCACCGTCGCCGCCTGCACGTGGACCAGTTCCATGCTCGAAGGCGACAAGCTCGACTACAAGTCGCAGTCCACGACCCTGAAGGTCAAGTCGCTCGAAGTGCCGCCCGATCTCGGCGCCGTGCCGCGCGACGATCGCTACGACATCCCCGCGGACAAGGGCCCGACGACGCTGTCGCAGTATCAGCAGGAGAAGGCGTCGGCCCCGTCCGCCCCGACCGGTCCGAACGTGCTGCCGCAGATCGAGGGCGCACGCATGGAGCGCGCCGGCGGACAGCGCTGGCTGGTGGTCAATTTCAAGCCCGACCAGGTGTGGCCGATCGCGAAGGAGTTCTGGCAGGAGCAGGGCTTCCTGATCAAGACCGAGTCGCAGGACACCGGCATCATGGAGACCGACTGGGCGGAGAACCGCGCGAAGATCCCGCAGGATTTCATCCGCAACACGCTGGGCAAGGTCCTCGATGGCATGTATTCCACCGGCGAGCGCGACAAGTTCCGCACGCGCATCGAGCGCGCGCCCGACGGCGGCAGCGAGATCTACATCAGCCACCGCGGCGCGAAGGAAGTGATCGTCGGCGTGCAGGGCGGCGACACCATCTGGGAGCCGCGTTCGTCCGATCCCGAGCTCGAGGCCGAATTCCTGCGCCGCCTGCTGGTCCGCCTCGGGTCCGACAAGGAACAGGCGAAGACCGTCGTGGCCGCCGGTTACGTCACGCCGAACGCGGAGCAGGCGCGTTCCAAGCTGATCGCCGGAGGGCAGGGCACGCAGGGTTACGTCGAACTGCAGGATTCGTTCGATCGCGCGTGGCGTCGCGTCGGCCTCGCGCTTGATCGCGTCGGCTTCACGGTCGAGGATCGGGACCGCACGCAAGGCCTCTACTTCGTCCGGTACGTCGATCCGAAGTTCGCCGGCCGCGACGAGCCGAACTTCTTCACCCGCTTCTTCTTCCGGCGCAAGGACGACGAGGGCAGTCCGGTCAAGTACCACATCAAGGTGACCGGCGAAGGCAACAGCAGCAGCGTCGCCGTGCTCGATTCCACCGGCAAGCCCGAGAACAGCGACAACGGCAAGCGGATCGCATCCCTGCTGCTCGACGACCTCAAGTG
>CAZZWS010000080.1:0-16342 GCA_964657795.1 Beijerinckiaceae bacterium
TTCAACCGCAGTTCGCACGATCGACGACCACGCGCACCCGTCCGTAGGACGCGAGGCAGATCGTCCGGACCGTCGTCACCTTGCCGCTGCGATCGGTGACGGCGAAGCTGCCGGCGTTGAAGGCTCCGTTGCGCTGCCGCGCGTAGCCGGTGCCGTCGAACATGACGTACGTACGCTGCGGCGAACCGAGGTCGGTGAAGGACTCCCGCGCGGCATTGGCGGGATTGGTGATCGTGACCGACGCGCTCACCGCATCGTGCTGAGCGATCAGTTCGTCGACGGTCGGGTCGAACAGACGGTTGTCGTTGCGATCGACGAACACGACCCAGCCGTCGCGCCAGTGCGCACCGCGCGGTGCGAGATAGACCCGGCGCCCGCGCTTGAGCGCCTCGTTGCGCGTCAACGCCATCGCCTGAACGAGGTCGCTGACGGCCGTCGCCGCGCGATGACTCGACAGCATTCGTGCGAAGCCCGGGACCGCGGTGGCCAGCAGGATGCCGACGACGGCGACGACGATCATCAGTTCGATAAGCGACATCCCGCGTCCTTCGCCCGTCACCCGCCGAAGGCCGTACACGCGACGCCGCGCGCTGAGGACCGGCGGATTTCTTGCGGGACGGGGATCGAGGCATGCCATGCCCCCGATTCAAATCGGATCGCCCCGCCGGCGCATGGTCCGAGTGGATGAACCCGACGATGGATGGCGTCGCGAAGGACACGTCGTCGCTCGATGTCACAACGATTCGATCGAGTGGACGCAGGTGACGCGACCCCCGGATGCGCGGCTTCGCCCGGTCGAATCAGAGCAACCGGATCGGTTGCTCCGGAGGGCGAACGGGAGCGAGTACCCGCCGCGGACGAGACTACCCGTCGGGCGATTGACGATGGCGAAAACCCGGGAAGCGCTCGCCCATGCCGACCATCCTTCCACAACGCTTCGAGGCCGCAATCCGCCCGCCCGAAGATGACGCGCGTCCGCGGTCTTCCGCGCGCGTTCTGGCTACCTGTCCGCTTCCGACGCGGGTGGCCTGCGTGTCATGCGCATGCCGTGTTCGACTGATGCAAAACCTCTAGCTGTTTTGACAGCTGCTGGGATCCACGCCCTGCACGACTTGGGCCCGACCCATCCGACCGACGCACAACGTCCGGGTGTTCCTGGTCGTCTGCTGTGCGGAGACCGTCACGTCGGTGATCACGATGCCACCTGCCTGAACCGCGGCCGAGGCGAGCAGTCGCGGAAAGCCCGTGCCGTCGAACTGGATGTAGGTCTTGGTGCCATCGAGAAACGCGGTGCTCGACGCCGCGCCCAACGACGTGAAACCGCTCGTCCGGATCGTCGCTTGCAGGGCGCTGTGCTGGAAGATCAGTTCGTCGGCCGTCGAATCGTAGATCTGGTTCGCGTTGCTGTCCACGAAGATGGTCCAGCCGTTGGTCCAGCTACCCGACACGCTCGGCGTTCCGTTGGCCGTGTTGGGCAACATCAGGACCTTGCGGCCTCGCTTGAGCGCTTCGCCGCGCGTCAGCGTCACGCCCTGAAGGAAATCGTTGGTGGCGCTGGTGGCCCGATAGTTGGAGATGAAGCTGGCGAAACTCGGCACGGCCAGCATCAGCATGATCGCGATGATGGCCATCACCACCATCAGCTCGATCAGCGTGAAGCCGGCGCGATGGCGGTTCATGCTCAGTTCCAGCACTTCGCGTTGTAGATCGCAGACATCTTGGCGCCCGTCGTATCCATGTACAGCTTGTTGCCGCACGTCGGATCAGGATTGCCTTGCACGGTCGCCACCACGCGTATGCATTTGGTCGCGTCGTTGGCGCTGCAGGAGGTGACCGAATTGGCGCCTTGCGCGAGGGTCAACGGCGTGTACTCCACACTGATCGCATACCGGGAATTCGCCGCGTCGGCAGAGTAAGTGCTGAACGGCGTGTTGTTGGTCGAGCTCGGCGTGGTGAAAACGTAATACGTGTTGTTCTGCGTATACCAGCGCTCTTCGGTCTGTAGCGTGCGGAGGATGGCCGCCTTGGCTTCGCCCCGCTTGCCCTTCCAGACCGAGTCCTGATAGGACGGGATGGCGATCGCCGCGAGAATGCCGATGATCGCCACCGTGATCATCAATTCGATCAGCGTGAAGCCTCGCAGAGTTCGCGTGTTGTTGAGGAGAGGTCGGTCCAAGGAAGCTCCGGTTCGTTGCGCGCAGCGGCGCTTCAGTTAAGGCGTCTTCGGCTGATCGTTGTAGTTCGTGATCTCGCGCCAGCTCACACGACCGACCGGAGGCGCTTTCGCTGCGCCTGGCGTCCCGATGCCTTTGATGTTTCCCGACGTCCCGGAGACCAGCGTCGTCTGTGTAATCTGGTTGATCTGTTCGCCGGTGGCGCGCGCCTGCCCGGGGGTCACGGTCAGGTTCACGATCACAGGCGGTCCGGGAATGCCGACCGTCGACACGTAGCCTCCGACGTTACCCGTCACGAGCGGCAGGCCGGTGATCGGATTGACCTGATAGACATATCCTCCCCCGCTGCCGCACACGCTGTTGGCCAGGGTCAGCGATGTGAACGACAACAGGCCGGGCGCGTATGCCGCCTTGTTCACCATGCGTTCGCCCGTCGACGTGCTCGGGAAATCGATGTACCAGCCCTTGATCGCGGAAGAGGCGCCGCTGTACGTGAAGGGGTTCCCGGTCACGGTCACCTGCGTCCCGCTCACGGTCGCGGTGCGCTGCTGCAGGTTCGACCGGCTGATCAGCATGCTGCCGTTGTCGTCGATCAACGCGTACTCGCTCTGCTGGGTATAGGCCGCGGATATGTCGCTTTGTCCGAGATAGGCGCCGGTACCGAACACGACCAGCGTCGAACCATAAGGACCGGTCCCGAGCTCGGGGCGTGCCGTGATCGGCTGAACGGCATTGGTCGACGACGTGGCGACGAAGACGGGCAGCGGTGCCGCAACGGTGCCCCGTGACGGCGTCCACGTCGACGGCGCACCCAGCGTGTTGAGTCGCCATAACTGCCCCTGCAGGTCGCCGAAGTACAGCGCGCCTGCCGACCCGTCGCCGGTGCCGCTGGGAAGCGCGGCGACGGGGCCCAGACCGTTGCGGGTCGTGGTGTTGATCGCCGGGAAATAGAACTTGTAGTAATTGCTGCCCTGAACCCAGGGTGTCCCGATGGTTCGATCGAGCGACAGCAGGTAGAGAACGCCCCGGTTGGCGGAATCCTGGATCAGATACGTGTCCCCCTGCGAATTGCTGGTGCAATTCGGGATCGACGAGAAAAAGGAACTGGGAGCGCCGGCCAGTATGCTCAGCAGATTGGTATTGCCCGGCGATTTGCACAGGGGTCGACGGCTGTCGTAGCTCGTCACCGCTGCGAAATAGCCGTAGGTCGGTGTGGTGACGCCGCCCGAGGTCGAGGTGCCGTTCTGCAGCTTCACGATGAGCGGCGCGGTGACCACGTTGCCCAGGTCGTAATCGTCCGCATCGGTGAATTCGAAAATGACCTTGCTCGGACCGAACACGGTCGGGTCGGTCACATCGAGAGCGAACACACCTGACCCGCCGGATCCCGTGCCGGAGACGAGGACCGTCTTGAAGCTTCCGTTGACCTTCGCTTCCTGGATCACCGGAATGGCATCGACGAAGGGTTCGTGCGTGTAACCGGGGTTGGTCAGGTCGCTCAGGTACGACGACACGAAACCCGGGATGTAGGCGAACAGCTCGGCGCCGGTCGATGCGTTGAGCGCATGCAACATGCCGTCGTTGGCCCCGACGTACACCGCAGCGGTACGCCCGACGTTGGCGGTGTAGAACGATTGATAGGACGTGTCGGTGATCGAGGTCGACGGTGCGCCGACATAGACCGGCGCCGAGTTGATGACGTCTCCGAAGACGGCATCGCGGGTCCGGAACGCGAGCAGGCTCGCTTCGTCGCCGCGGTAGCCGCGCAGGTAATTGATGCGTTGCTGCGCGAGGCCGTCGACCACGCCGGTGACCGGACTGATGTTGAGCGCACCGCTGTAGTTGACATCGGCAGCCAGATTGGTCAGCGCGAAGTTGGTTCCCGACCGCACGCCCGCCGACGTGATCGTGGTGACGATGTTGCGGTTGCCGGTCGCCGTGAGACTGGCATCGGTGCAGAGCGTCGAATACGGCGCGGTCGTCCCGCAACGCGTCGTCAGCAACTTGCCCGCGTCCCAGACCGGCGTCGCGTTGACGGTCAACACGCCACCGACCTGCGAGACGGTTTCGTTGATCACGGTGCCCGACCAGCGCGTTGGCGAGAACTGGGCGATGTAGGTGCCGGCAGCGCCGTTATTCAGACTGGCCGAAGTCACGGCGCTTCCCGCCGCCGTGCCGGATTGCGCGGCGATGTTCGAGAAGGCCGCCTGCAGCCCGTTGATCAGCGCCTGTGGATCCTTGGCGAAGAGGTAGTTGGCCGGATAGCCCGAGCCCGCCGAGCTTTCCCATTCGGAATTGGAGCGAACCCCGGGCCCGGTCGGATTGGTGGGGTTGGTCGCGTAGAAGGGATTGAGCTGCGATCCATCCGAGCGGGTGGTCGTCGGGACGGTGAAGCCACCGTATTTGCCCATCAGATAGAGCTGGCGATCCCACAGGTTGGAAGTGCCCCCGGAGCCGACGTCGACCGCAATGGTCTTGATCGTCTGCGTGCCTGCAAGATCACTGCGGATGTCGTTCGTGTTGGCCCAGTAGGCCGCCCCCGCGTCGAAGTAGGCGCCCGTGTTCAGCGAACCGATCAGCGCATCCTGGATGCCGGTGCTGGGATGCCGGCTGTTGGAGTAGAAATTCATCTGCGGATGGACGTCGTTACCCGACGTACCCGACGCGGGTGTCGTCGCCTCGAGCACGCCGATCTTCTGGGTCCAGGCATAAGCATCCAGCCCTCCCTCGGGCGCACGGCTCGAGGCTCGGTAGTAGGCCAGGTTGTTCTGTGGCGGCACCGGCGGCGAACCGTTGTAGCCCGGGATGTAGACGTCGTCCCAGGTGTACGCATCGGCGATCGCGACGATGTAGTTGTTCGAACACGCGGCGATGATCGGGTCCGCCCAATTCGTCACGATCGGAAAGTAGCCGGCGACCTGATTGGGAAAAGGAACGCCGTTCTGCGGCTGATAAGTCTCGGGCGTGGGCGCGAGATTCTGGTAATAGCGGATCGCCTCGTAGTACATCTCGCCGAGCGTGTCGTAACGCTTGTATTCGCCGGCACCCCCGGTACCGGTCTGGGGCAGCGCCTGCGTCGCGCTGCCGAACCGGTTCAGATAGTTGACGAAGCCCGAATACTGGCCGCCCCACGCCGCAGCGGTCCCTTCGGGGTCGTTGACGAAGGTGCCGTCCGCGTTGATCTCGGCCTTCGCGTTGACCGAAGCCGCTCCGCTCGCGTCGTAGGTGTTCGGCCCCACGAACTTCATCGGCGCGCGCAGGACTCCGCCGACGCGGCAGCGGTTCCAGATACCGGTGGGGTAACTGTTCGCGCTGTCGGAACATGCCGATGGCACGACGTAGCTCCCCACGCTTCGATCGATGACATAGCCGAAGATCGAGAAGCGCATCGCATTCGCATTCTTCTGGACGACGCCGACCGGCTTGTATTTGCCGCCTGCCGGGTAATAAAGACAAAGATCGGTCCGCGTCGGTCCTTCGGCGGCATCGCAGACATTCACCCGCACGTTGTAGATACCCAATTCCTTGTTCGGAGCGAAGCAATTGCCGCCGCTCGGAAAGGCGGTGATGTACATGAATGTCTTGCAATTGTTGACGTAACCCCCCAGCAACGCGGTAACCACGCCTCCCACGGTCAAGCCTCCCAACGTTCCCGCCGGGGCCAATTGCGTCGGAAACGTGCTGCTGTTGGCATAGAAATCCGGAACACCGCGAATTTGTTGATTCGAGAAATTGGTGAACGAACTGCAATTCGATACATTCGCATTGCAACCCGTAAGATAGGCACGCTGCAGGATCGTGCCGGAATTGGGACCGCTCTCCAGGACTCGGTTGCCGCCGGTCAGGGCATAGCGGAATTCATCCGCGGCCGTGATGGTCGCGAAATTGAGATAATTGCCGCTGAAAGACAATAAACAGACATGGTTGATAGCGGCCGAAGAAATATAGAAATAACCATTCGGGTCTTCAGTGAGCGGATCGCCATTGTACGAATAGCATTTGGTGGGATTGAAATATCCCGTGTAGACGCTCGCAGCGTTGTAGCTGAGACCCAGATAGGCTTGCCCGAACGTCGGAAACTCGAACGAGGCGACGATCGCCACATTCGGCACGGCGGCCCCGCCGGCGTAGAGCGGCGAGGTCGCCAGGTCGACCGTTTGCGCGGCCGCGGGAAACCATCCGCACAGCAGCGCGGAGGTCAGCACGGAAGCTCCCAGCGCAGTCACGCGACGGATCACGCGTGCGGAAAACCAGGTCGAGAAGGTCATGACGTTAATCCTGTGTACTGACGACGCTCTGAAGAACGACTTGGGAATTGGAGTTCGCACCGAAACCCATCGCGGTCACGCGAAACATCGACTTGCACCCGGCACCCGCCGTGGCGGCCGGACCGGTGCACGAGTCGTAGGCGACATTCTTCGGAACGATCTCGATGATGTAGCGGGGCGAATACCTGGAGACGGGAAGTCCGGTCGCCGGGGGAGGTGCTGACGACGTGATCTGGCTGTCCACGACCTGTGATGGATAACGAGCGCCCGTATACAGACCGTACGGCACGGTGTTCGGCGACGAGTTGCTGCCGGACGCATCGGCGTAGAAATTGACGTTGGAGCTCAGGTAGGCGGGTGCGGCGCTGTTGTACGCGCACAGTCCCTGTCCAACCGAGGGCGACGCCCCGCAGTTGGCCACGAAATAGATCCCGCTCGCCTCGTTGAAGCAGATCTTCGAATTCTGCCGTCCACGCCCGAACTGCAGCGGCACCGCGCAGGCCGGCGAAGTCGTCGCGAGGATCTCGGCTTCCGCGTCCTTCAGGGCGGCTTCCGCTGCCTGGAAGGCGACCTGGCGATCTCGCGCGTTGCGCGCGCCGCGCTCCTCGTTGATGGCCATCTGCGAACTGCTAATGCCGAGGATGATGATGACGATCAGCATCATCAACGCGACGATCAGCGAAAAGCCGCCCTGTCCGCGCGCCCTGCCCGCAAGGCCGCCCCGCATGCCGTTAGCCGATCTCATTGCAGGCTGGGCCACGCTGACTGCCGGTTGCGCATGAAGACCGTCGTCTGGACCACTCGACGCAAGCGCGTCCGCTCGGAGACCGACATCGCGGCGGTGCTGAACTGGGTACCCGGGTCGCTGCTCGCCGGATACAACGCGCCGAACAGGTTGTAGGTCTGTGGCGTGGTGTCGGTCTGTGCGCCGAGATTGCTGCGTAGAACGAGAGCGAACCGCACCGACACGATGTTTCCCCAATTGACCACGGGATTGGCGCCACCCTGGCCGGTGCGGTAGACGATGCTGATCGGCGCGGTGATGTCCGGGTCCGCTCCGACCGCGTAGATCGCCTCGCCGTACAACACCTGGAAGTCTTCGACGCCCCGCACGAGAATCTGATCGTTGCCGAGCGGCCGGGTGACGCCGAAGGTGCTCGGGTTGTAGCTGTCGGGTCGGCAACCCAGGGACGGTTCTCCGTCGGTATCGGGGACGACCTCGAAGACCATGCGCACGTGCGCATTGGCGTAGGCCGTGGGATTGGGAGCGGGATTCGCCACGCCGAAGCCCGCGCAATCGATGATGTTGCCATCGGCCGCGCCGCCTGCCGGACCGCTGCCGTAATACCAGACGATCAGGGCATCGCTGCCGTTGACCGGGGCCGCGAAATTGATCGAGGTGTTGTCCGCGCCACCGACATCCGAATTGGTGCTTTCATAGATCGTCCCACCGCCGAAGACCCCCTGAATGGAGGCTGGCGGCGTCGTGCTGTCGCCGAACTCGGTGTAGCCGGCCTGGCGAATCTGGCGCGTCAACAATTCGAGCGCGAAGCGGCCGTTCTCGGCGAGACGCGTCGCCTCGTCCTGCGTGCGGTAGGTGCCGCGCGACGTGACCACCATGCTGGTCGCGGCGAGGACGACGAGCGCGCCGAGCACCAGACCGATCATCAGTTCGGTCAGCGTGAAGCCTCGTTGCCGGGCGCGGGCATGCATGTCGACGGCCATGCTTCAGTACGGCCGCATCGGCACGACCAGGTTCGGCCTGTCCGAGTTGCCGCTGTTGACCGAGTCCGCGACGAACGTGCCGTTGTTGAACTTCTCGTCCCACTTGAGCTTCACGACGAGGGGCGACGTCGCCAATCCGTCGCACGTCGACATGCTGCTGGGATTGGTCGCATCGAAACAGATCTTCCAGCTCGCGTTCGGTAGTCCCGGTACCGGCGTCGGCGTCGTGGCCCCGACCGGCGTCACCGCCGTCAGCTTGGCGATCCACTGGTTGTAGTCGCTGCTGGCCATGTCGGACTGCGCGCAGCCGCTCGTGTAGCAGGCCGCCACGAAGGCGGGGGTCGTCGAACCGGTGAAGGTGCTCACCATGCCCGGGTTGGCGCGCATCAGGTCGCCGAGCTCGTAGGCCATCGCGGCAGCCTGAGAGCGCAGCGCGGATTGCTTGTTGTCGCGCAGCGACGTCAGCATCATCGCCGCCGATCCGAGCACGCCGAGGACGAGCACGATCAGCGCGACCAACACTTCGATGAGCGTGAACCCGCGCGACGATGACATCTGAACGCGTGTCATGCGATCGCGCGGCATCCGGGCGCGCACAATCGGGCGGTGCAGGGGCGGGCGGCGCAGCAGCGGGCGTTGCGAAAGGAGAGAAGGTCGGGATTTCATCACCCGCCGATTCTGGCGCGCACGGACCGCGCCATGCTCGCCAAGCATCGGCAAAATCCCGCCATTCATCGCCAGGGCGTCTAGGGATTTGCCCGAGCCGCGGGTCTGGGTCTGGGGCGTGTTACTTCCGGACCGGCTTCGCGCGACCCTTCGCGGCGACCTCGCGGATCACGTCGGCGAATTCGTCGACGTCCTCGAAGCTGCGATACACCGACGCGAAGCGGATGTAGGCGATCTTGTCGATCTTCTTGAGTTCGCGCATCACCAGTTCACCGATGCGGTCGCTCGGCACTTCCTTGTCGCCGGACGACCGCAGCTTCTCCTCGATGCGCTCGATGGCCGCGTCGACCGCCTCGGCGCTGACCGGGCGCTTGCGCAACGCCAGATGCAGGCTGAACGACAGCTTGCCGCGATCGAAATCGGCCCGGCTGCCGTTCTTCTTGACGACGACCGGCAGCGCGATCTCGGATCGCTCGTAGGTCGTGAAGCGCTTGTCGCACGACTCGCAGCGACGGCGCCGCCGGATCGAGTCGCCGTCCTCCGAGATGCGCGTGTCGAGCACCTGGGTCCCCTCGTGCGCGCAGTAGGGACAGTGCATGCGCGATCAGCTCACCCGTAGACCGGGAAGCGCTTCGTCAGCGCGGCGACCTTCTCGACCACCGCCGCGATGACTGCCGCCTGCGCCGACGATTCCCGCGGCGCTTCGAGCACGTCGGCGATGAGGTTGCCGACCATCGTCGCTTCCTCGGCGCCGAAGCCGCGCGTCGTCATCGCCGGACTGCCGAGGCGGATGCCGCTGGTGACGAAAGGCTTCTCGGGGTCGTTGGGGATGGCGTTCTTGTTGACCGTGAGGTGCGCGGCCCCCAACACGTTCTCGGCGTCCTTGCCGGTGATCTTCATCGGCCGCAGGTCGACCAGCATCACGTGGCTCTCGGTGCGGCCCGAGACGATGCGCAGCCCGCGCGCGATCAGCGCCTTCGCCATCGCGTCGGCATTGACCACGACCTGCTGCTGATAGCTCTTGAAGCCCGGCTCGGCCGCTTCCTTGAACGCGATCGCCTTGCCGGCGATGACGTGCATCAACGGACCGCCCTGGATGCCCGGGAAGATCGCCGAGTTGATCGCCTTCGCGAGCGGTTCCTTCATCAGGATCAGCCCGCCGCGCGGGCCGCGCAGCGTCTTGTGCGTCGTCGTGGTCACGACGTCGGCATGCGGCACCGGATTCGGATAGACGCCTGCCGCCACGAGGCCGGCGTAGTGCGCCATGTCGACCATGAAGATCGCGCCGACGTCCTTCGCGATCCGCGCGAAGCGCTCGAAGTCCATCCGCAGGCTGTAGGCCGATGCGCCGGCGAGGATCAGCTTGGGCTTGTGCTCGTGCGCGAGCCGCTCGACCGCTTCGTAGTCGATGACCTCGTTCGCATCGAGCCCGTAGCTGACCGGCTTGAACCACTTGCCGCTCATGTTCAGGTGCATGCCGTGCGTGAGGTGGCCGCCTTCGGCCAGGCTCATGCCGAGGAACGTGTCGCCCGGGTTCAGCAGCGCGAAGAAGACCGCCTGGTTGGCCTGCGAGCCCGAGTTGGGCTGTACGTTGGCCGCGTCGGCGCCGAACAGCGCCTTCGCGCGATCGATGGCGAGCTGCTCGACGATGTCGACGTATTCGCAGCCGCCGTAATAGCGCTTGCCGGGATAGCCCTCGGCGTATTTGTTCGTGAGCTGGCTGCCCTGCGCCGCCATCACCGCCGGACTGGTGTAGTTCTCCGACGCGATCAGCTCGATGTGATCTTCCTGGCGACGGTTCTCGCTGACCATGGCCGCGTAGATCTCGGGGTCGGCGTTGGCGAGGGTTTCTTGGGAATCGAACATGACGGTCCTGGTGACTGCGGGGGCCTCGATGGCGCCGCGATGGGCTCCGCGGCGCTGGCCGCCTGGGTGGAGCATCCGGGGTGCGCAGTGTAAGAGACCGGGCCACCGGCCGCAACGCGCACGGGCTATGAGGCCACCGGCAACCGCTTGCAGCAGGAAGCAGGAAGCAGGAAGGAAGCAGACGAGCTTGTCATCCCGGCGAAGGCCGGGACCCGATCATCGATGCGGCGATTGCCCCCGACCTTCACCGGGGTGACAAACTGAAGACCGAGGTCTACCGACCCGCCCGGCTTTTGCGACAATCGTCGACTTCCACGTAAACCGACATTCGAAAAAGAGGTCCTGCATGATCGTCTTCGTCACCGGCGCCACCGCGGGGTTCGGCGCCGCCATCGCCCGCCGCTTCGTCGCCGCGGGTCATCACGTGGTCGCGGCGGGCCGCCGCGCCGACCGCCTCGACGCGTTGAAGGCCGAGCTCGGCGACGCCGTGCATCCGTGCGTGCTCGACGTCACGGACCGCGCCGCGATCGAAGCCGTTCTGGCCACCCTCCCCGCGGCATTCGCCGACGTCGACGTCCTCGTCAACAACGCCGGGCTCGCGCTCGGCCTCGAACCGGCCAACGCGGCCGATCTCGACGACTGGGACACGATGGTCGATACCAACGTCAAGGGGCTCACGTACATGACCCGCGTGATGCTGCCCGGCATGATCGAGCGTGGTCGCGGGCACGTCGTCAACCTGGGTTCGGTCGCAGCGCACTTCCCCTACCCCGGCGGCAACGTCTACGGCGCGACGAAGGCGTTCGTCGCCCAGTTCAGCCTCAACCTGCGTGCGGACCTGCTCGGCACGCCGGTGCGCGTCAGCCTCGTCGAGCCGGGCCTGTGCGGCGGCACCGAATTCTCCAGCGTCCGCTTCAAGGGCGACGACGAGAAGGCGTCGAAGGTCTACGACGGCACGCAGCCGCTGACGGCCGAGGATGTCGCCGAAGCCGTGTTCTGGGTGGCGACGCTGCCGCCGCGCGTCAACATCAACAGCCTCCAGATGATGCCGGTGTGCCAGGCCTTCGGTCCGCTCGCGATCAAGCGCCAGACCAACTGATGGCTCGAAGGCGGGCGCGAAAGCGGCACGAAACGTGCTCGCCTTCGGGCCGTGCCGCATCGACCCGTCCCCGGTCGCACCACCACCGCCGTCCCGCCATGAAGCGCATCGCCGTCCTGCAGTCCAACTACATCCCGTGGAAGGGCTATTTCGATCTGATCGCGGCGGTGGACGAGTTCGTGTTCTACGACGAGGTGCAGTACACCAAGAACGACTGGCGCAACCGCAATCGCATCCGCACGCCGCACGGCGTGCAATGGCTGAGCATTCCGGTCGGCGGATCCATCCATCGGCCCATCGATCGTGTCGAGATCCTCGACAGCGACTGCGGCGCGTCGCATTGGCGCAGGCTCGCCGCCAACCACGCACGCGCCGCGCACTTCGACGAGGTCGCCGCGTGGCTGGCGCCGCTCTACCTGAGCCACGCCTGGAACCGTCTGGTCGACGTCAACCATCGGCTGATCGCCGCCGTCTGCGGCTTCCTGGGCATCACCACGCCGCTGACGCGTTCGTCCGACTATCGGCTCGAAGGCGATCGCAACCAGCGCCTGGCTTCGCTGTGCGCGCAGGCCGGGGCGACGACCTACGTCTCGGGACCGGCGGCGCGCGGCTATCTCGACCCCGTCGCCTTCGCGCGAGAAGGCGTCGAGGTCGCCTGGTTCGACTACGCGGGCTATGCGCCCTATCCGCAGTTGTGGGACGGACCGTTCGTGCACGAGGTCAGCATCGTCGACCTGCTCTTCAACTGCGGCCCCGACGCACCGGCCTTCATGAAGTTCGCGAGCCGATGAAGCTGTCCGTCGTCGCGACGCTGTATCGCTCGGCCGCGACGGTCGTCGACTTCCATCGCGGCGCGAGCGACGCCGCACGGCGGCTCGTCGACGACGACTACGAGATCGTCCTCGTCAACGACGGCTCGCCGGACACGAGCCTCGCACTCGCGGTCGCGCTGACCACGCACGACCCGCACCTCGTCGTGGTCGACCTGTCGCGCAACTTCGGCCATCACAAGGCGATGATGACCGGGCTGTCCCACGCGCATGGCGAACGCGTCTTCCTGATCGACAGCGATCTCGAGGAGGACCCGGCGTGGCTGCTGCCGTTCGCGGCGCGGATGGCCGACGAACCGTGCGACGTCGTCTTCGGCGTGCAGGCCGCGCGGAAGGGAGGCTGGTTCGAACGGTGGTCCGGCGAGGTCTATTACGGCCTGATGCGGGTCGTCAGTCGGGTGGACATGCCGCGCAACATGGTCACGGCCCGGCTCATGACGCGGCGCTACGTCGATGCGCTGCTGCGTCACGAGGAACGCGAGTTCGAGATCGGCGGGCTGTGGGCCGTCACCGGGTTCGCGCAGAGACCCTGCGTCGTGGTCAAGCGGAGCAGCAGCGCATCGACCTACACGTTGCGGCATCGGCTGGCCATCGTGATCGATGCGGTCACGTCGTTCAGCACGACGCCGCTCACCGCCATCCTCTGCGTCGGCATCGCGAGCTTCGCGGCGACGTTGACGATGATGGTCGTCATGGTGGGGCAGAGCCTGTCGGCCACCCGGTCCCCGGCCGGCTGGCAGCCTCTGCTGGCGTCGGTCTGGCTCTTCGGATCGCTGATCCTCGCAGGCGTAGGCGTGGTCGGCCTGTACGTCGGAAAGATCCTTGCCGAGGTCAAGCGCCGCCCCTACACCATCGTCCGGGATATCCATGGCCGCCATGCCGAACGATGACCGCCGCATCGATGACCTGCGTGACCTGCGCGAGCGGACGCTCGCCTACTATCGCGACAAGTTCGCGGAGCACGGACCGACGCCACGCGGCGTGGACTGGAACGGTCACGCGGCGCAGTACACGCTGTTCGAACAATTGTTCAAGCTGCTGCCGACCGGCAGGACACTTTCGCTCAACGACTGGGGATGCGGATACGGCGCGCTGCTCGACGCGCTTTTCGACGCGCATCTCGATGCACATTTCGATAAAGCGGCGGCGCGGTCCACATCGATCGACTATCGCGGCTTCGACCTCGACGCGGCCATGATCGAAGCGGCCAGGGTCCGTCATGCCGGACGCGCCGATGCGTCCTTCGCAGTGGCCGACCGGCCGCTCGCGATCGCCGACTACGGCGTCGCGAGCGGCCTCTTCGCATTGCGGCTCGAGCGGTCCGACGCCCGCTGCTTCGAGGACCTCGCCGACGGCATCGCGACGCTGGATGCAACGAGTCGCCTCGGCTTCGCGTTCAACTGCCTGACCGCCTACTCCGACGTGGAACGCATGCGCCCTCACCTCTGGTATCCCGATCCATGCGCCGTGTTCGATCTCTGCAAGCGACGCCATGCGCGCAACGTCGCGCTGCTGCACGACTACGACCTGTACAGCTTCACGATCATCGTCCGCAAGTCGGTGGAGGAGACATGACCCCGCGCTGGTACGACTACGGCTACATCGCCGCGACCATCGCGCTGACGGTGTTCGGGCAGTTGATGCTGAAGAGCCGCATGGATCATGCGGGGCCGATGCCGTCCGGCGCGGGCGGCCTGCGCTTCCTGCTCGGCATGCTGCTGGATCCGTTCGTCGTCGCGAGCTTCGCCGCCGCATTCCTCGCCGGCCTGTCGTGGATGGCCGCGATGACGCGCTTCGAGCTCGGCTACGCGTATCCGTTCACGAGTCTCAACTTCGTGATCGTGCTGGCGCTGAGCGTGTGGCTGCTCGGCGAGTCGTGGTCGCTGGGCAAGGTCGTCGGCGTGACGTTGATCGTGGTCGGCACGCTGTTCGTCGGCGCGAGCCCGAGGTCCGTTTGACCGTATCGATGCCAGCCGTCCTCGCACCGCGCGAAGGTCTTGTCGCCATCACCGCATCGCGCCCATCGACCGCGTGGATGCTGCTCGGAGCGCTGTTGCCGATCGGCGCGTTCGTGCTCGACGGCCACGTCGGGCTCGGCAAGGCCGACGAGGGGTTTCTCTGGTACGGCGCGCAGCGCGTGCTGGCGGGCGAGGTGCCGCTGCGCGACTTCCAGTCCTACGACATCGGCCGCTACTACTGGTCGGCGCTGTGGATGATGCTGGTCGGCAGTCGCGGCATCGTCGCGCTCCGCTTCGGAGATGCGGTCCTGGCCAGTTGCGCGGTCGCGATCGCCATCGCGCTGGTGCGTGAGCGGCGACCCGCCTGGCTCCTGCTGGCCGCCGCGACCTTCACCGTGTGGATGGTCCCCGAATACAAGGTCGCCGACAGCTTCGCGGCGCTGCTGCTGGTCGCGGGCCTGGCCGGCTTCATCCGTCGCTGCGACCCGCGCGGCGCGGCGGTCTTCGGCCTGTGCCTCGGGGTCGCCGCGACCATCGGCATCAACCATGGACTGTACGGAACGATCGGCGGCCTGCTCGCGCTGGGCGTGATGCAGTGGCGCGGCCAACGGGCGTTCACGAGCCGCATACTCGTGGCGATCGTCCTGGGCGTGGTCATCGGCTACGCGCCGATATTGTTCTGCTTCATAACGATCACCGGCTTCGCCGCCGCCTTCGTCGACGCCATCCGCATGCTGGTCGAAGCCGGGACCACCAACGTCTTCCTGCCGATGCCCGACCCGCTGGCCGCCGCGCGGCCCGGCGCGGCGCACATCGTCGACGCGTGGCGCGAGTCGTCGCTGGGCGTGGTGTTCCTCGCGACGCCGGTCGTCCTGCTGGCCGGTCTGTGGACGACGGCCCGCCGCGGCGCGCTCCCGGCGCGGCCGAACGCGGTATTCACGGCCGCGATCTGCCTCGGCGTCCCGTACGCGCACTACGCGTGGTCGAGCGCCGGCCTCATGCATGTCGCCGTCAGCGGCCTGCCGCTGGTCGTCGCGATGTGGACGCTGCCGCCGACGCTGGCCCCCGATCGCCAGGACCGCCTGCGCGTCGTCATCGCGCTGTTCAGCGTGTTCCTGCTGATCAACGCGCGGGCGGGCTACCAGGCGTTGCGCGGCCGCACGACGGACACGGTCACCGTCCTGCACGACACGTTGCGCGTGCCACCGGACGTGGCTGCCGAAGTCCGGCTGGTGCAGCGGCTGACCACGGAGTTCGCCGGCCGCCGCTTCTTCGCGGCGCACGACTGGCCGGGCGCGTACGCGATGGTCGGACAGCGCGCGCCGAACTGGGAGATCTACGAGGTCTTTCCGTCGCGGCCCGAACGTCAGCGACGCGAGATCGACCGATTGATCGCCGCCGATCCGGCCTTCGCGATCGTCACGCAGGAGCGTCCCGGCGACCTGCCGGACGGCATCGAGAAGACCCACCCGGCGATCCTGCGGTACGTGGAACGCTGCTTCGTCCGCCGCGCGACGCAGACCGACCCTCCGCTGCCCGTCGCGGTGTTCGTGGCGCGCGGCTCGACGTGCACGGAGCCCTGAGCATGGCGCTTTATCGAGCCATACCGCCCTGGGGCGCGTCGCCCGACGCCGCGCCCGATGCGGAGCTGGACGCCGACGAGGCGGACGCGGACGAGGACGCCGAGGCGCCCACGTCTTCCAGCACCACGGCGGTGCCGTAGGCCACGATCTCGCTCATGGTCTCGCCGATCTCG